>NZ_CP024314.1:1200000-1500000 GCF_002944315.1 Rhizobium sp. NXC24
TTCGACGATACCGGCCAGTTGATCCAGCGTGATATCGGCGCCGGCGATGCCGGCAACTTCCTTGCGGTCGGAAGACCAGAGAGGATTGAAGAAGCTGACGATCAGCTTACCCGTGATGGCGTCGGTATAGGGTGCGGTTTGCGTGATATCGTCCGCGACAGGACGCGAGCCCGGCTCACGTGCCCATTGTTGCCAGGATTCATAGATGCCTGGAAAGAAGAAATCCCAGAAATTGGCATCGTTGTGGCCCGGATATAGCTTGTCAAAGGTCTGCGCCTGGTCGGTATAAGGCACCGTCCTGAAGATCGGCCGCTCTTTGGGTCCGATGTAATACATCTGCAGCTTGGAGTAGCCGCTCTTCAGCAGGTTCGGCGCGACGAGATCGACAACCGTGCTGGTCTCGATATCCTTTTGCACCGCAGGCAGCGGTTGATGATTTTGGTCGAGCAGGTAGCCCCAGACGCTGATTACGGACGGCGTACCGGGAAGATTCTGCGCCCACCGACCCTTTGGATCGTAAGTGAGCTTGATGGCGCCAGGTTCGGATTGCGCCAGCGCCTCGCCGACCGCATTGTTTCGGTTGGGATGATCTATCTGCGACTGGAGAACGCCCGCGAGCGTTTTGACATCGGAATGCACCTGATTGAGAAGCAGCCCCACGCGGGCAGCCGTCGAGTCCGCATAGGATCGAATATAATCCTGGCTCGCACGTTCAAGCCCCTGGCCCACTTCGGACGTCGCGTCGCGGGACAATCGCTGCACGTTCCACAGGGCCAATCCGCCGCTGACGAGAAGGTCAAAAAGGACGGCTCCGCCGACCACGAGGACAAATTTCGCGCGAAACGACCGGATGCCGGGAAAGAAAAATCGGCCAGTTTTTCTGCTCATAGCGGCTTCCGCCCCGAGGCGGCCCAGATAGGCCAGCCGGCATAACCCTTCGGATGAAGGGCGGCGAAGATGTGATCCTGGAAGCCTTGGCGGAAACGCTTGATGAATTCCGGCGTATCACCCCGGCGAACCGACATTTCGCCGGCATAAACATTTTCCCAGGCGGTGATAACATCGGCGAAATCCTGGGGATCGCCATCGAGGTTGCTGACCATGAAGTTTTCCATCTCGATGGCCTCGAAGCCCGCATCCAACAGCAGGCGGCGGCTTTTAGGGCCCATTTCGACATCCATATCAAAATGGGCGAACAGCGTCGCCACCTCATTGTAGGTCCATTGTATGCTTGCCGCCCGCGGCTCGCCAAGACAATGAGAGTTTTTTTCGTTGGTGATGTATACGCGGCCGCCCGGCTTGCAGATGCGGTAGAGTTCCTTGAGCAATAGATCGGGCCGATTGAAAATTTGCAGCGAATGGCGACAGGTCACCAGATCGAACTGATTGTCTTCGAGCAGCATCTGTGATGCATCGCCATAGGTATATTCGATATCGCGAATATCGAAATCGGCAGCAACCTTGCGCGCGTATTCGAGACTGGCCATCGAATGATCGAGCGCCACGATCCTCGCCGGTTTGAATTCCTTATGGGCCAATACGGCGAAATCACCGATCCCACAGCAGATATCTGCCATCGCAATGCCGGCGCGCATGCCGTGACGCGGTAAGATCTCGCGTTCGTGGCGCCAGGTCATTTTCGTCTGCGTCCGCAGGATGGGGATGAAACTCTGGTCTTCGACAAAGGTCTGGCCCGGATAAAAGGCGGAATCATACGCCTCTACGGCAATCTTCGGTTCGATCGCATGCAGATGACGGAATGTCCTTGTCGCCCATCCAACAACACTGGATGTCACCACCACGAAACGAATGTCCCGCCGTGTCCGGCTCGCATTGACCAGAAGCCGCGCCAAAGCGTTATACGCCATCGCATTCATATGAATGAGGCGTTTGACATTTATGTAGAAGACGCCTCTGACTTGATTGATGCTCTTTTCGAGTAAGGCGGTGGTATCGGCGATGTCTACGGGTGATAACGGCCGCAGGATGCCTGAAAGTGAAAACTCCTGGCTGTTTAGATCGAACTGAGCCGAAAACAGCGGAACCGGTTCGTGGGAGCTCAATTCAGTAGTCCCTCCACTGGAATGTCCACGACCACAGTGAGAGCTCGATCTTCCACCTGTTGCAGCGATAGCGATGCGTCATAGTTGATCGCCAAGCCGAGCAGAATGACGTCCTCTTCCGAGACTGAGCTTTCATCGGCGAGTGCGTCGAGATATCTTTGCAGAGCGCCGCCTCCCTTCGCCCTTGCGCTTGCGTCACGGTACCGGTGTTGTTGTGCGGGGGCACAGGGAAAGGTCAGAGCAATCCGCTCCGAGCCATCCCCTCGGGAAACATTGCAGTGAAGCCGCCCCGAAGCGCAGCCGGAGCGAAACGAGATTTCAAACAGCTCGTTGAGCGCGGATGAAAGCAAATTGGCGTGGCGGACCGGATCGCCTCGGTCGTGGCTCACCATGCGCGCAACGTAGTTTGAGAGCTGATTGCAGTGGAGCCAATCGGACATGAAAACTTCCATTTCCATTTCCAGCTCAAGCATCGGATGAAATGGTAATGCAGTGCGGCCTGCGCTTTGCTCGCTCAATGCCGATCCCCTATCGCCTGGAACGGTCAGCTTCTCATGGATGCACAAAACCGCTCTATTTTCATGGTCTCACAATTCCGGGCGGAAATGTGCAGTTTTCCTGGAATTGTTCTAGAGCATCTTATGAAAGAAGATACTCCAATATTCGCGACTACCCACGGAACAGGTCCGAAGCGTCCCGTCAACTTCCCACCACCTATTTTTCCTGACTTTGCCACTTTGCCGTATCGTTACGCTGGAGGAACTCCAGGACGGACGATGCAGGCAGAGGTCGACCAAGGAAATATCCCTGCAAACGGTCGCAGCCGGCGGCAATGAGCCATTCGGCTTGAGCTTGGTCTTCCACGCCTTCGGCTGTGACCTTCATGCCCAGCCCATGCGCCAACGCGATGATAAAGCGAACGATCGTCTGGCTTTTATCGTCGTTCGTCAGATCCTTTATGAAGTACTTGTCGATCTTTATGGAATCGAAGGGGAAGTTCTTCAGATAGCTCAGGGAGGAATATTCGGTACCGAAGTCATCGAGCGAGATCTGAATACCAAGGACATTGAGGGTATTCAACGTATCGAGATTGTTGATCGTGCGCTCGAGCAAAACACCTTCGGTGATTTCGAGCTCAAGACGTTCAGCCGAAAATCCGATCGTGTCGAGCGTCTGCGATACCCGGTCGGTGAAGCCTCCGGTCAAGAATTCGGCGGGCGAGAGATTAACCGCGACCATGCAGTGCGGCGGCCACGTCATTGCCTGCCGGCAGGCTTCTTCCAAGACCCATTGGCCAATTTCCGGCATCATTCCATCGGCTTCCGCCATTGGGATGAATGCGGAGGGTGGGATGATACCCATCATCGGATGATGCCACCGCAACAAAGCTTCGAAACCGGCGACGGATCCAGAACAATCCACCAGCGGCTGATATTCGATAAAAAATTCGCCATGCTGCAGCGCCACGCGCAGGCTTCGCCTCAGCAATTCCCGCTGCTCCAGAACCATCATCATGGCCGGCTCAAAAGTGCGTGCCCGGCCTCTTCCCTCACTTTTTGCAGCGTAAAGAGCAATATCGGCGGCACGCATGAGCTGGTCCTCCTCATTGCCATCCCGCGGGGCAAGCGCTACGCCAATACTTGCGCCTGAAAACACTGCGATCCCATTCACCAGGAACGGCTTCTTAAAAGCGTTCACCAACGCATCAGCCAGTCGCTCCGCCTCTGCCGGCTGGCCCTTGCGGAGCTGAATTACGGCAAACTCATCGCCCGCCAGCCGGTATGCGGTCTCTCCCGGTCCAAGAACGTTGCGTATCCGCTCGGCGGTCTGCTGCAAGACGATATCGCCGGCGGCATGACCCAGAGTGTCGTTGATCGGCTTGAACTCATCGAGGTCGAGCTGCATCAATGCGATGCCGCTCTTTCCGCCTGATAAAGCCTCGTGCAGGCGCGCACCGAACTGCCGCCGGTTCGGCAGGCCGGTCAAAGCATCGTGATTGGCTTCATGCAGCAGAAACGCCCGGTCCGCTTCGTCAGGGGACGGCTCCTGACGAAGCGGATTCCTCGTCTCAACAACTGCGAAACCATTGGCAGGCCGGAATATGATAAGATCGCATAGCGCCTCGCCTGCTCTTTGGAACTGCACATTCCGCAGCCATCCGGTATTGCCCGCCTGTTCGGTGAACATGTCCATGCTGGGATCATCCAGCTCCGGGTATATTCCGAAAAGCGTGGCCTGAGAGGTCTTTTCGTCGCCGTAGAACGCCCGGAACCTCTCGGACGACATAATGAGATTCAAATCGCAGTCGTAAAACGAGAAAAGCACGTCGGGTGCGCTGCTGACCGGCAAAGGAATGTCAAACTTAATGACGCTACTGGCTGCCATTCCGGTCTCCGTCCTGTCCTGGGAACTTTCAGGCTTCGTAATCGCTTTCAATCTCCTGTCGTCTTGGGATCTAACGGACCGAGCCGACACTTGCCATTCAACAAGTATCAAATGGTTATGTTTCAAATATTACGCATAAATAATTTAACAATTGCCGAATTTAAGCCCCACGCCTGATTGATTCCGACGACGCTCCCCTCGTTGGGAACACTGCGTCCAGCAGTCATTTACATTATGCTAATGAAGTTAGTCCTGTCAAATGTTCAATCAAAAATTGCAGGCGACCACAAGAACAGGCATGGGTTACACCTTCGAAATAACGCGCTTTTCGCGCAATTTTCCACGGGAATGATACCCTCATGATAGCCTATCTGACATCCTCGAACGCCGAAAGCGGTTCGGCTTTTCAAATAGCCGAACCGCTCCACTTTTTTGGTCTTTCGCTATTCCGAATGAGAAACCGCTCTGCGGCTTGCTTGGACCCCCTTCAAGCAACGCGTTCGAAGCGAGTACGGATACGTTCGATGTAGTGCTGGCCGGGCGAGGAAGCCTCTACCATGGCCTGGGCAGCCTCTTCTGGAACGCCGGTAAAGAGACGCTCCTCGCCGTTCTTGAAGCGAATATAAAGACGGCCATCGTCTGGATGGAAAAAAACGGATTTAATAATCCGCGATGAAACTGGAAGTTCTTTCATAGGTCACCTCGCCTTCGACGCGGTTGTGCCATGAAAATCAAAATATCGAATGAAGTGAACTAGTTAAGAAAACGTAGCGCTTTGGCGCAACCCTCCGGAATACCTCACGGGGAAAGGCTAATTGTACCAGCCCGGCACAGCGGTTGATCATACAGCGAGGCCGGGGCCCGGTTACCCAGGCCCTCGTCATAAACTCACTCGACACCTGAAAAGACATCCTTGATCGCGGCTGCGATCTCCTCGCAATGCGTTTCAAGGGCGAAGTGGCCCGTGTCGAAAAATCTGATGTCCGCGCTTGGAATATCTCGCTTGAACGCTTCCGCGCCTGGCGGCAGGAAGAACGGATCGTTCTTGCCCCAGACGGCCAGGAACTTCGGCTGGTGCTTCCTGAAATACGCTTGGAATTCCGGATAAAGAGCGACATTGCTCTTGTAGTCGCCGAAGAGGTCGAGTTGGGCGTCGGTCGCCCCTTCACGTGCGAGGTAGTGATTGTCGAGGGAATAACCGTCCGGCGAAATCAGCGTCGTATCCGTCACGCCATGGGTATATTGCCATACCGTCGCCTCCGGCTGGAGGAACGATCTCAACGCATCGCGATTGGCAGGAGACGGATCGTTCCAGTAAGCCCTGATCGGGTTCCAGCCTTCGCTCAATCCCACTTCATAGGCATTGCCGTTCTGCGAAATGATCCCCGTAATCCGATCCGGGTGCCAGATCGCCAGCCTGAAGCCGGTCGGCGCGCCGTAGTCGAACACATAGATCGCGAACCGCTTCAGCCCGATCACCTCCGTAAAGCGATCAATCACCTTGGCGACATTGTCGAACGAGTAGGAGAACGCGGAACGCGGCGGCAGATCGGTCTGGCCGAAGCCCGGCAAATCGGGAGCCACCAGATGAAAATCCGCGGCCAGAGCTGGGATCAGGTCGCGAAACATATGACCGGAACTTGGAAACCCGTGCAGCAGGAGAAGTGTGGGGTTCTTTCGATCACCCGCCTCCCTGTAATAGACGCCGAGCCCATCCACATCCACCTTCCGATAGTGCACCTTCGTCATGGAACCATTCCTTTGGTAACCTGATTGATGACGTTAACATGGTTACACCAAGCTAGTAACCAGTCAAGTGCGTTTATAAAGGTTACATTAAAATCGCACGCCGATACGGCACAGCGTTGCAGACTGCTGCCCTGAAATCTGTTTCGATCTCGGAAAGCTAAGTCAATGATTTGGAAATCGAATTGTTGTCTTGGCTCGCAGAATCGGGCGACCTCTTTAATGGGCCTGTATTGGTTATTTCAGCGAAGCGAGATGACTATGAGCGTTATGGCCGGCGTCTATTTTCTGCAGCCGTCGGGAACCCCTATGGGCACCCCATGCATCTTGGCGGCCATTTTTCTATCAATTGGCTCGGGCGCGGTGGGCGGCCTGTTTCGCGCGGTTACCGCAAACCGCCATGCTGCACCACCGGCGCTTCTTGCCGCGCGTGCGATCGATGAAAAGAAGCGTGCAGTTCTGACCTTCACACGCTTTGACATCCGAGAATTCCTCGATGCAAACAAGTTCACCCATCGCTTCCGCAATCGGGGATAAAAGAGCGTCTGGCGATTTCCACTGACGTTCCGTCCTCCAGCGCAATCCGCTCGTCCCCTTCTCCTCTTCCGCGATGACGATTTGGCGAAATTGTTCGTCCCGCGACAGCAGGCGGTTTAATGGTTCGAGCTGCTCGAGCGCGCTGGCATCGAGAGGCCTTCCCTTGTGCTCCCTGACGAATTCTCGGAACCATTCGCGCAACGAACGCGCCTGCGCCGCCAGCGAGTCGAGTTCTCCGGGCATGGCGTTCCTGGCAATGGACTGCAATCTGCGCTCCGGAACGAGACCCGCCTCGCGAAGCCACTGGATGAACCCCTCTCCGTCGTTGAGCCATTCGAAAGGCCTGTCGACCGGGGTTGCCAAAGAATTTAGAAAATCAAGACCAGCGGCGTCCCCGACGAAGATTGCTGGTGGATTGCGTTCGGCCATGACCTACCTCACTTGAAGCTTATTTCATGCTATGATCGCTCCGCTCAGCCTTCACAGGCGTCGCTACTTTCAGATAGCCTAATAACCCCCTAAAATCTAGTAAAATGGTTATTATTTCATCGTTCGATCCAAGGACATGAAGCAGGTCGCGCGGAACTGCACGGATCGAACCTCATCCGATTTAGAAATAACTAATGAACCATGAGCATACTGGGAGCGTTTCTTGGCCAGGAGGAGTGTCCCATGAAGAGTATGCAAAACCGACAAGTCAAAAGACCCGGCCCGCGCGAGCTGGATGTGGAACAACATTGCAAGAAACACGGCGTTGACGCAGCCGAAACCAAGAAACTGGTCAAGCTGCTGGGCCGGCATGCTCCGCTGCACGAGCTACATGCCAACGCACCGCCGAAACAACCTCGGTGGCGCTAAGGTTTCTGCCGGCGGCGTCCGGCTTCGCGTTTGAGACAGCCGCGCTACGTGCCCGCGGTCTCTATGCTGCATTCGGCGCTTGGCGTGACTGCTCGCCATTACGTCCGTCAGCGAGGAAGCAGATGCATTCACATCATCCGAGGCGTACAATTGTGCATGGACAAGCAACTCGTAGAACAGCATCTAAAATTGGCAAAGCAGCACGTGGCTCAAGGCCGCAGACATATCACTCGGCAAAAGCAAATCATTTTCGAACTTATGCAAGGCCAACATGACACCTCGCAAGCGCGTCGGCTGCTATCGACCTTCGAGGAATTGCAACAGATGCATGTTGCCGAACGGAACCGGCTCCAAAAGGAGTTGGAGGCAATGAGGCCTTAGGCGCAGCCGGGAGGCGGAGCTCGGGACAGACCGGAGATCGAGGCGGGCTGAGGCGCCATCTCCACCTTGCAAAGGCTTAGCCTACTACCCATTTAGAGCCGTGAGGGCTGCGAAGCCGTGTGTATCGCGCCAAATGCTTCGCCGGAACCACGGCAAGAGCATTCGTTCGCAGCCAACGCCGCTCATTTGCGTAATGGGCATTCCTGCTATTTCTTATCGATTACGCTGGCCAAACGGCCGGCGGAGGATTTCTATTGAACAAACCGAACATCGTTGCCGCGCCCGCGGCGGTGAAGCCGCGCGAGCGCGATGTGGCCGTTAATCGGCCCGACAAGAACTGGAAACCGTATCCCTGCCTTCTCACACGTCGAGAACTGCAGGAATTGATCGCCGATCAGCTCGGCTGAGCGGCAACCATTTAATCAACCGCATCAACAAGGAGAACAGAATGCAGGTTCTGGTCCGAGACAATAACGTCGAGCAGGCGCTTAGGGCGTTGAAAAGAAAGATGCAACGCGAAGGGCTGTTCCGGGAGATGAAGGAACGACGGGCTTACGAAAAGCCCTCTGAGCGCCGTATCCGTGAAAAGGCACAGGCGGTCAGCCGGTATCGCAAGGCCGCTCGCAAGAAGATGCAGCGAGAAGGTCTTCTTGCCGCATCCAAACGAAGATCATCGGCACGATAGCACGATAGAGAAATACCCGCCCGGGCCGCCCTTCAATGCGGCGGCTCGCGGCTGAACGAACGGTTGAATGATGGACAAATTGTATAGCGTGACCGTTTCCGAAGAACGGCTTGAAGATTGCCGCGATGTCATTGAGCCCGACTTGCAAGACCTGATCGAACGAACGATCGGCTCCGGCTTCTCGCCTGCGGAGGTGTTGATCGCAATCAGCGAATTGGCGGCCGAGGATTTCGCCGCGGCCACAAAGATCCCGAGCGTCCACTGACCGTCGGCCTGGGAATGCGGCGGCAGCAATAGATCGGAACAATCAAGTCGCCCTTTGGCGTTCCGCCTTCCCAAATGCTTCACCTGACAGTGACGGTGGGATCAAGGATCTCTTTTCTCGCCCCAATTTCTTCTGCCACGGCGTCTGCGCAGGAGATTCCGTCAGCCGAGCAAGCAGGCTCTTCAACTCAGGCTCCTGCACTCTCGTGGCAGCTTCCGAAGGCGACAACCATTCTAAGGTACGCTCTTTGCGCTCCGGAAATTTGGCGCATACTTTCTTGACTTGGAGACGATGAACTTCGACCATCGACGGCATAACATTTTCTGAATCGAAAACCTTTAGATATGTGTAGTAGCCAAAGGGCTTTTTCTCGGCCTTGCCTTTGACACCGGCCTCT
Source organism: Rhizobium sp. NXC24 (assembly GCF_002944315.1). NCBI lineage: Bacteria > Pseudomonadati > Pseudomonadota > Alphaproteobacteria > Hyphomicrobiales > Rhizobiaceae > Rhizobium > Rhizobium sp. NXC24. Next base: position 1,209,318 of record NZ_CP024314.1, read on the forward strand.
TCCCAAGCCTCGCGCTCCGCCACCTTGTTCGGTTTCAAACCCTTGATCGGCCAACCCTTCGGGATGGTCCAACGATGAGTTTCGCGTGTGGTGATGAGGAGAACTTCGATAGTTCCGTCGGCGCCGGTGCGAGAACAGATCGCGCCGAACTGCTCGGCCATCTCGCCATTCATCATTGTTTCCGCATATGCTGCGAGGCGTGCAAGATGGGGTTCGTTCTGGTTCATGGGTCCCGCCAAATTCCTAACTAAACGGGCGTTTGCATCTCTGAATCGGGCTTAACGACTGGCCGCATCCCTGTGAAGTAGATGAAGAAGCCCATCGCGAGGCCAACGCTACAACCTGCCGTTGGCAGAGGCGAACAGTCACTAACGGCGGGCCTACATGGCGGCCGCATACGGGATGCGACACCTTTAGCAAGGATGACCACCTCGCCGGGCATTCCAACTGCCGCTGAAAACATTTGTTCCCGACAGCCATGTGCCATGCCAGCCGCGCAACCACGATCCGATCCAAATGCTCAGCGTAGGATCCCGTGACAAAGAGGGCAGCTGGCGAACGTCACATCCTTATTAGATCCCTTCGGTAGCATGGCATCCACATCGGCAAAGCTGCATCTAGCGAGCGCTTTTGCTGATCCCCATTATGGAGCCAAAATGATGCTCCAAATCGATGGCTTGTGGTCGTTGATGGGGATGCCCGCGACCGGCTGTTTCCAGGAAAGCTCACTTGCCGCATACAAGCTACGATAGCGGGGGGCTTTGTTGCGACCTTAGTCCGACCCCCCCCGGGACCAAGGTCTGACAGCGCCCCGACTGAAGCCTCAAAACAGGAACAGACAAGGTTTTCAGTTGTTCTACCGAAAGCTCCGTTACCCGCGGACAAGTAGGAAAGACAAAGGAGAATCTGATGAAAACCAAAGTGTTCAGTGTAGCAGCCCTCTCCCTTGCATTAGCGAGCGGGTATGCTTTCGCGCAGTCGTCAACCGTTAACGGCGCAGCAGGCGGGGCAGTCACCGGTGCCATCGTGGGCGGTCCTGTAGGGGCTGCTGTCGGTGGTGTTGCAGGCGCTATTGTCGGCACCGCTATCGATCCGCCGCCACAGAGGGTGGTCACCTATGTGCAGGAGCAGCCGATGCCCGAGGACACGGTTGTCGTTAAGGAGAAGGTCGTAATTGGCCAGCCGCTGCCGAGAACCGTCAAAATAAGAACGATTCCGGAAAATCCGAAATACGCCTATGCGGTGGTCAACCACGAGCGTGTGATCGTTGAGCCTTCGTCGCGAAAAGTGATCCAAGTGCTTGACCGATGATCGACCAGTGGAGAGCCTAACGGCTCTCCCATTATTCCTCACCAGTAAAACGCAGAACCACGGCACCTCTGGCGCCGCGGCCGGCATGCGCCCGGAATGGAGAACGAATGAAGACACTTCTTATCGCATGCGCGCTCGGATTGGGCGCCTTGACAACGATGGCAGTTCCGACCCACGCCCGGCCGGTTGCGATCACCACCAACGATAGCTCAGGCTATTACGACGAGGGCTATCACTCCGGATCGACGTATCACGTCCGAGGCGATGTCCGCCACCATCATGTCCATTGCGTGAGCAGGACCGTGGAAACACATCATCATGGTCGGCTCATCATGAAGCAACAGCGCTTTTGCCGTTGATTGGCATCAGCGTACCAGAAGGAATTCAAGATGACTCGCAATCTGTTCTACATTCTCTTGGCGTCTGCCGCTCTTAGCCTCTCTCCAGTGGCTCATTCCGTTGCGACCGCTCAAGATTCACAGGATTCAACTGTCCTCCCGAAAACCGGCACCAAGAGCGGATCCGGTGAGACTCAAGGGGGAACTACGGAAAAAACGCCCGGCACAAAGTCGATGACTAAGCAGAGCTCTGGGGAATCCGGATCGTCCGACACTCAGTCAACCGTCAAAACGCCGAAGACCGAGGCGACCCAGAAATCCGGGTCGGGCACCGATACCCAGCAATCGACAACATCAGGCAAGACGCAGACGGAAACGGATCAGTCCAAGTCCTCCACTGATACAAGCGGCACGGCGAAGACTGGCAGCCAGACGAACACCACTCAGGAAAATACCGCAAAGAGCTCAACCACCAATACCAACATCACCGTTGAGCAGCAAACGCAGGTGCGGCAGGTGATCAAGGAAGTGCACACCACGCCGGTACGCGAGTCGGAAATCAAGACCGTCTCCGTAGGTGTCAGCATTCCGCACTCGATCAGGCTTGAGCCGCTCCCGCCGCGAATCGTCAAGATCATACCGCAATACAAGTCGTACCGGTTCTTCGTACTTGACGACGGTCGCATCGTAATCGTCGACCCCAATACGTTTACGATCGTCTATGTCCTTGAGGCCTGACACGGCCAACAACATCGAGAGTCATCGAATATGCCGCCGGCAAAAGCGATGACTCTCGCCACATCCCGACAATATTGCAAAGTTGACACAAAGCCTACGGGCTTGCCGCAGTGGCATCGGAACCAGTCAGCCCATCGCGAGTTCGGCTTTCTGAAATGGAGAGCCGATGTGAAAATCGCAAAACACCAGCCTAGATCGGTTTTGCCACTCCGATGGACGGCAATTCCGGCGACATGCTCGCACGAGCGGTCGGACTGATGCAGCAGAAATCCCCCCAATATGTTCACGACAAAGAAAACTCTGGCCTGGGCGGCGCCTTGGGCCGGGGTCTCATTTCTGGAGCGGCCGACGACGACCCCTCTGCGATAGGTACCTATGCCAGCGCAGGCGCCCGTTTCGGGCCGGATATCCTGTGGACAGCGCCGGTCACCCTGCCGATGATGTTCACCATCGTCTATCTCTCATCGAAGCTCGGCCAAGTATCGGGTAGAGGTCTGTTCCAGGCGATCCACGACTTCTATCCCCGTTGGCTGCTCTGGATTGTCCTGACAGGCGTCGTCCTCGGCAATACGATAGAAGCCGCCGCAGACCTTGGCGGTATAGCCGCCTCGATCGGCCTCTTCGCGCCCTTGCCAGCGCCCCTCCTCGTGGCGATCGTTGCGGCAGTTATTTTCGCTCTGCAGATCTTTGGCTCCTATACGCTGATCCGCAATATCTTTCGCTGGCTCGCGTTGACCTTGGCCGCCTATGTAGCGGCGGCCTTTATGGCAAAGCCCGATCTCCTGGCAACGCTGAAGGGCACTTTCATCATATCGCTCGAATTCAATAAGGAATTCCTCTCTATACTTGTCGCCATCATCGGCACCACGCTTTCCGCCTATCTTTATAGCTGGCAGTCCAACGAGGAAGTCGAAGAGAAAATAGCAAACGGGCAGACGACCTTGATCGAGCGGAAGGGCACCAGCTACCGCGAACTCAGGCGTTCTCGTCGCGACATACTGATCGGCATGACGTTTTCCAACCTGATCATGTATTTCATCATTCTTTGCACCGGCGCAACGCTGCATGCCAATGGCCAAACCGACATCGAGACGGCTGCGCAGGCGGCGGAGGCGTTGAAGCCGATTGCCGGAGACGCGGCGGGTTATCTCTTTGCCGCCGGTGTCGTTTCCGTCGGCTTTCTCGCGGTGCCGGTAATGACGACCGGTGCTGCTTACGATCTCGCCCAATCGTTCGGGTGGAAGGGTAGCCTGCACGCGAGCGCGCGTGAAGCACCGACATTCTACGTCATCATCGCCGTGGTGACGGCAATCGCCGTGGTGACGGCAATCGCCGTCGCGATGAATTTTCTCGGCTTCAATCCGATGAAGGCGCTGGTGTGGTCAGGCATCGTCCAGGGTTTCTCGACCCCACCCCTTCTGCTGCTCATCGTACTGATGACCAACAACAGGAGGATCATGGGCGACAAGGTCAATTCACGCGGATTGAACGTCATGGCCTACCTGACGATCGCTGCGATCTTCGCCGCGAGCATCGGGCTCGTGGTTAGCTGGTTTCTCTAAACAGGAACATTCGAAACTCCGCGATGTTCGGGCTTGAACCCTGTTCGGCAGCAAATCGAGGGATAACCGCAATGTCATCTTGGGAGCAAGGAAAATACCGGCCCTCGACCAGTCGCAATGAGGGCCGGGCACTCCGCTTCCGTCAGCCCGCATTGGGGCTGTAGATGAAAGGAGGGCTTTCGACGGCGTCGTCACGCTCGCCGCATCGAAGCAGATAGACCTCAGGCTCGGGATTTTGAAGTATCGCAAAACCCGAGCTTCGAAGCAGCGCTTCCGTCGCTGCCTTGTTCGGTATGAACCAGTTTGTCGGATCGCCCGCATAGCGGTTCTCGATGAAAAACAGCTTCGGATAATCGGGCCGGTCGAAGATGCCGCGCTCGGAAAAATCGTAGTCGCTCTCCAGCGTCGAAATCGTCTCAGCGCCGCGCTGCATGCACTGGAATAGCATGAGATCGCGGACGACGTGCTCCCGAAGCAAGTCCAAAGCAAGAAGGGGATGGCGGAGATGATAAAGGACGCCCATGAAAATCACGAGATCGAATTTTTCCTTGATCCCCGCGACGTCATAGACCGACATCTGGCGAAATTCGATATCAACGCCCGTCCGGGCGGCCACAAACTCCGCCTGTCGGAGATAACGCGGATCGGTATCGATCGCGACCACGCGGTCGGCGTTACGCCGTTTCATCTCCAGTGAATAAAAGCCTGCATTGCAGCCGATATCCAGAACGCTACAGCCCTTGAGATCTGCGGGCACCACGTCCTTAAAATGTCGCCACTTGAAGCTTGGATAGTCGCCGAGAAAATGGTCAGGCGCGGTTTCGATCCCTTCGATCCGAAGGTTGTGAAACCAGGGGCCGAGTTCTGCGATCCGTCGGCGCAAATCTTGCCGCTCTTCCGCGTCGATGGCCATCATCATGCTCCGAGCGGCAATTCCGTTGAACTTTTGATCGGTATGCGCCGACGATTTGCGCGCTCGACGACCGGCTTTTCGGCAAGTGTCTGGCTGAACCATGCGATCGTGCGCGCCAGCCCATCAGCGAGAGCAACCTTCGGCTCCCAATGCAGCAACTGCTTCGCCCGCGAAATATCCGGACGGCGCCGCTGTGGATCGTCCGGGGGCAGCGGCTTATGAATGATCGTCGAACGCGTCGGCACCATCTGCAGAACCATTTCCGCAAGTTCGGCGATTGTGAATTCGCCGGGATTGCCGAGATTGACCGGCAAGCCGGCATTCGGTTGGACATTCATCAGCCGTATCAGCCCGTCGAAGAGATCGGAGACATAGCAGAAAGACCGCGTCTGCGCCCCATCCCCATAGATGGTCAAAGGCTCGTTGCGCAGCGCTTGTACGATGAGATTGGAAACGATGCGTCCGTCATTGGGCTGCATGCGCGGGCCGTAAGTGTTGAAGATGCGGACGACGCGCGCATCCACCTGGCCCGTGCGAAGGCTGTCGAAGCAAAGTGTCTCGGCTGCCCGCTTGCCTTCGTCGTAGCAGGCACGGGGTCCGATGCAATTGACATGGCCCCAGTAGTCCTCCCGTTGCGGATGCTCTTCCGGGTCGCCGTAAACCTCGCTCGTGGACGCCTGCAGGAACGACGCGCCGTGACGCGCTGCAAGCCGCAGCAGATTGCCGGTGCCGGTAACGCTCGTCATCATGGTGTGGATCGGGTCCGCCTGGTAAAACGGCGGAGATGCCGGGCAAGCCAGGTTATAGATCTGATCGAGCGGCTCGCGGATATCCAGCGCATCGCAGATATCCTGCTCGATGACAGTGAAATCCGGATGGTTCTGCAGCGGCCGGATATTGTCGGGCGAACTCGTCAGATAGCTATCGACGCAGATCACCTTGTTGCCGCCGGCAAGCAGGGCATCGCAAAGATGCGAGCCGACAAATCCCGCACCACCGGCAACGAGAATGTTTTTTCTGGTCCCATGCCGCATCCGATTTCTCCTTTGTACTGTTACGCTGAAATACCTTGAGCCGATTGATCGGCTTCCTGGCGGCAGTTGATGAGCGCCGAGACCAATTGCTTTGCCCGAGCGCGACCGGTGTGGCCATTGCATACGATCTGATAGGCGGCATCCGCCATTCGCCGCCGCTTCTCGGCCGGCAGACGGGTCAAGGCTTCGACGACCTCGGCGGCGTCACGCGCGATGATGATGGTCTTGTCTTTCGGAAATACTTCATCCAAGCCTCGCCAAAAATCGCTGATAATCGGGGTGCGGCAGGCGGCGGCTTCGAAGAGGCGAACGCTGGGCGACCAACCAGCCGCACTCATATCGGCGCGCGTCACATTGAGCGTGAATCGCTGCCGGCTATAAAAGGAGGGATGATCGGCCGGTGGAAGGTGCTCGATACGGGCAACATTGGCCGGCCATTCGATTTCAGCCGGATAGCGCGGGCCAGCAACGACGAAACGCATGGTCGGCAGCCGGCGAGCCGGCTCGATCAGCAATTTCTCGAGCGCGGGCTGGCGATCGGCACTGTAGGTGCCGAGATAACCGAGATCCCATTCGGGAACTTCGCCCGTATTTCCGTAACGCTCCGCGTCGACGGAACAATAAAGGGCTTTGCCCTGAACGACGCCGTAATCCGCTTCAAGCCGGTCGATCACTTCGCCCCCGGAGAAGGAAAAATAGATATCGAACAGCGACATCTGCCGACCCGCGACATATTCCTCATCCTTTCGACCGAGCTTTGCGAGGGTGACCGGCGTGTCGATGTCATAGAAGCATAGAAGACGGGGCCGCAAAGCGGCGACGGCATCGATTATCGCAGCGCCCTCCGGCACATAGGAGCCGATGATGACGGCATCGGCAGAGATCAGGCGGCGCCGGAAGAGCGCAATGAACTCATCGACTCCATGGTAATATGAGAGCTCACAGAAATCCGGATCTGGTAGATCGCGCTGCGCCGCATACCAGGGAACATCGCGTTCAAGGAAGAGGACCTTGTGACCCTCCGCCCGCAGGCCTCTAAGAAGGGCACGGAAAGTGGTGGCATGACCATTGCCCCAGGAAGAGGACAACGAAAGGCCGAGGACGACGATATCGAGGGGCCGGCTCATTCCGCGGCTTCCTTCCTGCCGAAGTGCGACCGGAATAGGCGATCCACTTCGACGGCTCGATGCTCATAGGTATGGTCTCGAAGGACCCTCTGAAGCGCGCTCCAGCCGATGTCAGCCGCATGCTCGGCCGTCAGGCCTGCCAGGATATCGCCGACATCTCGGCCATCCCGGGCGACCAGCACCTCATCGCCCGGCTTCAGGAAGAGCTCGATGCCTTCCCAATGATCGGTAATCAAACAAGCGCCCGCCCCGGCGGCCTCGAAAACTCGGGTCGCGGGCGAAAAACCGTTTTGCGCCATGCTTTCGCGGGAGATATTAAGAACGGCTTTCGGCGTCACATTGAAGGCATTGTGATCCCTGGTCGGGACATGGCCGACATAGTTGACATTCGGCGCCATCTGCTTGTCCTGCCATCCCGAACCTCCCAAAAGGAAGCGGAGATCGCGGGAGCTTGCAGCCGGCTCGAGAAAGAAAGATTCGACCCGCGCTTCGCGATCTGGAAGCCGGTTGCCGAGAAAGCCGAGATCCGCGTCAAAACGGCGATCTGCAGCGACGGGATGATGGGTTTCCGGATCGAGCGCGTTGTAGATCGGTATGCAATTGGTCGCTCCGACGGAGCGATAGGCCTGAACAACGGGGTCGCCGCCGCCATAGGTCAGAACCATATCGAGCCCTGCAAGCGCTCTCCGCAGCGGATGCTCTGATGAGCCCTTCAGTTCGGCAAGTGTGGCCGGCGCATCAACGTCCCAGAATATCTTCAGTGCCTCCGGGCGCGCCGCCTTCATCACCTGCTGTAGCAGCAGGTCGTCCTCAAAGCCGACGCCGCTTGCCTTGATAACGATATCCGCAAGCGCCGCGTCGACGGCGACGTTTTTCTGCGCTTCTATCGTGCCCTCGTAGACCACTACACTGCACCATTCCGGCGGATCGATGTCTCGATTTTGCTGCCGCTGGTAGACATCCGGCTCGTAAAACGTGATCTGATAGTCTCTTGCCGCAAGGGCGCGCAGCAGCCCGCGATAATATGTGGCCGCGCCGTTCCAATAAGCGGAGAGGAGGCTCGATCCATAGAAGGCGATCTTCATTCCGCTACCTCCCGCTCTCCGGTCAGGCCATGCCGGGAAAGAATGGCGAACAGTTCGTCGACGCGATGACGACAAGTGTGGCGTGTGCGGATGGTTTCCAGCCCGCTCGTCGCCAGATCCGCGGCAAGCGATTGATCCGAAAGAACGTCGCGCAGCAAACGGGTCATTTCATTGCCGTCCCGGGCAAAGAGGAAATCCTTGCCGGCCCGAAACAATCCTTCAGTGTCGTTCCACGGCGCCGATACCAACGGGATGCCGCAGGCGAGCGCTTCGAACATGCGGATGGTGGGTATGCCCGGCAGTGCCTCGACATAAGGACGTCTCGGAATATGGATGGTGACGCGGTTTTCTGCGAAAGCGCGGGGCACCTCCGCATTGGCGATCCAGCCGCTATAATTTATGCCGGCTTCTTGGAGCGCTTCGAGTGCCTGCGCCGGATAGCGTACTCCACGGACGGTCGTAACCATATCCGGTCCAAGACGACGGCTCGGATCGATCAGAAACGAAGCGATCTCAGCACTGCGCTCGTCATCACCCCAATTTCCGATCCAGATCAGGTCGCCCTTCTTCTCGACATCCGGCATGGGTCTGAAGAGCGCATCGTCCGCAGCCTCGTGCCAGGTGAAGACATTGCGCCCCCACCCGGCGCGGAGATAACGCTCCCTTAATGTTTCACCGAAGGTCAGGACGATGTCGTAATCTTCAAGAGCAAGGGCTGCTATGTCTCCTTGCGCTGAGACGGCTCGGTGATGGGTATCATGAAAGACGAGGATGAACCTGCCACCTTGCCCTCGCGCCCGGCCCAGGCGGGCAACCAGCGCCGGATCGGTCCATTCATGTACGATGACGACATCGGCCGTGCCAACCGCGGCCTCGTGTTCAAAACCCTCATCATACGAGGTGGAGTGCAGCCGGGGAAAGGTGCGGTGGAAAGCCACGATCGCCCCCTGCCCCTGGTCTCGCAACAGATTGTCACGGCTCCACGATCCTGCCGGTTCGAGAGCAACGGCATCGTGGCCGCGCCTGATGAGGTCGCGCATGATCCCACGCAGAAAATGCGCGTTGCCATGATTCCAATCCGAAACGAGTGAATGAGTATAGAAAAGAAACTTCATAGCTTCCCCCGCTGCCCTACGCTGCCGGAACGCTGCATGGCGCGCGCATAAACGTTCAGAAGTGCTTGGCACTGCGCGCCCGCGGAAAATTCGCCCGAGCGCCGCTGTGCAAGCTCACCAATAGCGGTTCGCATGGCGCCATCGTCCACGAGCCTGTCGATCGCATCGGCAAACGACCGGGGATGGCGCGGATTGGCAAAAAGCGCCGCGCCGTTCCAAAGCTCGCGGTAGGTGGGAATATCGGCGAGGACCAGCGCGGCGCCAGCGCGCGCTCCTTCAAGAGCGGCAAGGCCGAAGGGTTCGTAAAGGGAAGGCGACGCCACGATCGCGGCTTTCGCCATGAGAGCCGTCACCTCTTGATGCGGCAGCTCGCCAAGGCGGACCGCGTTGCGGATGGCGAAATGCTGGCCGGCAGGTCCTTCGGTCGGACCTGCCATCAGCACGCGCGCGCGGCAAAGGCTGGCGGCTTGATCCAGAACGGCGCCGTTCTTGCCTTCGTCCCACCAGCGTCCAGCCGCCAGCACGATCTCCTCTTTCCGCACCGGCGGCGGTTCGAAACGGCAGGAATTATAGACTACTTCGAGATTGGCGATCGGCCCGTAGCAGCGGCGAAGCGCGCCTGCATGGCTGCTGCTCGGCACCATGACGGCATCGGCACGATCGAAACCCAGCCTATTCCGCCGCTCCTGCCAAAGCCAACCGACGGGAACATCGCAACCGCGAACACTATCGAACCAGGTGACGACGCAGGAGTGCGAAACCACCACTACCGGCAGGTCGATGTCCAAGCACGCCGCCTGCGACGGCAAATTAAGATGGAGCAAGTCGATCGAATGCTCCTCGATCAGCCCGGCCAGGAGATCGGGGATGAGGTTCAGCCGGTCTTCACTCTCCGTCGTCCAGTCGAGGGGAGCGTTCAGCCAGGTCAAAGTTCCAGTCTCGCAGGCTTCCCGCGATTGCTCGGCGGATGGTGGCGGTCCAAGGCCGGCAAAAACCGTCTCGACATCATAAGGTCTCAGCGCCTTGGCGAGATCCATGGCATAGCGCCAGACGCCACCGACGGCATCGACGGTCATCAGAATGCGGCGCGGCCGGCTGACTTGCATTTGAGAATGGGCCGGCTTCGAAAAGCGATCCAGATTGACACCGAGCGCGCCGTTCATGCCGTCGCCCTCCTCGGCTGGCGAAACCGCGAAGCCGGGAAACGATTTTCGACGAGCCAATCGCGCAGATCGCGAATGCCGTCGCGCCACGTTATCTCAGGCTTCCATCCGACGGCGTTTTGCAGCGCTCGTGTATCGGCGACGAAATAGAGCTGGTCGCCGGGGCGCCAGTCGCCATTTGCCGTTTCTAGGGGACGACCAGTCAGTCTGCTAATTTCGTTCAGCACCATGCCGATGCTGACTGCATTTTGCGGACCGCCGCCGAGATTGAAGGCCCGACCTTTCAGGTGGTCTATCGACCGCATGAGAGCTCGGTAGGCGGCGACGGCATCGTTCACGTGCAAGATGTCGCGCACCTGCTTTCCGTCGCCATAGATCGCGATTCTCGTGCCCTGCAATGCACAGGTGAGAAAATGGGCAACCCAACCCTGGTCCTCTGTGCCGAACTGGCGTGGGCCATAGATGCAGCTCATGCGTAGCGCCGCCGTCGGCATGCCGTAGGACTTGGCGTAGTCCAGGACATATTGATCGGCGGCCCCCTTCGAGCAGCCATAAGGCGTGCAGAAATCCAGTTTCCGCCCTTCGTCGAAGCCATGCACACGCAGCATCTCGTCGGCCGGAACGTACCGGTCATCGAGTTCCCGCATGGCGATCCCCTCGATACCGCCATATACTTTGTTGGTGCTAGCAAAGACCAACGGCGCATCGCGCCCGGCTTTGCGCACGGCCTCCAACACATTGATCGCCCCGTGCGCGTTGGTTTCGAAATCATCCATCGGATGAACGAGGCTCGTTGTTACCGCGGTCTGCGCAGCCATGTGGAAGACTGCTTTGGCATCTGAAAAAACCGACTCTATGGCGCCGAAATCGCGGATATCGGCGAGCACTGGATGAACGCGGCCGGCGTGATGGTCCTTGAGCCACCGGAGGTTCTCTTCGACACCGGGACGGCTGAGATTGTCGAGGATGACGACCTCCTCGCCATCCCGAAGATAGCTTTCGGCGAGATTGCTGCCGATGAAGCCGCTGCCTCCGACGATGGCAATGTGTCCGCTTCCTGGTCTCATGAGATAAGCCCCCGCTCTTGAAGGTGCCTCGTCATTTCCGCATTCCGGTCGACCGCGCCACTTGCGAGAACCCATTCGGCAAACGGACCGAGCGAATTGTCGAGTCGGTGCCGCGGTTCGAAACCGAGCAGTTCCCGGGCCTTGGAAATATCGGCGAAACAATGGCGGATGTCGCCTGAACGGGATTTGCCAGTGATCTCGGGGGTAATTTGTGGCAGGCCCATCGCCTCGGCCAGCAACATGGCGACCTGAGATATCGTATAGGCTTGGCCGCTGCCTATATTGATGACGTGACCCGGAGCCCGCGGCTGCTCCAGGGCAAGGCGAAAAGCACGCGCGACGTCGCCCACATGCACGAAATCCCGGCGCTGCTCGCCATCCTCGAAGATCATCGCCGGGTGCCCGTTGGCGAGGCGGGATGCGAAATTCGCCAGTACGCCGGTATAGGGATTTGAGAGCGCCTGGCCGGCACCGAACACGTTGAAAAGCCGAAGCGCCACGGCCTCGACGCCGTAGGCCTCGCCGAAAATGAGGATTTGGCGTTCCTGAGCGAATTTGGTGAGCGCATAGATCGATGCGAGATCAACCGGCTTCTCCTCATCCGTCGGAGCCGGAACAAGCACCTCGCCATTTGGACCCAAGGGATCCCATTGCCCTTGCCGTATGCGCGCGCCATTGCGGCGTATAAAGCCGAAATACTCTCCCGATCTCGATACGTACAGCCCCTCGCCATAGACGCTCATGGACGAGGCAACGACGATACGCTTGACCGGAAGGCCGATTATCATTTCGAGGAGAACCGCCGTGCCGAGATCGTTGCCACCGACATAGCGGGCGATCTCGTACATGGACTGTCCGACGCCCACCTCGGCGGCGAGGTGAATGACGCCGTCGATATTCTGCAGCGCCTTTCGGACGGCCTCTTTGTCGCGCACATCGCCACGAATGATCTCAGCAGCACTCGAAAGATGAACCTCGGCGTCACCGTGCACCTGGTCGATCATCGCATCGAGGACGCGGACCTCATATCCATTTTCGATAAGTTCTTCAGCAACATGGCGGCCAATGAAGCCGCAACCACCAGTAATAAGAATGCGTGACATCATTCACCTTGGACTGTAGATTGAAGGGCTTTTGATCGCCTCCCAACCATGAGCCGCAAGGATTGTTCCTCAAGCTATGACATCTTTGTCTCTTCGGACTTAATCAACGATACCGCCAGCTCGTCCAACGGGCATAGTTCTTCTTCATCAAAGACTTCTTCCGGAACAAGCCTGTTCCAGCAAAGTTAGGCGGGCTTCCAAGCGCTGCCGTCAGGGGCGCTCCATCGGCGACACCTGCAGGAGGATGCGATGAACTTGCTCACCCCGGTGCAAACACGGACCATGAAGGCCGCCGTCGTTACCGGAGCCGGACGGCTGCGCATAGAAGAGGTGCCTCTTCCGCAACCTGGCGCTGGACAGCTCCGGGTCAGGCTCGAAGGTTGTGGCGTCTGTGCTTCCAACTTGACGCCTTGGGCAGGTCCCGAATGGATGCAATTTCCGACCGAGCCCGGAGGCCTCGGCCACGAAGGCTGGGGTGTCGTGGATGCGGTCGGAGAGAACGTCCTGAACATTGCCGTCGGCGACCGTGTCGCGTCGCTCGGCCAGCATGCCTATGCCACCCATGATCTCGCAGATGAAAATGCCGTTGTCCGTCTACCCGCTGAGTTCGACGGCCAGCCATTTCCCGGCGAACCGCTGGGTTGCGCCTTGAACATCTTCAAGCGCAGCGAGATCGTTGCCGGACAGACTGTTGCCATCGTCGGCATCGGCTTTCTCGGCGCCTTACTGACACAGCTCTGCGTGGCGGCCGGCGGACATGTCATCGCCCTTTCGCGCCGGCCATTTTCGCTCGACCTCGCGAGACGTTCGGGCGCCCGCGAGACGATCCTGCTGGATGATCACTGGCAGATCATCGAACGGGTGAAGCGGCTGACGAAAGGACGCTTCTGCGACCGGGTCATTGAGGCCGTCGGAAAACAATGGCCGCTCGATCTTGCCGCGGAACTGACCCGTGAACGCGGCCGCCTCATCGTCGCCGGCTATCACCAGGACGGGCCGAGGCAGATCAATATGCAATTGTGGAATTGGCGCGGCCTTGACATCGTCAACGCGCATGAGCGCGATCCCGCCATCTATATCGCGGGCATTCGCGATGCCATTGCCGCGATCCGCGCAGGGCGCCTCGATCCTTTACCGCTTTACACTCACCGGTTCCCTTTGGAGCGTCTCGATGACGCCTTGAACATGACGCGTGATCGGCCCGATGGTTTCGTCAAAGCTCTGGTTGTCTTCCCATGAGCGAGGTCGGCATAGAAATTCGACTTCAAAACCTCGTCCGCCCTCCCCGGATTGGTTTCCTGGGTGTCGGCTGGATCGGGCGGCATCGTATGAAAGCCATTTTGGAGACAGGACGGGTCGAAGCGGTGGCAATCTGCGATCCTTCGCCGGACATGGCGGAAGCAGCGCGCGAACTCGCGCCCGAGGCTGCCATCGCCACCTCCTTCGACTCTCTGTTGCAAGGGAACCTTGACGGCATCGTCATCGCCACGCCCAGCGCATTGCATGCGCAACAATCGATCGAGGCCCTGAAGCGCGGCATAGCGGTCTTCTGCCAAAAGCCGCTCGGACGCACGCGGCAGGAAGTCGAGCGCGTGGTCGAAGCGGCTCGCGCGGCGGACAAGCTGTTGGGCGTCGATCTTTCGTATCGCCACACAAGCGGCATGCGCTGCATTCGGGATCTCGTCCGCAGGGGCGAACTCGGCAATATCTTCGCTGTGGATATGGTTTTTCACAACGCCTACGGACCGGACAAGGCCTGGTTCTATAACAAGGCGCTCTCGGGCGGTGGCTGCGTCATGGACCTCGGCATTCATCTGGCGGACCTTGCACTGTGGACGCTCGACTTTCCGACCGTGACGAAGATCGAAAGCAGCCTCTTCTGGGAAGGAGTTCCAGTCCGGGCCGATGGCAACGACGTCGAGGATTTCGCTATCGCCACGGCTACGCTGTCGACCGGCACCGTCCTGCGGATGGCATGCTCGTGGCGCCTGAATGCCGGTTGCGATGCCATCATCAGTGCGGGATTCTATGGAGATAAGGGCGGAGCGACATTGCGTAACGTCAATGGATCCTTTTACGATTTCATCGCCGAGCACCATCGCGGAACCGGGACGGAGACGCTTACAGCACCGCCGGATGAATGGGGTGGGCGCGCCGCCTCAGAATGGGCGATGCGCCTTGCCGCCGGCGAAACATATGATCCCGCATGCGAAAAGCTGATCGCCTCGGCGGCACTGCTGGATGGCATCTATAGTCGCTGAGATAGGCTGATTGTGCCGTTGTGAACTGCACGCATCACCACCTGATACGATAATCGACCCGCACATTGCCCGCTGGCGTTAACGTCAGCGGGTCCGTGAGTGAAGCGGTGAGATTGAGATTGGGCACAATCGCCTGGTTTAAGGCAAATGTACTTGAGAAGGTACCCCTGACGTCCGTTAGCTCTCCGCTCGCCGAGATCGACGTTCCGCTCGAGGGAAAGATCATCTTTACCGCCTGCGAGGCGGTGACGGAGGTAGGCGCGGTCTGCGTCGTAGTCACGTTCAACGACCGCAGCATCTGCATGTCGAGATCTTGCGAGACGATCCAGTTTCGCGAGCGGCCAAGGTACAACATTCCGCTCCCCCTCAGCGTATCCACCCGCACCGCGACCTCGCGCTGCAAATTGCTGGCAAAATTGCTGCGTTCGTCCACCGCTCGTCCCCACAATGTGGCGAGTTCGGAACCGTTCAGGATCTTTCCACCGGCCGCGCCTGCGAGACCAAGATCGGCACCCGCGCTCATTTCCCAGGCCATGGGCAACCGAAAGCCGATCGTCGTGTGGTAGGTCCGCGGAGCGACTTTGACCGGCGTCCAGATCACCAGATCGCCGGCATGAGCCTTATGCGAAAACGGTGCAGTGCTTGCGAGGACACTAAGAAAAATAGCCGTTGAAAAAAATCTCATCACAAAAGCCCAATTGCATTTATATCAATGCCAGCGCGCCGAAGCGCTGCATCGACAGCCGAACACAATGCGAAAACGCACTTTCAGCCTCGGATTGATTTGGTTGGTAAGAGCCGATCCAGCGGTGTGCTGCCTGCCTTTTCAACATGCGCACCGCCGTCGCGCGAGACAAATACTCCGCGCGCCTCAGCAACTCTCGATGCCTAAAACTCCCATTCAAGGGATTGCTTGTAAACCCCTCGCACGAAGTTTTTTGCTGCGATGCACATGTGCCGCATCTCTGCCACCTCTTGACGATCGGCCTCTTCGGGAACAACGCCGGCACATTGGGGTTCGGAGCCACCAACCATTGGAGGACCCCATGGCAGACAGCGAAATCCGCGACGTTTTTATCGTCGGCCTCAAGAATGCCCATGCGATGGAAAATCAGGCGCTCAGCATCATGAAGCCGCAACTGTCGCGCATCGAAAATTATCCGGAAGTTGCTGCGAAACTCGAGCAGCACATTCGCGAAACCGAAGGTCAGCTTGTGCGCCTTGAGGAGATTCTCGAGGGGCTTGACGAAGACCATTCGATATTCAAGGACATGGCCCTGTCGTTCACCGGCGCGATGACGGCCATGGGTCACACGATGGCGGGCGATGAGATCCTGAAGAATTCCTTTGCCAATTTCGCATTCGAAAACTTTGAGATCGCCGCCTACAAGTGCTTGTTGACCGTCGCCGATGCCGGCGGCTTCGCTGCCGCGACGACCGCCCTGCAGTCCAATCTCGCCGAAGAGCAGGCGATGGCAAGATGGCTTGATGTCAATCTGGCCGCTGTCACCCAGAAATTCCTGCTGCTGCGGAAAGGAGGAGCGGCCGCCAAGCTCTGACCGAGACGCCATGCGCGATCGATCGCGGACAACCTTAGGGACCCACCGCCCGCGAAAACGAACGGGACGGCGCGATCGTCAGTTCTATGGGAGCGCCTCCACGAGTTCCACCGGATCGGTCGATAGAACCATGCGCATTCTGTTTTGGCTGTGCCTGGCGGCCCTAACGGTTGCCGCTGCGATCTGGTTCGTTACAGGACCCACCGTTGGGTGGCCATGATGAAGATCCTCGATTCTCACAAAGAACCAACGACAAGCTTTTCTGTTCCAATCGCTAAGCCCCTTAGGCTGAAAACCCAATCATACGATTGATTATATCTTACGTCTTTGATTCAATGTGCCAGTTTGAAGGAGATTGGATCATGGCAGGGGAATTCTGGCTCGATGATTATCAGTGGGCAGCGATTGAACCACTGCTGCCGACTAACCAACCCGGATCGCCCCCACCGACGACCGCCGCGTGATCAGCGGCATCATTCATGTGTTGAAGTCTGGCTGCCGCTGGCAGGATTGCCCGGCCTGCTATGGACCTTCGACGACGATTTATAACGGTTCCATCGATGGTCGGCGCGTGGGATCTGGCGTCAGCTATTCGATGCACTGGTCAAGACGGATGACACCGATATCCAGTGATCGACAGCACAACCGCCAAATCCCACCGCTCGGCTGCGGGCGGAAAAGGGGGGGCGGGTGCCTGGGCCATCGGTCGCTCGCGAGGCGGCAGATCGACAAAATCCATGCTGTTGTCGATCGTTGCGGCCGCCCCGTCGCGGTTAAAATAACACCCGGACAGCGCGGCGACGCTCCTGTCGCCATAAGCCTGCTCGAACCCCTGCCGCCTAGTCGTCTCTGCGCTGCCGATACCGCCTATGACAGCAATGCCCTGCGGCTCTTCCTCATTCAGCGAGGAACCCATCCTGTCATTCCCAATAACCCGACCCGCAAACGAATCCAGCCGTTCGATCCCCAGGCCTACAAATGCAGAAACATCATCGAATGCATGTTTTGTCGTCTTAAGGACTGGCGAGCTTGTCGCAACACGCTACGACAAGCTCGCCATAAACTTCGCCGCAGCATGCTATATCGCTGTAATCATCAATTGGTGGATTTGATTGAGTCTCGACCCAGGGATCGCTGTGCGCATTAGGGCTTGTCGGTGGGCTTTTAGATATGGGCCGAGGCCGCGACATTGAAAACCGGGTTCCGGCGCGTGTGCGGCCCTGATAGTTTCGCCGATGCGCGCGGCCGTGGACCACTGCATCGACCTTGAAGCGGCGCCTCAGCTCTTGGATCTTGCAACGCCTTGGTTGTTTTCCGCGACCGAGCCTGTAAGCGGGGCACTTTGACGCTTTGCGCTCACCCGATCGGTCGATAGAGACGGTGGTGCCTCGGGTGCCTGTATGGCCTGCGTCGCAGACTCCGTCTCTTCGGTTGCCGAGGGTATTGCATCCTGTTCGGCCTGCATTTGATACTGTTCTTGTTCGATCTCGCTGTCGGCACGCTGCCAATGATCGAGATCCTGGCCTTCCGGCCGCCCTTCTTGCTCCCAAATTTGATAGGCGCGCAGGCGGATCTTCTCGTCCCTTGAAGCTTGCATGGTCTTCTCCATCGCTCCGGCTCTTGAGGAAAATCAGTTCTTGGCGTCGGCACTTCTTGGCGCCGCCGTTGAACGACCTCGAACCATCGCGCACTGTGAATGTTCCCGCGTTCTTCGGTCGCTGGAGCTTTTTCTTCGCATGTCCTTGTAAGTGCTGTCGGCCTTTTGTTATTTTCAGAAACCTGGGAAAGCGGCGCGGCTTCGAGATCTCAGCCGAAGTCCTCATCGAGTTGAGCCGCGAGTTGCTGGCGGGCGCGGTTTATCCGGCTCTTTATCGTGCCGATCGCACATCCGAATTTTTCCGCCGCATCGTCGTAAGAGCGGCCCTCAATAACCACATATTCCAACACCGCCCGATAAGGCTCCGGCAGCCGGTTGCAGGCTCGCTCGAGTTCCTTCGCGCGGATCGTCCATTCCTGCGAGGGTGCCTCCACACCGAATCCGGAGACGCACTTCTTGCTGCCGGGCGACTCCCGCTTGGCTATGCGGAATTTCGTGCAGAAGGTGTTGCGCATGATGGTGAACAGCCAGGATTTTAGCCGTGTGCCTGGATCGAACTGGTCAAGATTGGCGAGGGCCTTCGTCAAGGTTTCCTGAACCAAGTCATCGGCATCGGCGGAATTCCTATGGAAGGTTCTGGCAAAGGCGCGAAGAGCCGGAATGAGATTTACGATTTCAGCCTTTAAGTCGGCGGATCGGGACGTATCGTACACAACGCTCTCCTTATAGCCGCGTCATCGGGACGATCGACGCGATGTTTGCATCGCCCCGCTAATGCAAACGCGCGACTACCGCATCCGGCGTCCGGGCGGGGCGCCGGTCGGATCATTCCAACGATCTTGTATTGAGCGAGTTGCCGCGACGAAGCCTGACGCCCTTCAGGCTTCTCAAGCGCTCTTCGCGTCCCCTAGAGAACGACTCCGTCGCCAGCTTGTTCCGTGCGGATACTCAAAATTCTTCGGCATCGTCTGATGCGATGTGTGAGGCCGGTTCTGATGAATAGACGTATGAATAAACTGGCACGTCGCCTGAAAATCGATCACCTCGTCCCGGACATAGGAAGGTGGACCGCGCAGGTGGCGACAGGGGCCTACAGGAAGGGACAAAAATCCACGCGATCCAGCTTCCGAACTTGCGTCCATGCCCTAGGTTCCCGTTCGGAAAAAATATAGCTATCCCCGATATTTGCCTTCGTTCATATCCGCGGGATCATAGTTGAGATCCCAGTCCTTCTCCGGCTTTTTCTCGCCCGGCGGCCTCTTGTTCACTGTCGCGTCGTCCGATCCGGTAATCACCTTCGGCTTGGCGCTGGAGATACCGCTGTTGCGGCTCTTTTTGAGCAGCCTGCGATATTGGCCCTTCGCGTCCTTGTGAATGGCGGCTGCATCGTTTCCGCCAGGATTATCCGATTTCGACATTTGCTTGCCTCCTATCGCAGGGCTTCGTTGTGACAGGGTGGGCCGTCGTTCAACATCCATTCCAATCCGCTCCTTTTGAGCAAAGCCTCCGCGGCCGATTGGTTCCCCGCTTGCCAAGATTTCCTGCGCAGAGGCAAATCCATCACAGGCTGCCGGGTGCGTTCCATGCGCATGGCAGCACCCAAAGGATTTGACGTCGCGCATATCTCCTCCTCGTATTGATCACCGTTCTGGCCGTCATGGTGGCTGAAAAGAGATCGGCAACCGAAGATCGAAACGCGGGAGATATTCGACGGTAAATCCCCTGCCCCTCACGAATGGAACAAACTCTGCCGCCGCTGGTTTCCCCTGGCATGTGAGGGTGTGATGGCAAATCGCGACATCATCGTCATTGGCGGATCGGCGGGATCATCCGATCCCCTGAGAACCATTCTAGGCGCCCTGCCTCACAACCTGAAGGCGGCGGTGATCATCATTGTCCACGTCCCGGCAAATAGCTCCGGTATATTCAGGTCCGTGGCCTCCGCCTCCTGCAATTTGCCTGTAAAAAACGCCGAGGATGGCGATGTCATTCTACCTGGCCATGTCTACCTTGCTCCTCCCAACTACCACCTGCTAGTGATCAAGGAGAAGCTGGCCTTGGGAAACGGGCCCCGCGAAAATCTCTCTCGTCCCTCGATCGACTCGCTCTTTCGCTCCGCCGCCCTTTCCTATGGTCCAAGAACCATTGGTATCCTTCTCAGCGGCAGGATGAACGATGGCGCATCCGGCCTGGCGACAATAAAGAAAGCCGGGGGCATCGCCTTGGTTCAAGCTCCGACCGATGCGGCTTCCCCTGAAATGCCGACATCGGCATTGGAAGCCACTCCCGTCGATCTCAGTGCGACATCCGCGGAATTGGCAAAGGCAATCCTTCGCTTCGCATCGGAGCCGCCGGGGCCACTGCGACCGTTACCGGCAGGTGTCAGGATTGAAGTGGAGATCGCCGCAGGGGCGCGCGCAGACACCTCTAAAATCAAGGAACTAGCCGACACTTCCCCCTTGACATGCCCGGAATGCGGGGGTGTTTTATCGGAGGTGCGGGATACGCAACCCCTGCGGTTTCGCTGCCAAATCGGCCATGCCTATACTGCGAAGGCACTAATTGCCGAACAGCGCGATTCCATTGATGTCGCCATGCGCGTGGCGCTGCGAATCGTGGAGGAACGCGCTGCTCTCGTCAGCCGTATGGCAAAGGAAGCCTCAAAGGCCAACCGCCTGGGCATGGCGGAAATGCATGAGGAGCGGGCTAGCGAATACAGAAAGCACGTAGATGTCTTGCGCACGGCCATTCTTCAGGGCATGGAAGACAAGGACCCTCACGAAAGCGGGTCTGAGGTCGTTGACCTCGAAATGCATGCGGGAACGAAGCCGAAATCGTAATGGGCCGTCTCGGCGGCTCGACAGCATGGAACGCCAGACGTGACAAAGAAATCTCGGGTAAAAAAAAGCGACGAGCTTTTGACTGATGCCGGAGTTGAAAACAACGAAGGTGCTGCTTTGCGGTTGCCGATCGTAGTCGGGATCGGAGCTTCCGGGATGGAGACCGGCGGCCTCGAAGTTTTCCTCGAGCATATGCACTCTTCTCCGGGCGCCGTATTTGTCATCGTACTGCAATATCGCGACGCTTTCGATCAGGACGCATTGCAGGCCCGTCTGGCGACAGTGAGCGGCCGCATCGTGCGGTGGGCCTCGAATGGGGAAGCAATAGAATCCGAGCGCATCTATATCGTTCCGGCTGGCGTGACCGCCGCCTTGAAAAATGACCGGCTGCTGATAAATCACGCATTCGACACATCCGGTGAACGCGGGACCATGGACAGCTTCCTGGTCTCTTTGGCCGAGCAGGAGCAAAAGCGGGCCATCGGGGTTGTTATGAGCGGCTGCGGGACGGACGGCACTCTCGGCGTTATTGCTGTCAAGGAGCAAGGCGGGTTGGCGCTAGCGGAAAGGGGCCCGGAATTTGTCGACATATCCCACCCGTCCTCACAGCCGAAAAGCGCGGCTGCGGTGGCGGACCTGGTGTTGTCTGCCGAGGAACTGGCAACCCGCATCAAGGCGCAGATTCGCAGCCTCCAGCGCCAGACGCTGGCGCAGGATTTCGACGAACTGGTTATGCAAGCCGGGCCGCAGTTGACGCGGATTGCCGCCGTGCTTCGCAACAGGACAGGTCACGACTTTCATGGCTATAAGCCCAATACGTTCTTGCGGCGCGTGCAGCGCCGCATTCAGGTAACACAGACTGATACCATCGAAAATTATCTTGAATTTCTGCGTTCCGATGCCGACGAGGCAAATAGCCTGTTCAACGACCTGCTGATCGGCGTGACGCATTTCTTCCGGGATGCGAAAGAGTTCGAATATCTCGAACGCGAGGTCATTCCGAAACTTTTCGAAGGCAAGGGAGCGGGCGATCACATCCGTATATGGGTGCTTGGCTGCGCCACGGGCGAAGAAGCATATTCCATTGCTATTCTTTTGCGTGAACAGATGGCGAGGCTCGACATCGTGCCGCACATCCAGATCTTTGCCACCGATATTGATAACCGCGCGCTGGCGCAGGCGCGTGTCGGACGATATGCCGCCTCCGCTATCAAGGATGTTACGCCCGAGCGTCTGGCGCGATGGTTCGTCAAGGAGGGCGAAACCTATTGCGTGGTCAAGGAACTGCGGGAAATGTGCCTGTTTTCGCAGCACAATCTCATCAAGGATGCACCCTTCTCAAGGCTCGACATGGTTTCGTGCCGCAACCTGCTGATTTATCTGGGCGCAGAACTTCAGAACAGGGTCATTCCCCTCTTTCATTTCGCGCTGCGGCCCGGTGGCTATCTCTTCCTTGGAAATTCCGAAAATGTCAGCCGGCACGGAAAGCTTTTTTCCCCAATAGATCGCCGCTTCCGGATATTTCGACAAATCGAAACCATGACGCGTCTGCTGCCGGATTTTCCGCTGTCGGCGGCAACCGAGCGCAATCCGTCCACGGCCACGCCGTCGGGAATGCGCTCGGCCGTCAACAATGTTTCCGTACTGACGAAGCAGGCCGAGCGGATCATGGAGCGGTATGCGCCTGCTTACATGATCGTCGACGAAAACCATGATGTGCTGCATTTTTCCGGCCGCACCGGCAAGTTCATCGATCCGCCTTCGGGTCATGCCAGTCTCAATGTCTTTAGTCTGATCCATCGTGATCTGCGCATAGATTTGCGTGCAGCGCTCCATAAGGCAGAGACCGATAAGGCAACGGTCAAAGTCAGTGGCTTGAAGATCGGTCAAAACGGCAGCGCGTTGGTGGTGACCATGTCGATCGAACCGATCGATCCCGCGCCGGGGCAGCCACGCCGTTTCATGGTGATCCTCCAGGATGGCCATGTGGTTGGCGAGGATGGCGCCGGCGGCGTCATTCCATCCGCCGGTCAGGAAGAACATGTGCGGCGCCTGGAAGACGAGCTTCGCCAGGCACACGACCGGCTTCAGGCTACGGTCGAGGAGCTGGAAAGCACCAACGAGGAATTGAAGGCTTCGAACGAGGAGTACCAGTCCGTCAACGAAGAGCTTCAATCGTCGAACGAGGAACTCGAGACCTCCAAGGAAGAACTCCAGTCACTCAACGAAGAACTCCAGACGGTCAACGGTGAACTCGCTCATCGCGTGGAAGAACTGGCGCGCGCAAATTCCGATCTCAGGAATCTGCTCGACAGCACGCAGATTGCCGCTGTTTTTCTAGACAACGATCTGCGCATCAAAAGCTTCACGCCCGCGATCACCGATATCTTCCATCTCATCGATACCGATCTCGGCAGACCGATCCATCACATTGCCACGAGAATTGCCTATGACGATCTCGAGCAGGATGCGCGTCGCGTCATCCGAACGCTGAGCAGTATGGAACGGGAGACGAAAAACCCGCAGACCGGTTCGCAATATCTCATCCGCGTGCTCCCCTATCGCAGCGTCGACAATGTGATCGAGGGTGCCGTCCTGACCTTCATGGACGTGACGGCGCTCGTAAGGGCAGAAGAACGCCTGCGTGACCGCGAAGCGCTTCTGCGTTCTGTCGTCGAAGGCATTCCGCAGCTTGTCTGGCGCGCGGCAGCAGAAGGCAATTGGACCTGGAGCAGTCCGCAATGGACGACCTACACCGGACAAACCGAGATTGCATCGCTGGGCAGAGGCTGGCTTGAACCGATATATCCCGATGATCGCAAGAAGGTCCTCGAAGCCTGGAAGGAAGCCGAAAGCACCGGACTGCTCGAATTGGAACACCGCCTCTTCAATGCCGAAACGAATGGATACAGAACCGTGCATCTTCGTGCCCGGCCAGTGAAGAACGATGCCGGCAAGGTAGTCGAATGGTTCGGGACGGCGACCGATGTGCATGAAATGCAGCTTCTTCAAGAGCATCAGCAGATATTGCTGCATGAGCTTCAGCACCGTGTGCGCAATACGCTTGCGATTGTTCGTTCGATTGCCGCCCATACTGCCGAAACGAGCGATACGGTGGCAGACTATGCCCGTCATCTGGAAGGCCGCATCAATGCAATGGCCAGAACGCAGACCTTGTTGACGAGTGCGCCGGATGCCCCAATTGACCTCAGAGGCCTGATCGAAAGCGAAATATCCGCACAGACCGGTAAGGATGAAAATCCGGTTACGATAACTGGCCCGGACGCGGCGCTTTTCGGGAAAGTGGCTGAAAATATGAGTCTCGCGATTCACGAATTGACAAGCAACGCGGTGAAATATGGTGCGTTGTCGAAAGAAGGCGGCGAGTTGCACGTATCATTCCATAATCATAGTGACGGCAAAAAGCCTTCTCTGAAGCTGGTCTGGCAAGAGACAGGGCTTACGGGATTGCCGGAGAAGCCGGCACGGCGCGGATTTGGGTCGGAGCTGATTGAAAGTGTAGTGCCGTATCAGTTCGGCGGCACCGGACGGATCGAATTTACGCCGGAAGGATTGATCTGCACCATCGAACTTCCTCTTTCCGAGAAGATCAAGCTGCATGACCATTAAACATAATCTGTGGCAAAGGCCTAATTTAAGGACCTTTACCATCCTCCGGACGTTCGGTCTGGCAAGATGAGCCCAAGCTACAGCCACTTCTTTTCCGGCCGACGGATTTTGATCGTAGAAGACGAATATCTTCTTGCCAACGAGGCGCGTCGGCAGTTGCTGAAGCTCGGAGCTATAGTCGTCGGGCCGACGGGAAGGGTCGACCAAGCCCTCGAACTAATCCAGGACGAAGATGTCGATGCGGCGATCCTCGATGTCCATCTTGACGGCGAGATGGTGTTTCCCGTGGCCGAGAGGCTGGATGCGCTCAATATTCCTTATGTCTTTGCGACCGGTTATGATCCGTCGATCATTCCCGCGCGTTTTACCGGCTTCGTACTTTGCGAAAAGCCGATCGAGATAGAACACATCGCACGAGCCCTTTTCGGGCCTCGGTCCCAGGATTCCTAAAGTGCCGCGTATTTATTTGGACGCGCAAAATTCGCTCCAAAGTCTTTTGACTCTACAACATCCGCTTGCTCTTTATGCATGCACTCGCTTGACACGGTGATCATGAGCCAAGGAAGAGATGTCCACCGCCAGCCGTTCAACATCGAGCGGCTTCGAATAGACCTCGATATCCGTGAACCGGTCACCAAAGATGGAATTTTCATAGCCGGTCGTAAACACAAACGGTATTCCCCGTTTTGACAAAACCTCGGCGACGGGAAAGACCATTTGACCTTTGATGCTAACATCGAGAATGGCGCAATCGATCTCATCGGTCGCAGCTATCAGAGAGAAGGCTTGATCGATCGTAGGTGCAGGCCCAAGCACGGTAAGCTCTTGATCTCCGAGCGCAACGGCAAGATCGAAGGCGAGCAGATACTCGTCCTCGACGACCAAAACGACTGGTTGTTCTGCCGGTTCTTTACTCATGACCCCAAAATGTCCTAGTTCGACTTGACGATGGCTTTCAGCCGCGCTCGGCGCGCTGACTTTTTCAGTTGTCGTTCCGCGTCGATTTCACCTTCGATGATATGCAGATGGTCCTTCATCAGATCCAGCGTCGCGTTGAATGTGCTCAACAATTCCAAAGCCTGCCCACTCGGATGACCGCCGGCCAGCAATCTGCCGATAATTGCCTCTTGCTTCAGAATGCGTTTTTCACCATCCCGAACATGGCCCACTGCCATTGCAAGTTCCTCGCGTCTGCGCAAGGTAGCCTCCCCCAAGGAGATTTCCTGCGCATCATGAACTCAGTTTCAGCTCAAATCCAGCGCCTCTTGGGGCAAGATTCCTCAATCTTCTACAGCTTTTGGGTCTCCTTCCCGGAAACTGCCTCTACTTCCTCATTATCTCTATTCGGAAATGTCGAATTTCCGCCGATAGGTGCCGTGCATATTCGCAAACATCCAAGCCTCGAGTGACATGTCGTCGGTGAACTGATCGAGGTTTGCGACGGCACTCGCCACGGTGTCTCGCACCAAATCGTCCGCATCGGTCGGATTCTTGCAGAACGCCTCCGCCAGTGATCGAAACATCGGCATAAGCTCCTCGATTTCAGCCTGCAATCGATGGTGTCGGGAAATATCAGTCACGATATTCTCTTTCACAAGCTCACGATTGTTCCATCTATTTCCATTCGGAGGCATTTACGCCTATCCGATATTTTTTAACGGGTTTGATCCTTGGCTTGTTCCTGCTACGCGCAAGAAATCTGGAGATCCTGGGTCTTCCCACGATGCGATGTTCATTCCATCGATCCTCGCCGAGCCCGTTGGAGCAGGAGTCGGCTGCTGTCGAAGGCGTCCGGGTGGGAACTTACCTGCCCTCTATATGCTTATATTAGGGATATCGAGTTTGGACGGCATTCCGAGAGGATTCTGTTGTGAAATCTTTCTTTACCGCCGCCATATTGTTCGTCAGCATGACCGCCTGTTCGAATGAACAGCAGCAGACTGCACGTCAAGTTCAGGCGTTGCTCTCTTGGACTGCAACGGCAGACATGGTCCTGGACGCACGAGCGAAAATGCACGTATCGGACAGCTTTACCGCCCTCACCGTGGATCGATGCGGAAAGGAGATCGGCAGCCTGTCGAAGGAGCTTCCGGCATCTCCCCAGGATCTGGCTGCCGTCGCCAGCCGGCTGACGATCACCATCGGCGTAGCCCATGACGATATCGTCAATGGCCGAACAGGGACGGTTTCACAGCATCTGGCGGATTTGCGGAACCTTGAAGCCCAGTTGAAGGCCAGCTCCGGTGCAGCACAATGAAAAAGTTGCTG
Organism: Rhizobium sp. NXC24; assembly: GCF_002944315.1. Lineage (NCBI taxonomy): Bacteria > Pseudomonadati > Pseudomonadota > Alphaproteobacteria > Hyphomicrobiales > Rhizobiaceae > Rhizobium > Rhizobium sp. NXC24. The sequence goes on from NZ_CP024314.1 coordinate 1,236,029, forward strand.
CAGATATCGCTGGGCGTCATCACGAGCATCGGCGGCTTTCTGGAAACGGGAAATATCGCGACCGCCAGCCAGGCGGGGGCAGCCTATGGATACAGCCCCCTCTGGGCCATCGTGCTCGGCACGACCTGCGTGACGTTCCTCGTTGAAATGTCCGGGCGCTTCGCAATCGCGAGCCACTACACCATCGCCGACGGAGTTCGACATCGCTTCGGTTCCAACGTTTTTCTTCTGACGGTCTCGATCGCTTTCGTCGTCAATCTTCTCGTTCTCGCAGCCGAGATCGGGGGCGTATCGCTTGCGCTGCAGTTTCTGACCGGCGTGAAATTTCAGTGGTGGTCACTGCCCGTGACATTTGTTGTTTGGCTGCTGCTGTGGCGAGGCACGTTCGGCCTCATCGAGAATGGCATCTCGTCCTTAGGCCTTGTGGCACTCTCCTTCGTCGTCGCGGTCTTTGTGATGGGTCCGCCGTGGGACGAGGTCGTTAAAGGCGTGGTGCCGACGCTGCCAAGCAGAGATCCGCTGCATTACAGCTTCATCGTCGTCGGAATATTGGGCGCGCTCATTTCTCCCTATCTCTTCTACTTCTATTCCTCGGGCGCTATCGAAGATAAGTGGGACAAGAGCTATTTCGGCGCCAACCGCGCGATCGCCATCATTGGCATGAGCTTCGGCGCGATCATCACTGCCGCCATCATGATACTGGCTGCGATGATCTATCCCGCTAGGGGTATCGAAGACATCGAAGGATATGAGCAGATTGCCATGATCCTCACTCCCGCCTTTGGAAAATGGGGGCTTTATATCTTCGCTACGTCACTCGGGATCACCTGCTTGGGCGCGACCCTCGAAGTAGGCCTCGCGCAGGCCTATCTGGTCGCGCAGGGCTTCGGTTGGAACTGGTCGGAAAACACAAAACCGAAAACCAATCCCGCCTTCTGCCTCGTCTATACTGCCTCGCTGCTGATCGCCATGATCCCGATAGCCGCCGGCATAGATCCACTCCAGCTCACGATCTTTTCGATGGCAATCAGCGCCATCAGCCTGCCGTTCGGTGTGGTTCCCTTCCTCATCCTTATGAACGATCCGATTTATGTGGGAGACCACAGAAACGGGTGGATCGGCAATGCCGCCGTCATCTTTATCGTCGCGATGGCGTTCGTACTTTCGATTGTGACCACACCACTCGAAATCCTGGGAGGCTGATATGTATCTTGTTCGTGACGTTCTGGATAAGCAGGTCGTCGATCGCCGACAGGCTCGTATCGGAAAGGTCGACGGGATCGTGCTCTCAGTCGAAGACAACGGCCGGCTTAAGGTCGCCTTCATAGAAATGGGCACCTTGACGCTGGTCCGAAGACTGAGCCAGCGCCTCTATGGTTGGATGCTTGCCTTTTCCCGACGAGCCCAACCTCCTTATCGGATCCCATGGTCAAAAATCACGGATATCGGCATCGATATCGAAGCCGATATCGACGATAGCGAGACACCACTCGGACAGGCACAGGAATGGCTGAGAGAACATATCCTCAGCCATATTCCGGGAGGACGGTCGTGACCGAGATTCACCTGGAGCTCCTGCTTGGGACGCAGGTTCATGATATCGACGATCGACCGGTCGGGCGGTTGGAGGAGATCAAGGCGGAAGCTGCGGGGGAAAATTTCGTCGTCGTCGAATATCACCTCGGCGCTCTTGGTTTGCTCGAAAGATTATCGGCAACGACGATCGGTCATGCCATCCTGCGTCCCTTCGGCTTCAAGGAGCGGCCGAGCGGCTACATCGTGCCTTGGGACAAGCTCGATCTGACGGATCTCGACCATCTGAGGCTGCGATGCACCGTCGCCGAGCTTGACGCGAGACCTCGATGAGCATGTATTGCTGGCGTCATCCGACGACCACCGCAACCGTTTCCGAAGTTCAATAAGCCAAAGACCGAGCGAGGCCACCAGCCGCGGCGGGAACTTCCGGCCATCTCCACCGTTGGGCTTGATTATTCAAAATGCGAAGCGGTGATGCCCAATTTTGAAGTCACCGACGAGGGTACAGATGTCATCAACCGACCGGCAGAACCGTGCCATGGAAATTGCGACCGAAGCGCATGCGGACCAGACCGATAAACTCGGCAACCCCTATGTCGAGCATTGTCGTCGCGTGGCGTCGGCAGTTTCGGCGGAGGACCAGAAGATCGTGGCATATCTGCACGATGTCGTGGAAAAGGGACCTGGCTGGACCATCGAACGCCTCCGGCAAGAAGGCTTTTCTCCTTCAATACTCGCAGCCGTCGATGCCCTCACCAAACGCGCCGGCGAGGATGACGATGCCTTTGTCCACCGCGCGATCGCAAATGCCGTGGCAAGGCCGGTGAAGAAGGCCGATCTCGAAGACAACCTTTGGCAGCAGCAGCGGATTGGCGGTGACACCGGCAAATATCGGCGCGGTCTCGATATTCTTCGGGAACAAGAAGATGGCTGAAGGTAGCGTTGACCGAACTGAAAGGATGAGCATGTCGGCGACCATTCGTCTATTTGCATTCGGGACGCTGAAGAGGGGATTTGCCTTACATGAGCGGGGGCTGGCCCGTGCGCAATACCGCGGTCTCTTTAAGACCCGCAAGCCCTACCCAATGCTGATTGCCGGTCGCTGGTTTGCACCCATGATGTTCGACGAGCCGGGAAATGGCACGACCGTCAAAGGCGAGCTTTACGAAGTCGATGATCAGACCCTGCGTCGTCTCGATCTCTTGGAATCGATCGGCAGGCCGGGACATTTCCGCGGATTGATCGAACTGGAACGGGTTGGCGGCGGCGATTCATCTGTCGCATTCGCTTATTTCAAGTCGCGAAGCTTAGCAAAGCCAATGCATTCGGACTATCTTTCCACATACGACGATCGCCGTTTCATTCCACCGGAACAAAGGATTGAAAGAGAGCCGGATCAGAGCCGCGGGACATATTCCAAAGGTGCCGGACTGCGGTAAAAGCGCTACGCATTCCCATCCGGAGAATTGCCGCGTCCCCTTTGATGAAAAGGCAGGCGTCCGTAAGCTCCCTGGAACATTTGCCAACCGGCGCGGTTTACATCAACGACCTCAGCATATGCCGGCGGTCGAATGGCGCATCGCGCGACCAGAAATCTCGAAACCACGAGCGTGATTGTAGAGAGCTGGCATCGGGTGCCCGCTCAGCGGCATGTTGCCCAATGTCGGACGCCCGAAGTGATTGATCTCTGGTACAAGAATTCTGTCATCTACAGCCTCAATGTCGGCACCTTCAAGGACAGCGATGGTGACGGAATTGGCGACTTCAAAGGTCTGACCGATCAGCTCGACTATATCGCACGGCTCGGCGTCACCTGCCTGTGGTTGCTGCCATTTTACCCTAGCCCCGGAATGGACTACGGCTACGATGTTACCGACTATTATAACATTGCCCCGGAGCTCGGAACGCTTGGCGATTTCGTGGAGTTCAGCCATCAGGCGCGGTTGCGCGGTCTGAAACTTATCATCGATCTGCCAATCAATCATACATCCGAGCAGCACCCCTGGTTTCAACAGGCGCGGACCGATCCTCGCTCGCCTTTCCGGGACTACTACAATTGGTCCAGAACCAAACCTGCAAACGCCAACCACGGCATGGCCTTTCCCGGCCACCAGTCAAGCGTATGGACCTATGATCCGCTGGCCACCGCCTGGTACTATCATCGCTTCTATCCTCATCAACCAGACCTCAACATTGGTAACCCGGCGGTTCGCGAAGAGATTTTCAAGGTCGTCGGCTTTTGGCTCGAGCTCGGCGTGTCAGGATTTCGGATAGATGCAGCACCGTTCCTCGTCGAAGAAATCAGTCCCAATCGCCCCTCGTCGCGGCACTATGAGTTTTTCGGCGAGTTGCGCGACTTCCTGTCCTGGCGGCGTGGCGACGCCGTCCTGATTGCCGAAGCAAATGTGCCGCCGAAAGAGATGTCGCAGTTCTTCGGCGGCGGCTCCCGCCTTCACATGCTTTTTGCCTTTCTTACAAATCAGTATCTGTTTCTGGCGCTCGCCACCAGTTCCGCCGCCCCGCTCGCGCGGGGTCTCGCTAAACTCCCGAAATTGCCGCAGCTCTGCCAATGGGTGCAGTTCCTGCGCAATCATGATGAGCTCGATCTCGGCCGCCTGACGGAGAAGGAGCGGAACGAGGTCTACGCTGTCTTTGCTCCCGACGCCGACATGCGCCTTTATGCCCGCGGCATTCGCCGACGCCTTGCGCCGATGCTTGGCAACGAGCGCAGGAGGATGGAAATGGCATTCAGCCTGATGTTCAGCCTTCCCGGCATACCCGTGATTTATTATGGCGACGAACTCGGGCTTGGGGACGAGCTATGCCTGCCGGAGCGCTGGCCGGTGCGCACATGTATGCAATGGTCCGACGATGAAAATGCCGGCTTCTCCACCTGCGCGGAAGAATATCTAATCCACCCGGTCATAATGACTGGCGATCACGGAGCCGAGAAGATCAACGCGGAGGCGCAGCAGCGCGATCCGGACTCGTTACTTAACTGGGTACGGCGGCTTGTCGACACGCGGCAGTCTTGTCCCGAGGTCGGCTGGGGCGAATGGAGCTGTATCGAGACGCATAATCCAGCGGTGTTCGCCCAGAGGTTCGCTTGGGAGCAAGGCATTGTGCTGATAGTTCATAATCTTGCAGCGCGAAATTGCTCCGTGAAGCTGGATCTCGGTCATGACGAGATGGAGCAGCTTATCGGATTGTTCGGCAACAGGGTCTATCCCGAGAAAAAAGGCAAGGGGACCACAATCGAGCTCGATGCCTACGGTTACCGTTGGTTTCGGAGCAATTCAGCGGCCGCCTCGTAAACAACTCTCTCAAAACGGCAGAATGACAAGCTCCCGGCGGAACCTATGCGCGCGGAGGCGGTTGTGCCTAACCTATACCGTCGAGGCGCCAAGATGGCGCCAGAGAAAGGGCGCGGCTTGCCGCGATAATCCGGAGAGGCTCCCATGACCGCCAAACCAGCCACCAAATGGTGGCATGCCAAGACGGCCTATCAGATCTATCCACGCAGCTTCTTCGACAGCAACGGAGATGGCATCGGCGACATTCCAGGCATAACCTCCCGGCTCGATTATCTCCAGTCCCTCGGAATCGGATTGATCTGGCTTTCGCCGATTTATAAGTCGCCGATGGACGACAACGGCTATGATATCTCCGACTATCAGGATATCGCGTCGGAGTTCGGAACACTTGCGGATTTCGATGAGCTGCTTGCCGAAGCACGCAAGCGCGAGATCGGCATCATCCTCGATCTTGTCGTCAATCACACGTCCGATGAGCACCCCTGGTTCCTCGATGCCCGCGCATCCAAGGACAGCCCATACCGCGATTTCTATATCTGGCGTTCTCCCAACGAAGACGGCAATCTCCCAAACGACCTTCTCTCCGTATTCGGAGGGCCTGCCTGGACGTTCGAGGCCGCGACCGGCCAATATTATTTCCATCAATTCTCCCACCGGCAGCCGGATCTCAACTGGCACAATCCGAGCGTTCGGCAGGAAATCTACAAGATGATGAATTGGTGGCTGGACCGCGGCATCGCTGGCTTTCGTATGGACGTCATTGACCGCATCGCCAAGGACGTCGATCGCGCGATCACCGCCGACGGCCCATGTCTTCACGACTACATTCAGGAGATACATCGAGAAACACTGAAGGACCGCGATGTCGTGACGGTCGGCGAAGCATGGAGCGCAACCCCCGGCTCGGCTCTCTTATATTCCGGGGCACAGCGTGGGGAATTGTCCATGGTCTTCCAGTTCGAGCACGTCCTCCAACAGTGGGATAAAGTCTATGGCAAATGGCGGCCACAGCCGTTCGATCTCGTCGGCCTGAAAGCGGTCCTCAGCAAATGGCAATATGCACTCTCGGATGATGGGTGGAATTCCCTCTTCTGGGGCAATCACGATCTGCCGCGTGCCGTCTCGACCTATGGCGACGCTACGGGTTACCATCGGGAATCCGCGACGATGTTGGCAACTGCCCTGCATTTCCTGAAAGGCACGCCCTTCGTGTATCAGGGCGAAGAAATCGGCATGACCAACGCCACCTTCACATCTATCGATCAATACAGAGATATCGAAACTCTCAATATGCATCGCCTGCATGTAGAAGCAGGTCTTTCGTCGGAGGAATTCATCGCTGTCGCCAATCGGAATGCACGCGACAATGCCCGTACCCCCATGCAATGGAGCACGGCGCCGCATGGTGGCTTCACCACAGGCGTTCCGTGGATACAGACAAATCCCAATTTCAGCCGCATCAATGCGGCACAGAGTATGGGTGACGACCGCTCGATCTGGAATTACTACCGGCGGCTGATTGCGCTGCGAGCCAAGCATCCGGTCATCGTCTACGGCACCTATCAATCCTATTTCGATCAGCACCCGCAGGTCTTCGCCTATACAAGGAAATTCGAGCACCAGTGCGTGATCGTGCTCGCAAACTTCTCCGTGGAGACCGTAATGCTGCCTCTTTCCGATGAATTGCAAGTGGAGGGTCAATGCTTGATCGCCAACTATCAGCCCGTAAGCCGGCTGCAAGAGACGGTCGAACTAAAGCCATACGAGACCTTGGCGATCCTTCATACGATCGAGGCGCCGAAGGAAAACACTTCCGAGGCTTCGGCCGGAAAAACACGACAGGACGCATAACCTGCCCATCTTGAGGAGCTTGGATCGAGGAGCATCCGATGAAGAATATGGCTCAGGAACTCGCAAATGAATATCTTCGCCTCGGCGGACGAAGACTGCTGGTGATGGACGACAATGTTCTTTCGACCCAAATCTGGGAAGCCGATCCGCCTGAGGCGGACACATTCTGGAAGCAGAAGATAGATCCCCTGCCCCAGAGACAGCGTAATGAAGTGATGTCGTTTCTACCGTCAATCAATGTCACCTAAAAGGACGAAGTCCGTCCTGTGGCGTGGCGCCATCAAAACGAAGCATTTGTGCGGATCAGCCGCCGCCCATTTTCTTAGGATCGTGGCTATGATGACTGTCACGCTCGCCTCCGCCGCCAGAAATCTTGCTGCGGCTGCGGCGGTCGGGTTCGGCCGGACCGGCCGGCAGCATCCTTCATGCTAACTCGACCGAAAGCGCGATGTTCCACGGCGCGTTAGACCGCTTACGGGCCCTTCGGCGATGTCGCTCTCCCTGCGCCGGGAACGGGTGCGCCTGGATGAATGTTGACGGCAAAATAAGCGGCGATACAGCAGGCAATAATGAAGATCGCGGCGACGAAAATCATCATGCGGTGTCGGGCTTGCGGCTGACGGTCCATTTCCCCTCCACGGAAGGGTTTCATTGGCGGATGCACCGCGGACAGGTTACCTGCCGCACGTCGGAGCGAACGCATCAGACGCAGGGTCAAACCTCGTCCTGTCGATAATGTTCCAGGACAGGTGACGGATCCCGGCATGTCCGGCGCGATTCTACGGGGAACCGGCGTCGTTATTCAAGAGTTTGAGTACCTGAGTGCAAGCGAAGCGGGCGAGCAAACGCATGCCATTTCACGAAGGAGTTTGTCATGATCACAAAGACAAACGGAGATCCGCGTCACCACACACAGAAGATGCAGGCGCGGCTGAAAGAAACCATGGATCATTTGCGCGAGGACATCGAAAAGGTCGATGAGCCGCAACTGAAAGCGATGTTCGAGACTGCCGCGGAAGTGCTTGGAGGACTAAGAAAGGCCTTCAGCGATTATGAGAAGAAGAACGAAAGCGCTTGGCGATAGAGCGTCAGCATTATTGACACCCTGATTAAAAAAGCCCCACCAAACTGAACCTTTTTATCTCTCATTTGTTGGGCCCCAAGAACCTGCTGCCGCATGCCGGCAGCGGGAGTTTTCCTGTCCGCACAAGATGGAGGCTTCTTTGGTGACTCTTTCACGAGCACGCGACAATATGGTCGAGTATCAACTTCAACGAAGAGGCATTACGGACCGAACTGTTACGAAAGCGATGAGGACCGTGCCCCGCGAAGTTTTCGTCAACCCAGGGTTCGAGGAATTCGCTTACGAGGACACGCCGCTTGCGATCGACGAGGGCCAGACGATCTCCCAACCCTTCATCGTCGCTCTGATGATCGAGAAGGCCGATATCGAGCCGAATGACAGGGTGCTGGAGGTTGGCACCGGATCGGGCTATGCGGCGGCGGTGATGAGCCGGATCGCCAGGCACGTCTATACAATCGAGCGGCATGCCGCGCTTGCAGAGGAAGCAAAGCAGCGCTTCCAGCGACTTGGATATCGCAACATCGAGATGCGCGTCGCGGATGGATCAAAGGGATGGCCCAAGGCGGCGCCGTTCGATGCCATCGTCGTGACGGCCGGCGGCCCATCGGTGCCGCAATCCCTGAAGGATCAACTGGATCTCGGTGGCCGGCTGATCATTCCTGTCGGCGGGGAAAGCGAGCAGCGGCTCCTGCGCATCACCCGCACCGGTGCGGACATTTTCGAGGAAGATGATCTTGGCGGCGTGCGGTTCGTGCCGCTTATCGGTGCCGAGGGATGGACGGCGGAGCACTCTCTCTACACGCGCGCCAGGGCTGAAAAGCCTGTCAAAGAGCTCAGCCTTCCCGAGCTCATCGCGAAGGTTGCGGAGGACCTGCCGCCGATCGAAGATCCAGCATTCGGCAAATTATTCGACCGCTATGGCGACCGGCGCGTTGTTTTGCTCGGAGAGGCAACACACGGCACGTCGGAATTTTATCAGGCAAGGGCCGCCATTGCGCGCCACCTGATAGAACATCACGGCTTCAATATCGTCGCAGTGGAAGCGGACTGGCCGGATGCCGCAGCCGTCGATCGCTATATTCGCCAGCGTTCGGGGCAGAACACAGCAGAAATTTTCAGGCGCTTTCCGAGTTGGATGTGGCGAAATGCCGAGTTCAGTGCATTTGTCGCGTGGATGCGCGAATTCAATGGCCGAAAAGCTGACCTACGCCAGCAGACCGCCTTTTACGGTCTCGACCTCTACAATATGAGCGGCTCCGTCGCGACCGTCCTGAAATACCTTGATAAAACGGATCCCGATGCCGCTGCCGTCGCGCGCGAACGATATGGCTGCCTGACGCCATGGCAAAACGATCCCGCGACCTATGGCCGTGCCGCGCTGACCGCCGGCTACAAGACATGCGAGGAGGCGGTGCTTCAACAGTGCCGCGATCTCCTCCAGCACCAGTTGACCGAAGGCGCTGATGGCGACGAGTTCCTCGACGCCGCACAAAGCGCAAAGCTGCTGGCATCGGCGGAGCGCTACTACCGCATCATGTATTATGGCGGCCGGCACGCCTGGAATCTCAGAGACAGCTATATGGCCGAAACCCTGGAACATCTTCTGGGCGCCCGTGGTCCGGATGCCAAAGCCGTGGTCTGGGCTCATAATTCCCATATAGGCGATGCCCGCCATAGCGACATGGGAACGGTGCATGAAGAGGTGAACCTCGGCGAACTCTGCCGCCAGAGGTTCGACGGAGAGACCGCCCTTATCGGTTTGGGCACGCATGATGGTCAAGTGGCTGCATCCAGCGATTGGGACGGCGAGATGGAGATCAAGAATATCGCTCCGTCTTTGAGCGACAGTTATGAGCGTCTATGCCACGACTCCCGCAAACCCAACTTCCTGCTCGACTTCGACCGTGATCAAATCCTTCACGACCGGCTCGTCGAACAGCGTCTCGAACGTTTCATCGGCGCGATCTACCGGCCGGAAACGGAGCGTATGAGCCACTACATGTTCGGATCGCTTTCGCAACAATATGATGCCTTCGTATGGTTCGATCGCACGCATCCGATAAAGCCGCTCCACCGCGATTCTGATACCGAAGGGATGCCGGAAACTTTTCCATTTGGCCTGTAATTCGGCTCATCACGTTCGCAATAGCCGCTGCAAGCGGTCCGTATAGCGCCTCACAATCTTCTGCGCTCGCAGCGTTTCGCACTCGAGGTCACCAGTGCTCGCGACGGACCACAGACCGATTTGAAAGCCCAGATAGCATGCTTCAAAGACAGTGAGCACATCCTCCCGCAACTCGCGGTCCGCCTCTCGTGCGATGATCTCGGCAAGTCGAGTTCGCTCGTCCGACGATAGATCGAATTCAACGCTAGCGCCCGCGACATCCCAGGCGATATCCTGGCAGCCAATCAGATCATGGGCGCCATTGTGATCGAGCGCATCTGTTTTCAGAAGACGACCGTCATTGCTTAGCAGCCACTCCCAAACATGGAGCCGATTGTCCGTATCGATACGCCGCAGGTATCGGACCAGACGATGCGGTTGACCGATCAGCCGCTCGAGCTGTCTGGCTGCGTCCATGCCGATCGCTTCTCCGGCATTGCTGACTGCCATGTGGCAGAGATCGTCAAGCGATGCGCCGCCGTGCTGCGCTGGAAGATGACGGGCGCGAAAACCCAGATAACGGCCGATGTGATCAAGCATCCGTTCTTTGGTCAGAGCAGAGGTTTCGAGGGCCTGTCCGTCGGCCCATTGCTCGATGATGAAGCCGTAACATGTGCCGATGACCGTCGGCGTAAACCCGGCTTCGCTGAGCAGCGCTCCGCGGCGTGCCTTGTCCGCTCCGGCCTTGCAAAGTCCGGCAAATTTGACCAGCCAGCGTTTATCGCCTTCGGGCATCAGAAATTTCAGCTTTTCCTGTTGCCTATAGCTGGGCGGCCAGCTTTCCACATTGTCATATCGTAGGGCACGCCACCGGCCGCCGGAGATATCTCGCCATGACGGTTCTGAAGTTCCGACGAGCTCGCTTGCCCATGTTTGCAGGCTGCGAGCTCCTTGCGGCGTGTCAATGATGAGATCACGTGCATCGGCGAGATGGATTGGCCGCTCCTTCCAGCGCTGGCGATGAGCGCTGCTGGCACGTGGCCCAAGATCGCCGGAATGGCTCGGAAAGAAATGAAGGCGCAGAGGGGAGACGCCATTGGTCTGCAACCAGTCGGCAACGCAGCCGAATGAACTACCCGACAATCCCGGCCCTTCGTCCACGATGGCGAAATCGACGTCGCGTTCGGCCAAGATTCGGTCCCCAAGCATCTGGCCGATCTGGAGATGGCGGCTGAATGGATGCCCGGTCGGCCGCAGAGAGTAGGCAGGACCGGAACCGAGCGCGGCCGCGACCAGCGCTGCCAGGCTCATCCCGATGTTGCGGATGCCTATCACCACCGTTGTCGGAGGCAGTCCTGACCGCAAGGCGGCTTCGATATAGCTTTCGGGATAAAGGGCGTAAAACGCATAACCCTCCGCGCGTTTCATGCGCACCGGTTCCGGGCCGTCGAGACGATCGAGCAGGAGCGGCCATTCCGCCGGCAACGTCAGCTCACCCAGAAAGCTTGCCTGCCACGACCGCAGTATCGCCTGGGCTTGCACGAGCAAAAGCCTGGAGCCGGCATCTTGAACATCGGACAGATCGTCGGCAGCTCTTTGGTCGAATTCCTGATCAGCCAGCCCCTGAGCAAGTTCACCCGTCGCCACGAACGTCTGAACCAGAAGCTCGTGCCGCTGCCGGCCGGGTGGCAACAACGTGCAGGCGGACATATCTTCGGCGATGCGCCTGCGAACACAAGCAGCATCTTCAACGCGCGCGATATCGCCATAAACCAGCATCATCGATGTCCTTGTTGCCGACAAGCATACCGAACACGTGAAAGGCACCAACGATCCCTCGCCGCGCCTTTCGCGGGAAATTTTTTCGGGAACACATCTCAGTCCGGTTTGTTTGGGCAACGCTTTGTAGATGCTGGAGATGGATATGCATACGCAACCGATCCGCGTCGGCCTTGTAGGTGTCGGCAATTGCGCGTCGTCCCTTGTGCAGGGTTTGACCTACTATCGAAATGTTCAGGATAACGAGCCGGTTCCCGGCCTCATGCATGTCAAGCTGGGGGGCTACCACGTGCGCGACGTCGAGATATGTGCGGCCTTCGATGTCGCAGCCTCGAAGGTGGGGCGCGACGTCGCGGAGGCGATTTATGCCAAGCCTAATAATACCAAGCGCTTTGCCGATGTCGCGGCTACTGGCGTTGAAGTCCGTCGCGGCAACACGCTCGACGGCATAGGACGATATCTGGAAGGTGAAATCCCGCAATCGCCGGAACCGGTGGCCGATGTCGCGAATGTCCTGCGTGAGGCGCGCACGGATGTGATGGTGTCCTATCTTCCGGTCGGCTCCGAAGAGGCCACCAAATGGTATGCCGAACAGGCGCTCGCAGCCGGCTGCGCCTTCATCAATTGCATCCCCGTGTTCATTGTTTCGAAAAGCGAATGGCAGCGCAGGTTTTCCGAACGCGGCCTGCCGATCATCGGCGATGACATCAAGAGCCAGGTCGGTGCGACCATCGTCCACCGGATGCTCGTCAATCTTTTTCGCGAGCGCGGCGTTAAGATCGACCGAACCTATCAGTTGAACTTCGGAGGCAACACAGATTTTCTGAACATGCTGGAACGGGAACGATTGGAATCGAAAAAGATCTCCAAGACGCAGTCGGTTACCAGCCAGCTCGACGTTCCGCTTGCCGCCGAAGACATCCATGTCGGCCCCAGCGATCATGTGCCATGGCTGACGGACAGGAAATGGGCCTACATCCGGCTCGAGGGCACGACATTCGGCGGCGTGCCGCTCAATGCGGAGCTTAAGCTGGAGGTATGGGATTCGCCCAACTCCGCCGGGGTCGTCATCGATGCGATACGCTGCGCGAAACTGGCGCTCGATCGCGGCATCGGCGGCCCCTTGATTGGCCCATCCAGTTATTTCATGAAGTCACCCCCGCAACAATTCACCGACCATGAAGCGCGCCGACGCACGCAGGCCTTCATCGAAGATCGGGAGGATGTCCTGCGCGGAGCGGCGGAATGACGGCAACGTTCTTCCTGGTGCGCCATGCCGCTCACGACGATGTCGGGAGCTTTCTTGCCGGTCGGATGGGGGGCGTCGTGCTGGGCGCGGCGGGACAGGCGCAAGCCGATCGCCTGGGACAGCGCATGAAACGCGAGAATGTCGAGGCAATTTATACCAGCCCGCGCGAACGCGCGCGGCAGACAGCGGCGGCCATTGCCGCCGCTTGCAATCTCGCCCCGCCGCAAATTTCAGACGCGCTGGACGAGGTGAATTTCGGCGAATGGACAGGAAAGACGTTCGATATCCTCAACGGCGACCCGCAATGGCGGCGCTGGAACAGCCTGCGCAGCCTCAGCCGCACGCCGGGTGGCGAAAGCATGCTTGATGTGCAGCAGCGCGTATTTGGTTTGATAGAAACCCTCGCAAATAACGGCAAAAGGCTGACATTGGTTTCGCACGGCGACGTCCTCAAGGCGGCAGTCTGCCATATCTTGGGTTTGCCTATCGACGCCTGGCCGAAATTCGATATTGCGCCAGCGTCCATTACCACCATGGCAGTCGGTGACTGGGGCGCGAAAATCATCACGCTCAATGAGATGAGCCCATGATCTTCTCAAGGTGGAGAAACCCATGATCGAAGCGGCAATGATCTGGAACGAACCCAACAACAAGTCTCACTGGGATCCGGAAATAGACCCGGATTGGCGCCGTTTCGCCCATATGACGACCCTTGCTGCGGATGCCATCGCTATATCGAATCCGGATATCATCAAGGTTCTCGGCGGAATTTCGCCGATCGATTCCGGATTCATGGGGCGCATGAAGGACTACGGCGTGCTCGATCACATCGATGCGGTTGCCGTCCATGGTTTTCCGCTCGACTGGAATCTATGGCAGATCCATGAATGGCCGGAAAAGATCGATGAGATAAGAGCTGTGACCCATCTTCCGATTTGGGTCAGCGAGGTTGGCGTATCCAGTTTCGGCGCGGAAGAAGTGCAACTCTGGGGGCTGAAGCGTACCGCCGAGCTGCTGAAAGGAAAGGCGGCGCGATTGCAATGGTACAGCCTATACGATCTTCCGCGATCATGGGAGGCAACGACCCGCCATCGCGAAGCCGAAGGCTCCTCGTATTACCGGCATTTTTACATGGGGATTTTACGCGAAGATGGCACGCCGAAGCCGGCGCTTGAGGAATTTGCCAAGCAAACACCCGATTTCGGGCTCGTGCAGTGGTTCCACTTCGAGGATCCGCGGCTTGATGACGCTGTCTCCTGGATGAAACTGCTGGGCGTGCGGTCCGTGCGAACGGGCCTGTCCTGGGCGGACCGGTTCCGTCCAAATGCGCTCGATTGGTTCGATCGGCAAATGCGGTGCTTGGAGGATTTCGAAGTGACGGTGACCTTCTGTTTCACGCCCGAGCATAGAGGCATTGCTCCGCATCATACCAGCGCGCCTCTGATACCGGAGGAATTTGCCGCGTTTTGCAGCGAAATGGTGGAGCGCTACGCGCCACGGTAGGACTCGCCGACCCGTTCAGTCGCCGCCCTCGGCGCCCGATGAACCGAACCAGTCCAACATCCGTCCCAAGGGTCCGCGGGAATAGGCAAAGCCGTGGTAACAGGTCAGCACGGTTCGCGCCCAGGCGAGATAAAGGCGCGGCCATCGCAGCAGGCGTGCGAGCCAGAAGACGCGATGGCTCCAAAAGCTGATCCCGTAGCGCACCGCGTAGATCATCCGACGTCTGGCGCTCAAGCCGTTCATTGCGGCAACGATCCGCTTGCGAGGCAGTAGCCCCCGTCGTAGCCATGACAACCGGAACGCCAGACCTTCGCGGCGCTGACGAAAACCTGCCGCCTGGGTGGCGATCACGAAAGCCGCGTCGACATCGGATAAATTGAGCCGACCGGACTTCATTCCGGCACGAATAAGACCGAGAAGCACGAACGATCGAACGATCACGACATTGGTCCCTCGCCCATCGGCCGAATAAGGTTCCTTCCACGCATCGCCGAAGGCGATGTCAGCGGTTTCCGCAACAACGTCGTCACAGAAGTTGCACGCAGAGTTCTGAAAGAACCCAGCGCCCCAATCGCCATCCGCCAGATCCCACCAATCCCGACTGCGGCTCTCGCCGCTGCGAAGCGTTAATTGGGCGCGATACCAGTTCGCCGGCCGGTCGGGGCATTTCACCCGATAATCGAGCCGCTCCACATCGCTGACATCCCGCCCCATTTGCCAAGCGAAGCTTTCGGCCATGCGCGCGCTTTTCATGTGCCCGCAAAAGAGGCCGAGGGTGAATGCGATGCGCTCGGCCAATATTGGATCCGCGGCGCAGGATAATCTTACCGCCTTGATGAAGCATGGGATGCCGACGATAGCGTAACGACCGGGAATCGCTCTGATCGTCTCGAGAACCTCGGACATCTCGACCGGATAGTATCGTGACTTTGCGCCGGCCTTGATCGCATCTAGGCTGCGGGAAAGAGTATACCGAAACAGGCGGCGATCGCCGTCTGTCTTTGGATCGACGGGCGCAACATGTGCCACGCCGTCGACAAGCCGTCGCCGCAACAGCTCAGCCGCAACCCAACTGACCAGACCTCCGGAACTTCCGTTGGCCCGAAATTCCTCTTCTTCGACGTGGCCGACAAAAGCCGCCTCGAACCGACCGAGCAGATAATCGCGGTTTCGAGCAGCCGGGAAATGACGTTCGGCCAACTCATCCTCATTCCCGGCAACGGGGGAGAACGGACAAATTCGCAAGAAAGCGCTGTCCCGATCATGCAGCCATTCGCGCGGCCCACTCGGCTTCAGTTGGCCGTAGCGGTCGAAATTCATCGGAACGGGCTTTCCGTTTGATAGTGCAGCGCAGGCGCCGCAACCGATGCAGAGACCGGAACGGATGATCTCATTGCGGTTCGGCCGCGCCGAAGCTTCGCGGGGGTTAAGGAGCCTGCTGGACGACATATTGCAGATAGGCGCTTGAGTTGCGGCGCAAGGCCGTGATTCGTGGGAAGGTTGCTGATCCCGGCGGTTCGCCGAGAGCTGCGTCAAGGCGCTGAGGCGGGGCCCCCTCGAATATGACGTTGCGCCCAGCGCCGACCATTGCGGTCAGGTCGAGCAACTTGCTGGACCGGTAGTCCGTAAGAACGCATGCAAACGGCTTGTCGTTCACGAGCGAAAAGACGCATCCATGGAAGAAATTGGTCACCACAGCCGTTGCGCCGGCCATGAAGCGAGCAAATTCCTCAGGCCCGGCATCGATCCACTGTTCATGCGCCCAATCATTTCGATAACCGATGCTGATCAACGTGATCGATCGCGCATCGGCCCATTGGCGAATGGCTTGCTGGAACCAGCCTGCGAAACTATGCCCGTAAACGGCAACACAAGCCGATGCAATTTCCTCCTTTCCTGCATTCGAGATCGCCTGGGGGAATTGCAGGCATGGGTCCAGCACCAACTCGGCATCCAGTCCCAGCACATCCTTTATCAGGCGCTTCGAGTTGAGGTCGCGAACCGAAATCTGTGAAAAACTGCGCAACTGTTCGGCCCGCAGCCCTCTCAATCGGTCCGGTGCGTTGAAATTCCCAAATGTCGCGGCATAGGCAACGAGCCGGCCGGATCGCAGCCCTTCGCCGTAAAACGCTCCATAGCCACCATACCAGGGATGCCTGAGGTTCCATACCTCGTCGCTTCCGACGACGACAAGTGGAAACTCTTCCGCGCTGTCAGGATTTTCCAGCGGAAATGGAGCCGAGAGAGGCAATTCCGCGAACGCATCAAAGAACTTGCGTATCTTATTCTTATATAAGCGCAAATCATCGCATCTTGTCGGGACTGGCAGCAGTGGTTGGAGTGCACAACGCCACTCCGCGCGGTCCACACGCGCCGACCTGTGCTCGAGCAGGACGGCATCCATCCCCATCGCCTGCAATCCATCGATCAGGCAACGGGCCTGCCAATAGGATCCGTAATTGATGCAACGATGAAAGGTTAGGACGCCTACTTTATTACTGCCGGCTTTGCCGGGATTTGTTGGGGGAGGATCGAAAAAACGGATCAAATCGGTCATAGGTGCTAACAATCCCAGGGGCACGAATTCTCATCAACTGAGTTGAACGGTTGAATATCGGCGCGACGCTCTTTGCCGACGTCTCCGCAAGCACGCTCCAAACCGAGCGATCATTCAATTGTTCCCGGAACGAAACGGCCGACAAAAGACCCGAGCCAGAAACCAGGATAGATCGGAATCTTGGCGAAGCAGGCGACATCAATCGCCAAGGGCGATGTCAGCAATCAATGGAAGATGGTCGGAAGCCAGGCTCGTCAGGCGATTTCGAGGCACAGTCGTGCCAAGAACGGCAAGATCGGTGCTGACGAAAATATGATCCAACCTCATCAGCGGATAACGCGAGGGAAAGGTCGGTCTCGCCGGCTGATCGCCGCAAAGTTGGGCGTCCTTCAATGTGCGTACGGCAAGCCGGTAGGCCGCGGAGGTCGGAACGGCGTTGAAATCCCCGCAGAGAATGGTCGAAGCAAGATCCTTGCCGATGCCCGGCAGCCATGCCGGCCCGAGAAGCGTCGTCATTTGCTGGACGCGATCGCGCCCCCGAAGGCCGAGATGGGTGTTGACGAAGTGCAACTGCCTGTTTCCCACCATGACTTCGACCGAAAGCGCCCCGCGCGGTTCGCCCAGCGAAGGCAACGGCCCCGCCTTTATCGCCTTTGTCGGCAGGCTCGTTATGAGCGCATCTCCATATTGCTCCTCGGCTATCGTCAGGGCCGGATTGAAATGCGCCTCCATCTTCAGCAAGGAGGCGATCATGCTCGCCTGATCGACGCCGCCGGTTCTGTGGCGACGAACATCGATCTCCTGCAGCGCGACGATATCCGCCTGCGCCTCTGCGATAACAGCGGCAATCCGGCCAGGGTCGATCTTGCGATCCGTGCCGATGCAACTGTGCACGTTATAGGTCAGGATTCTAATCGGTCTTCCGTGGGGCATGGCCGGGGAACACCGAACTCGCCCGATCGTTCCGCTTCATCGGGGCGGTATTCCCAGCCGATGGAGAAGGATAGCCGATGACGTTAAAAAGCCTGATTTGGAATGGCCTGCTCATCGCAGCGACATGCCTTGCGTTCTGGCTCCTATATCGCATCCTCCATCATTACAGCTTGGATGATATCAGGAACTCGCTGCTGAGCATTCCGCTCCGGCGTCTCTGCTTGGCGCTTCTCTGCGCGGCGGCCTCTTATCTTTGTCTGACCGGTTTCGATCTTCTTGCCATCTTGTCGCTCCGCAAGTCTTTGCCTTATCAGAAAATTGCGCTTGCCTCCTTCGTCAGCCTCTCCATGGGCCACAATATCGGCTTTGCCGGCCTCAGCAGCGGCGCCTTTCGATATCGCTTCTATTCACGCTGGGGCCTGAGCATCGAGGAAGTCACGAAGATAGTGCTTTTCTGCGGCGTGACGGTCGGTCTGGGAATGACCACGCTCGGCGGTATCGCATTGCTGGTCGATCCTGCGGATGCCGCAGGCCTGCTGCGGTCGAACACCCGGGACATCCGGACGGCAGGCGTCATCGTTCTTGCCGTTCCGGTTCTTTATACATTCCTCACCATGGTCTTGCGGCAAAGATTGAGCTTGTGGCGCTGGTCGTTCGAATTACCCCGGCCTCACATAGCCTTGCTACAAATCGTCATGGGTACCTTGAATTTCGTCTGCGTCTCGGCGTGCCTGCACCAGTTGCTTTCGGCCTTCGCCGATGTTGCATTGTTCCGATCGATCACCGCTTACGTGCTGGCCAATACCGCCGTCATGGCGACCCATGTTCCTGGCGGCCTGGGCGTGATCGAGACAACCGTCTCCTATATCGTGCCGAATGCAGCCTCGATCGGGGCCTTGATCGCCTTTCGCTGCATCTACTTCCTGATCCCCCTCATCCTGGGAACGAGCCTTCTGATCGCCAGCGAACTGGCCTTTCGGCATCGCTCAGCTCGAACGAAGGATTCGGCGGAGGCGGCCGACAAGACGACGAGAACCCAGGTGCGCCAGCGGACGGGCGGGATCGAATAGCGCGGTCCCAGCAATCGGCCCTGTCTTTTGGCAAGTCGTCGCCAACGGCTTGAGGCAGCGGGCTCCGACATTCAGCTCAGCGATCGCGCTGATAAGCGATCCGCTCCGTTGAAAGGCATTTCGAACGGCGCCGGCAGCACAGCCGAGATATTCCGCTACGAGCGTGTTGCGCAGCTCATCGATCGCCAGACGGTGAGTGGGCTTATGTGCCTGAAAGAGAATATCGCATTCGGTGTCGAGCCCCTCGGACCGATGGTTGAGATTGGAGGAACCGATGCGGAGCAGACTATCGTCGGCGATCAGAAGCTTCGAGTGAACGAGCAGTTCGACCTGCTTTTCGCCATCGGGGACCACCGGATAGAAGACGCGCAGCCGACCGTAGCGATCCGCATCCATAAGGCGCCGGACTATTCTGTCCCGGTTCTTTCCCATTATAAAGTTCTCGATCAAGCCATGGGATTTGCGCGTACAGATGATGACGACCTCCGGCCCGTCGTCTTCCTGCAGGCGAGCGGCAATGGCTTCGGCGACATTGAACGAGGCAAGGTATTGCGTTTCGATATAGAGCTGACGTCTCGCCTTGGCGATCACGTCTTTTGTCACCGCAATTCCCTGACGCAGGCCGCGCCTGAAGAAGGTCACCGGTTCCGTTATCGCAAGTCTGACCGGCACATTTTCAAGCGACGCGGCGAGATCGTCCGGCCAGTCAACAGTCGTCGGCGCCGGCAAGGCTCTGTGTTCCTCGCCGGTGGCATCCATCCATCGCCGCCTCGCAACGGAGGCGATGAGCCTGGCCGCATCGCCCGTGACCATGGTTTGCAGGTCGTGAAGCGGTTCGTAAAACACGCCTTCCGGATCGCGCTTCAGCTTGTCGCGCACCCTGTGGACCCACGTGTCCCAGCGCCGCGACGTCAGGTCGATTCCCCCGATGAAGGCGACGGAATCGTCGATGCAGACAAGTTTCTGATGGTGACATCCTCGAATGGCGGATTGAATGGCAAAGCGCAGGTCGATGCGATCGCTCTTCGGAAAATTTATCTTGCGCAACACCTTTAAGGATTTTTCCGAATAAATCGGTCCCAAGGCCCAGATCAAAATTCGAACCTCAAGATCGGGATTAGCCTCTGCTAAGGCATGCAGAAGATCACCGAGCGTTTCCTTGGAATTCTCCGGCTGCAGGCGGATATCGGGATTGAAGTCCCATCCGATGATCCAGACCCGTTTCCGCGCACGGCGCAAAATGTGGGCCAACCGTGAGAAATAGGCACTACCGTTGATGAGGAAGGCCGTCCGTGCCGCAGTACCTTCCAACCGCATATCTTCGGCTTTCAGCGACATAGCAGAACCATTTACTCCTCTCTATTTCCGACAGCCGATCGTGCCCGACAGGTCCTTGTCGCTCGCCTCTTACGAGACGCAAACGCCTGAATTTTCGCAAGGTTCCGCCGGCGAACGTTTGATGTTGCGTCGCTCCATGAAAGCGGGAGGAACAAGTCGCCAGCCGCGCAGTTGCTATGGAATGGCAAAGACAGGTACGATCCGCATCGGTATCTCGGGCTGGACTTACGCCCCCTGGCGCGGCGTCTTCTATCCGGGGGATGTGGCGCAGAAGCGCGAATTGGCCTATGCCTCGCGGCAATTCCCCTCCATCGAAATCAATGGGACCTTCTACGGCCTGCAGCGCCCCGACGTCTTTGCAAAGTGGCGCGATGAGACGCCCGACGATTTCGTCTTTGCGGTAAAAGGCTCCCGCTACATCACCCATTTGCGCCGGCTTCGCGATGTCGAAACCCCGCTCGCCAATTTCATCGCATCCGGCGTGCTGCGTCTGGGAGCAAAGCTCGGACCGATCCTCTGGCAGTTTCCAGCGCGACAGCGTTTCGATCCCGATCTTTTTTCCACTTTCATGAAAATCCTGCCGAAAGACACAGCCGCCGCAGCAAAGCTTGCCGGGCGACACGACGAACGGCTGAACGGTCGGGATTGGCTGAAGGCCGACGGCGAAAGACCCATCCGCCACGCATTCGAAATCCGCCACGAGAGCTTCGTCGACGCGAATTTCATCGACCTGCTTCGCGAGCATGATATCGGGCTCGTTTGCGCCGACACGGTCGACTGGCCGCTGCTGATGGATGTGACAGCTGATTTCGTCTATTGCCGTCTCCACGGCTCTGAAGAGCTTTACGTCAGTGGCTATGATGACAAGGCGCTGGATATCTGGGCTGAAAGAATCGATGACTGGGCACATGGTCGCGAGCCGACAAACGCAAACCGCGTGCTCAAGCCGCTGAAGCCGGCGCGCAATGGCTGTGACGTCTATGTTTATTTCGATAACGACGTAAAAGTACGAGCGCCCGCGGACGCCCACGCGCTTGCCGCACGGCTTGGCTTGGCAGATCCCGCAACGGCCAAAAGACGCTCAAAATTGGCTGTGGCTTAATTTTGAAGCGCTTGTAACCGCCGCTGTCTTTTCATTTCCAAAGCCATCGAAGACCCACCTAAAGGAACCATGTCATAACCATTCCAAGAACGGATGCGGCCATGACTGCCGTCGACGTCCAGCCAAGCCAGCGAAGCCAGCCGGTGACCGTAAATTTTCCCATGATCTGCTGTTTTGCAGTCATCAGCATCATTATTGTCATCACCGGTACGGCGACGATCCCGTTGATGACTGCGCTCCAATAGAGCGCTTCGATGGGATTGACGGGTGTAAACAGGATACCCATTCCGAAAATACACGCCATGACCAAGGTCGAATAAAATGCTTTGGCGTGCTTTGGTTTCCGCGAGAGCCCGACCGGCCATTTGCAAGCCTCACCAATGGCATAGGCAGCAGCGCCCGCAAGGACCGGAACCGCAAGCAAGCCGGTGCCCAAAATGCCAACGGCGAAAACGATGAACGCGACATCGCCCGCAATTGGTCGCAATGCGTCGGCTGCCTGCGCCGAAGAGGAGATCGTCGTAACGCCGGTCTTATGAAGAGTTGCCGCAGTCGTTGCGATGATCGCAAGAGCTATGATGTTTGAGAAGGCCATGCCGATCAAAGTGTCGGCCCGGATGCGCCTGAGCGCTGCGGGCGCCTCTCTGGGCGCGTCGACCAACGGATGCTTGTGGTGATCGGCCTGCTCTTCCTCAACTTCTTGGGACGCCTGCCAGAAGAACAAATAGGGTGAAATCGTCGTACCCAAGATCGCGACGATCGTCGTGAAGAATTCTGAATTCCAGACGAATTTGGGTACGAAAAGGCCTGCCATTGCCTCACCCCAGGATATGTTGACCGCAAACACCGCGGCAACATAGGCAAAGAGGCTCAGCGTCATCCATTTGAGCACCGCGGAATAACGATCGTATTCGAAAAAAACGCTGGCAATTGCGCAAGCGCTTCCGAAACCGACGACGTAAAGCGTCTCGGGCCCGCCGACTAAGAGCTTCAAGGCGTCAGCCATCGCGCTGAGGTCGGCTCCGATATTGATCGTGTTCGCTATGAAGAGCAGCCCAACAATGAGGTAAAGCAGCCAGGCGGGGTAGTGCCGGCATACGTTTCCTGCAATGCCATGCCCGGTCGTACGCCCGATCCGCGCGCAAATCTCCTGAATTGCCGACATCAGCGGATAGGTCAGCAACATTGTCCACCCGATGCCATATCCAAGTTGAGCGCCGGCCTGGCTGTATGTTCCTATTCCAGAGGGATCGTCGTCGGAAGCACCGGTGATAAAGCCCGGCCCCAAAATCTTAAGAAATCGCCGGATGGCTCCATTTGCTACTTTCGCCTGCTGTTGCGTCGATTCCGCCATAAATTTACTCCCGCTTGTTCGGCCAAGCGCAAACAGCTCCGGTTGGCGAAAAGGCATGCCTGAAACAGTCGTGGTCGCCGGCCCAACACAGGCGACGCCTGAACAGATCGGTTGGTGTTAAAGAAATCATGCCGAGTATGCCTAAAACGGAAAGCTTTACTCTTCTCGCTACGGTCACTTTGCGCTCCGTGGTAAAGCACTTGCCCGCCGATCAGTGGATCTTCTTAACGGCCGACAAAGATGCGCTTAGAGAAGCCGGGAAAAGCAAAATAGTTCCACGAGGTACTCTCAGATCGAATATGTCTTGAAGACCCTGAAATTATAACACAATCCATAACTCTCCGTTTCATGAAATGAACGACTTTTTTTAAATTATATACAAATATTTCGAATATAATTCTCCATTATTTTCAATAACAGTGGGTATACTTCCGAGAATTACCAGGATGCTTACGACAAACTCCAGGCCCGTCGCAGTAGCGCTATGTGATGATTGATATCACGGCCTCATTGTTCAGATGCTTGTCGCCGGACAAGACCTCCTGAGGAACCTTCCCACCCGTTGGTAGTTAGGGACTCTATCGATCAACGGAGGTTATGATGAAAAGGATACTCATTGCCGTGAGTGCGGCCCTCTTCGCGTCTGGAACAGCTTTTGCTCAAAGCACGACGGTGGTTGTTCCCGGAGAAGTCAGGACGTATGTGACCGAACAAGAAGTTCCATCGGTAACTTATGACGGCGATATTGTAGTCGGTAGCGAATTGCCGAGTTCGGTGGAAGTACATACCATTCCCAGCAACAGCGACTACGCCTATACGGTCGTCAATAAAAAGCGTGTGATCGTAAGCCAAAAGACTCATAAGATTGTCGAAGTCGTCAAATAGCAAGGCACGAAGCCAGAATATGCCAGCCCCTTTGTAGTTCTATCGTGAAGGGGCGCCCAAGTTTACGCGCACTCTTGAACGGTGCGCGTATTTTAGTTTCGAGTGAGTTCCTGCCCAGGCAGGTCAAGTGCTAGAGACTTTACCCGGCGCCCCGTGAGCCGGTCCTTCCTCCTTGACGTCACGCGGGGTCGGCGTGGTGATGGCGCCGTGGTCGGGGTCCTTTACATCCTGCCCCTTCGAACCGTCGGCGCCTGTCGCAAGCTCACGAACACGGCTTTGCCGCCTAATGTCTCGCAAGGTCGTTGCTTCTTCGATCAGGGCGGTCAGTTCCTCTTCGGAGAGGTCGGAGAGATCAAAGGTCTTGGTCATAACAGTCTCCTGAATGGTCCACTTGTTCTAGTGGCTGGAGGAAATTCCTCCACCACGCTCAACGCCGCGATCAGCGGCGCAAATCGCCGAAGGACCGGCAACGCGATATGCCGAGGGGCATATCATTACTCAAGCATGCCCCATGTCGGATCCCAGCGGACACCTTCGGACAATTCCACATAGATGGGCAGGGTTTCGCCACCGACGACCTTGTTTCGGGCGGCGCGAAAGGCGTCGTTCGGTTCCATTTCCTCGCCCGGAAATATGGCGTCGTCTTCGCCCGGCCGCGTGACCTTGCGGATAAATCCTCTTACCTGGTCACCGGAATAATAGAACTTGATGACCATGGAGCCGGGCGGAGCGGCACCCGTGCGATATCGTCGATAGGTTTCCATCTGCACCTCCTGGCATCACCGGGAGCCGTCCCTACAGGATCGGCTTGCCACCCGTCACGGCGACGGTGGTCCCGGAGACGTAGCTCGACAGCGGATCGGCAAGCATAACGTAGGTCGTGGCGAGTTCGGCGGGCTGGCCCGGCCGCTTCATCGGCACCTGCTTTCCGAAATTCTCAACCGCCTCCTTGGGCATGGTCGAAGGAATGAGCGGCGTCCAGATCGGGCCTGGCGCCACGGCATTGGCGCGGATCCCTTTCTCAGCAAGCAGTTGCGCAAGACCCGCGGTGAAGTTTTGAATGGCGCCCTTGGTCGTGGCATAGGCAAGCAAGGTGGGATTGGGATTGTCCGAATTGATCGAAGCAGTGTTGATGATGGCGCTGCCGGGTGTCATATGCGGAACGGCGGCCTTGGTCAGATAAAACATGGCGTGAATGTTGACCTTGAAGGTCAGTTCCCATTCCTGGTCGCTGATATCGCCGATGTCGTGAAAGCTTGCCTGGTGGGCGGCATTGTTGACGAGAATATCAATCCCGCCGAGTTGCGCGACCGCCTTGTCGACGATTGCCCGGCAATGCTGCGGATCCTGAATGTCGCCGGGAACGAGAACGGCCTTGCGTCCCGCATCTTCCACCCAGCGGCGGGTCTCCTCGGCGTCATCGTCTTCATCCAGATAGGCAATGAGAACATCGGCGCCTTCACGCGCAAAGGCGATCGCAACGGCACGGCCGATGCCGCTGTCGCCGCCGGTGATGATCGCTTTCTTGCCGATAAGCCGGCCCGATCCTCGATAGGACTTTTCGCCATGATCCGGCACCGGTCGCATGGCCGCGGTATGGCCGGGCATCGGCTGCTGTTGCGACGGGAATGGGGGCGTTGGATGGGTGGCCATGGCTTCCTCCTTGGTATCGGTGAACTCCCATTCTCAACCACCTGCCCCTCGCTTGGTTCCCGAAAAGAGCAAAATCAGCCAGGAACTGACGGAGATGACGCTGTCATTTCGAGGAACCTTCGCGTCCCACTGCAGTTTCGTAACCGGCGCCAATATTGCAGTCGACGGAGGCGTATCCGTCTCGAATGGACAACCCGGCCAGGGATAGCGAGGCCATAGCCATGAATTTCAAACAGATCAACGAAACGGACGGTCAGCGCACCTATGTCGTGGTGCTCGATGCGAAGGAAGAAGCATTCTCCACCCTCAGAAACTTCGCCACGACCTATGAAATGACGGCCGCGTCGGTTACCGCGATCGGCGCCTTCGAAAGAGCGACCGTCGGCTGGTTCGATTTCCCCAGCCGCAGCTACCGCAAGATTCAGGTCGCGGAGCAATGCGAAGTCTTAAGCCTTCTCGGCGATATCGCGACCGGCGACGACGGCAAGGCGAGCCTGCATCTTCATGCCGTTCTCGGCCTAAAAGACGGCTCCACGCGCGGCGGTCACTTCATTGACGGCATCGTACATCCGACTTTGGAAGTGACAATCATCGAGACGCCCGCATACCTGCACCGCCGGCATCACGAGGATCTCGGAATGTCCCTCATCGAGCTCTGAGCCGACATTGTGTTTGGTCAATTCTCACGCCCGACTGATCAGATGGTATACGGCTCGAACGTCGCTGCTCGATGGACGAGATCACAAGCGATAGAGAACGTGAGCACCAGCCTCAAGAGACCGGGATGGAAATTGGCTGGCGCTCAGCCTATCCCGTGGTGGCCGCCTGCCATGCGCATGGCGCCGGCGCGGCGCAGGACATTGGCGACATCCTCATCGATGAACGGCTTTGCTATCGCCGCAAAGGCGCCGGCGAAGCCGTGCTTGAGCGCTTCGGGAACGCCAGTGACGAAGATAATCGTCGTATGGTACCGATCGATTAGTCTGCGGGCGAGTTGTAAGCCGCTCCTCCCGTCGGAGAGAGCCACATCAATCAAGGCTATATCCGCTCTCGGCGCGTAGGCAAGCGCTTGCTCCATTGTGGAAGCCGGACCGAGCGTGGCGAAACCGGCATCGGCCACTATCGTCTTGAGCTGATGAGCAACGATCGCCTCGTCTTCTACAATCAGTACTTTCATATTCGCTCTCCTCCTATATCTAAGATCTAGGTGGGGGGCGTTAGTATTTCTATCATTTGGATAGATTTTTCGATGGCGGCAATTGCTTTTAGTCATCGCCGGGAACAGCGGATTTCCGTCAGAGTTAGGAACGGTCGCGGGAGGAACGACCATGACGGACGATAGAATGAATTGGATCAATGCTCGAGCATATGATTTATGGGAGCGAGCTGGGCGCCCGCAAGGCAAGGACCAGGAGCATTGGCTGCAGGCCGTTGCCGAACGCGAATTGATGGAGCAAACGCGAGCATCTCATGATGGCGCTGAAGTGCTGGCGCGCTACGCAGCAACTGCCAAGATCAAAGCTGAAAAATCAGGGCGCCGCCAGATGGTCCTGATCGTCAAGGATGAGCCGGTCCTGAGCCTCAACGCTGCTCCCCGCCCCTTGGTCAAGCCGATGGAGGGCATTCATGCGCAGAGCGGATCGGCCTCACCCAAACAGAGAGTGGCCAAGCCATAAACCAGCATTGTCAATCGGTCAGCCGCCGATCATCAACTTGACGACTTCCTCATGCGTCGTTTCGCTGATCTTGCGCTCTCCGGCAACGATGCCGCGGCGAAGAACGACGATGCGGTCGGAGACGGCGAAAATATCTTGTAGATTGTGCGAGATGAAGATGACGCCACGGCCCTGTGCTTTCAGCGATTTGATCAAGGCCACCACCTTGCGCTGTTCCGGCACGCCGAGTGCTGCGGTCGGCTCGTCCATGATCAGGATGCGAGCGTTCCAATAGACCGCCCGCCCAATCGCCACTGCCTGGCGCTGGCCGCCGGAGAAGTTGCTGACCGGGGCGTCGAGCCGCTTCACATGGAAATCGAGCTGCGCCATCGTGGCCCGCGCGGCTTCCGCCATAGCCTTCCGGTCGATCACGGGAAGGAAGCCGAAGAGCTTCTTCATCGGTTCGCGCCCAAGGAAGATGTTGGAGCCGATCGTCAGATTGTCGGCAAGCGCCAAATCCTGATAGATCGTCTCGATGCCCTTTTCCCGAGCATCCTGCGGGGAGGAGAAGGTGACGGGCTTTCCTTCAATCAAGATTTCGCCGGCCGTCGGCGGATAGACGCCCGAGATCGTCTTGATCATCGTCGTCTTGCCCGCGCCGTTATCGCCCGCCAGCGCTACGACCTCGCCGGGATGAACCACCATGGAGCAATTGTCCAAGGCTTGAACCGCGCCGAAATAGCGCGACAGATTCCGGACTTCGAGAAGAGGCTCTGCGCTATTCATCCTGTTTTGCTCCGCTGAACCGGCGCTGTGCCTGGTCGATGAGCACCGAAATGATGATGACGATGCCGACGGCGATGAACTGCCAGAATGGCTCGACATTCATGAAAACCAGGCCGTACTGAATGACGGCGATAACCAGCGCCCCGGCAATGGTGCCAATGATCGTGCCCGAGCCGCCAAACAGACTGGCGCCGCCGATGACGACTGCGGCCACGCTGTCGAGCAGCAGCGGTTCGCCGGCCTGGGCAGCACCGGCGGTGAAGCGGGCGGCATAGAGCGCGCCGCCGAGACCGGCGCAGACCGCCGAAAGCATATAGAGCCGCAAGAGATGGGATTTTAGATCGATGCCGGCCCGCCTTGCTGCCTGTGCATTGGCGCCGATTGCATAATTGTGCTGGCCAAAGCGCGTCTGGCTCAGCAGGTAATGCATAATCACCACGAAAATCAGCGTGACGATGACGAGATAGGGCACGCCATAAAAGCGGCCGTTGCCGAGCTCAGCGAAATAGGAGTTCTTGACAGGCACGGTCGTGCCGCCGGCGAGAAGAAAGGCGGTACCGCGCGCGACGCCGAACATGCCGAGCGTGCCGATAAAGGGCGGAACCTTAAGCCGGGAAATCAACAGGCCGTTGATACAGCCGGGCACTGTGGCCGCGAGCATTGCGACGAATATGCCGAAGACCATGGCCACCGGCAGCGGCATGTAAAGACCCACCATATTGGTGACATGTGCGGCTACGACCGCAGCAAGACCCATGATGAAGCCTGTCGAAAGGTCGATACCTCCGGATATGATGACGAAGGTCTGGCCGATGGCAAGCAGGAGCGGTGCCACGGCAAAAACAGCAACCGACTGCCAGTTGAAGGCTGAGCCGACAAAGGTGCCGCCGAAATCGACGCGCGCCCAGACCTCGAAAATCACGATCAGCGCGGCAAGGAAGAGCCATGCGCGCAACTGGGCGATGCGGTTGACGATGGTTTTTGCTTGATCGCCGTGGTCCGCCTCCGGCGCCACATGCTGGTCCGCCTGGCGGGCCTCAATATTGTCGATGCTCATGAATCAACCCGAACTTGAGCGAGAACGCACCGAAGTCGTCACGCCAGTCCCTCTACTATGATCAAAGATGCGCCTCGCCCTTGAGCGAGGCGCCAGACTTCATCCGATCAATCGGAGTAGATAAATTTCGCGACGTTCTTATCGGCGACATTCGATTTGTCGATGACGGTGAAACCGGTACCGATAGAGGTCGGGATCGAGTTGCCAGTCAGATGCGCATAGGCCGCCATCACACCGAAGTAGCCAATTTCGGCTGGATGCTGGGCAATCGCGAGATCAACGAGGCCGGAATTGATATTGTCGACGATTGTCGTCGGTGCATCAAAGGCGACAACGCGGATTTTGCCTGTCTGGCCCGCCTGCTGCACCCCGTTTGCGGCGCCGAGAGCGGAGAAGAGGTTGGCACCGAAAACGCCGTCAAGATCCGAATTACGGGCATAGACGGCCTGGAGCTGCGACGCCGCTTTGTTCGCATCGTCGTCGTTGTATTGTGTTTCCAGAACAGTGATGTTTGGATATTTCTTCATCTCGTCCTTGAACCCCTGCTCGCGCTGGTCCGTCGTCGAGATACCCGGCTTGACGTTTGAAACGTAGACCTTGCCTTTTTCACCGACAGCCTTGGCAAGCGCGCGCGCAGCAATGGCGCCGCCGAGCAGGTTGTCCGAGGCAATGTAGGAAAGCGGAAAATCGGCATCGCCGCTGCCCGTTTGATAAACGCCGGTACCGATGAATGTATCGACGGTGATGACCGGGATACCCGCATCGGCGGCTTTCTTCAGCGGCTGGACCAACTGGTCCTTGTCGGTCGGCGCAATCAGGATCGCATCCGGTTTCTTGGCAATGACGGCATCGAGAACTGGAACCTGTGTGACCGGATTGAAGTCGGATGCGCCCTGGAACATGAGCTGAGCACCGACCGCCTTGGCGGCGGCTTCGGCGCCCTTGCGCATGGTGATATAGAAGGCATCCGTCGTCAGGCCTGGAATAAGTGCAATCGTAAACTTCTTGTCTGCGGCTTTGGTGGTGCGGGCAACAGCCGAAACACCGGTGGCAAGCGTTGCCACAGCGGTGGCCTTAAGAAATGAACGGCGCTCCATAATTTCCTCCTCTTGAAACCAGACCTCCCCTGTCCGGCGCAATGGATAATCAGCGGCTTACAGCGGGCCGTCAAGTAATTTTTTTCTGTAACGAATTTCCGTTATCTATTTGAAATAGTTAACCAATCAATGCGATTGGCAAAGCGCCGCACCCTGCCGCCGACGGAGTGTCGCGCTGCGGTTTGAAGTCGGATATCGCTTTTGTCGGCCGCCTGGGAGGCGGGTATTTTCATGCCTGGCCGAACACCTTCGAAATCCAGGTAGTTACTTCGTCCATATCCGGTTCCTTTGTTTGGTCAACTGTCATCCATGGACCACATTCCATAGGTTCGGCACGATCGGCGAGCGCCACCAGTTCCGGGATATAGTCCGCTCCCGGATGTCCGGGCAGCCTGTCTTTCAAGCGACGGGCATAGCGGTCGCCAGCAACGACACCGGGCACCTTGCACCAAAGTTCTGCGACGCGATCGATGCCCGCGTCTTTGATATAGGCCTCAAGCACGGCTTTGGGCTGAAAGCCGAACCATGCGTCGATGATGAACGTGGAGCCGGCCGGAGCCTCGCGAATGGTCGACCAAATCGCCTGGTAGCTCGCCTTTCCGAGTGTCCGATTGAACTCCCGGTCGACGCCGCCAATGTGCTCCAGGAACGGGTTCTTGATGCCGTCGAGGGAAAGGACCGGCCATCCCGTGCGTTGCGACAGCAATTTGGCGAGGCGGCTTTTTCCCGAGGCCGGCACGCCATTGACCAGCACCACACGCTTTTCGGCACAGCGGAAGGCGTCTGAAAACGTCGCCAGGCCGGCACCGACTATCCCGGCGTCATCTCCGAGTTTGGCCGGCAGGATCGCCGGGCGAAACCATGGCGCCACCGCGGGGAGATCTGCGAGGGCTCGAGCCGCATCGGAACCGAGGCCCCCTCCCAATATGATGATTTCCGGATCCATCGTTGCAGCGATGTTGTCGAGCGCTGTACGCAAAGGCGCCGCCCAGGCGTGTAACACTGCCCTGGCCGTCGCATCTCCGTTTGAGGCCATTTCAAAAACATCGGCAATGGATGCTGCCGATAGACCCGCTTCGTTTATGTGCCGGCGCAGCGCCGTTCCCGAGCTGAAGGTTTCCACGCAACCGCGTCTTCCGCACGCGCATTCCGGACCATCGTGCCGGACGCAGATGTGACCCAACTGCCCGGCAGTCCTATGGCCATGATAGATGCTGCCGTCATGGGCAACCGCGCCGCCGATCCCCGTGCCGATGGTCAGCATGGCGACACTTTGAAAGCCTCTGGCAGCACCAACACGCATTTCGGCGATGAGCGCCATGCTGCAATCATTTTCGATGACGACCCTCTTGCCGAGGCTTGTCTCCAACTGATCGACGAAGTCCATGCCGGCCAAATTCAAGATGCCGCCGGATAGGACCGAGCGATTTGCAATGTCGACTCGGCCAGGAATGCCGACGCCAAGGCCAACAACACCAGCCGCATCGAGTTGACCTACTATCGCCTTGATGCGCTCAAAGACTTGCCTGGGATCGGTCGGTGTCCGCTCCGACAGCTTTTTGAGGATTTCGCCCCGTTTGGAGACGAGAGCCGCACGAATATTCGTGCCGCCAATGTCCACGCCAATGGCTAATTCAGACATCTGCTTTCTGTCCTTGGCCGAGACCTTCAGACTTGACGCCTTTGAAATGTGCCGCGATCACCGCTTGAATTTCGCGAAGCCGCGGAACAGCGACCGTTTCCAATCGGTCCTTCGTGACGGAACGGTCGAGCGAGATGCAGTCTTTCCATAGAGACCGGCCCGCGATGACACCGGACGCACCGTTGCGCATGGCATCTTCGACCTGCCGCAGGAACGTCGAATGGTCGACGCCGGCCGACAGCACCGCCCAGGGCACGTCCCCTGCCAGCCTCGTGACCTCCGCACATGCCTCAGCAGTGCCAGGATAGGGAATCTTTAGAACCTTCGATCCGCAGTCCAGGCAAATCTTGCTTCCTCCAACAACCAGCGACGGCAGCTTCGACTTGTAGTCGGCTTCGTCTTCGTCCGCAAATCTGTATGTCAGGAATTCGACCACCAGCAGCAGGTCCTCGCGCGCGAAGTCCTCGATGCATTGGCGCAGGATGTCGATGTTGTGCGTGTTCGCTTCATCCCGGTCGGAGCGGAGATAAACCATGATCTTGCCCCCGGTGGCGCCGAGCTGACGGACGCGGCGAGCCGAAATGCCGGGCACCAGCTTGGAAAGGCGATATCCCTCTGGCGAAGTGTCCCAACCCGAAGCATCCAGGCCGATCAGAAGTGCGGTATCGCGCCTGATAATGCGGTCGTCCACCAATGCCGGAACAGCACAGATCGGATCGACGAGAACACAGGATGCCTTGCTTGCAAGAAACATGGCGATATCCGCCTTCGTGTCGCCGAGGGTCTTGTCGGAGATGGCGGCCTGCTCCTGTGGGTCGCTTGCAAGCAGACTGCGCATGCCGCCGCGCTGATCGCAGGCGATAACCATCATGGCGCCGTCGTGACCGCAAATCTGCTGGTAACCTCGCATTTCGGCTGTCGTCAATCTCGACATCTGCTCCTCCCTTTAGCCCGTCCCAAACCGGATGCTGAAGTGCGTGCCATCCCAAATTTCTGAGGGATGGCCGACGAAACATTGAGAGCGCTCACGAGCCTGCATAATCGTTGCGAAACCGGCCGTTTTGAGCGATAACTCCTCACACGCCGAAATGTGTAACACATTGCAGAAAGGAATTTCAATCTGAATTCGTCTCAGTCGCAGGACTCTGCAACGAACCGTGCCTTGCTGCATACGGTTGCGAAGCTGCATTACCAATCCGATATGTCGCAGGTTGATATCGCTAAAAAGCTAGGATTATCAACGGCTACGGTCTCGCGGCTGCTTCAGAAGGCACGCTCGGCCGGGATCGTTCGGATCGAGGTGATCGATCTTTCCCCCTCGGAAGATTTGGGGGCGGCCTTGGTTGACGGTCTGAAACTGCGCAACGCCATCGTGATCGATACACCGTCGTCGAACGTCCTCAGCGCCCTCGCCCCGCCGGTCGGATCAATGTTGCAGCAAGCGGGACTGCGATCGGGTTCGACGCTCGGCATCGGCTGGGGACGGGCTGTTCGAGAAGTTACCTTTGCCGGCTTGCCGCAGTTGCCTGGCATCGCAACCATTGCTCTCAACGGGGGAATGCAGCAGGCGGCTCCGCATTTTCAAATCAACGAGTTCGTGCGGCAGGCTGCAGAGCAAATGGGGGGAATTCCGCATTTTCTGCATGCCCCCTACATTTCATCTTCGGAATTGCGCGATGCTTTCCTCGCCGATCCCACGGTTCAGCAGGTCACGTCGCTGTGGAACAAGCTGGATGCCGCGATCGTCGGCGTCGGCTTAACGCATGTCGCAAGTCCCTCCGAAGCGACGGCGGCCCTCCCGGGAGAAAAAGCCTTAAGTCATGCGGCGGGTGACGTTCTGCGCCATTACGTAACCGAGGCCGGCGAACTCCTTCATTGGGATGGCGAGGAACGCATGATCGCTGCCTCCCCGCAGCAACTGCAACGAATTCCCCTGTGCATTGCGGTTGCTGCAACCCCTGCCAAGGCGCCCGGCATCATCGGGGCGGCACGGTCGGGCATGATCAATGCTCTCGTGACGGATGCCAATACGGCGCAGGCCATTCTCGATCGCTTGTCCGCTGCCGATAAATCTTGAGAAAAATCTCGAAAACCTCTCTTGTGGTGGTCGCCATAGCTCCTCGCCAAGCATTTTTACGTCAAATAATAAATTCACGCACGTAACGTTCTGAGGTTACACAAGACCGGAAAAACTTGCTCGGAGCTTACGTTTTCCCGTTGCGCCTCTTTTTGCGTCGACGCATCATGGACGGGCATAGCGGTTTGAAAACGGTCGACTTTCGATGGAAAAATTGACACATAAGACGATGGAGGATTTTGCGAAATCCTGCGGCGTCTCCCGCCCAACCCTTTCCAAATATTTTGATGACCCGACAAGCGTGAAGCCGACGACACGTGCGCTGATCGAAGCCGCACTTCGCGCATCGGACTACCAGCCAAATCTTTACGCACGAAACCTCAATCGAAAGAGGACCCGCAATGTCGGTATTCTCGTTCCGGCCCTGACCGACCCCTTTTACGCCGAAATGGTCAACCGCCTGGAATTGCGATTGCGCGATGAAGGCTATTGGCCAATCGTGTTTTCCTCGCACGGCTTGCAGGAGCTGGAGGCCGAGGCCGTCAGCACGATGCTGTCATTGAAAGTGGCGGGCGCGATCGCCGCACCACTTGGGCAGAAATCCGATCCGCGCGCGTTTGAAAAACTCACGCAGAATGTTCCCCTCGTCTATTTCGACACCTATATCGAGGGCAACACGCCATTCATCGGCAACAATAACTACCAGAGCGTCGCGACCATCGTGGAATATCTCTGCCGCTCTGGAGAGGCGCCGGTCTATCTCGACATTCCCCACGTCAATCACAATTCCCCGGAGAGATTGGCGAGCTATATCGCCACGATGAAGGCTTCGGGCCAGGAGCCCGTGGTGATCAAGACCATTGCCGCCTACACATGGGATTTCGAGCGCGTCGGCTACGAGCAGATGGACGCGATGCTCAAAGCCAAGAAGCTGTCATTCAAGACCATTCTTTGCGCCAATGACCGTCTGGCCTTTGGTGTGATGGCTGCCGCTTTCGCGCATCGGCTGAAGGTCGGACGCAAGAAGGGCGACGACCTGCGCATAGCGGCCCATGACGACCATCCATTGAGCCGCTACACTTGTCCGCCACTGACGACGATGGCGCAGGATTTTGCCTCCATGACGGCAAACAGCGTCGACACGCTGCTGACGCTTCTCGGCGAT
The DNA here is from genome assembly GCF_002944315.1 of Rhizobium sp. NXC24. Classification (NCBI taxonomy): domain Bacteria; kingdom Pseudomonadati; phylum Pseudomonadota; class Alphaproteobacteria; order Hyphomicrobiales; family Rhizobiaceae; genus Rhizobium; species Rhizobium sp. NXC24. The sequence continues at coordinate 1,270,820 of NZ_CP024314.1, forward strand.
ACGGGTGCGCCGGTTCGCACGATCGCGGGCAAAGTCAGCCTGGATGGGACGTTGGTCATGCGGCAATCGGCATAAAACGGGTCGCAGTCTCGCTTAATCGGGAATTCCTTCAAAGCCGCGCCACGCCGCGATTGCGTCCTCCACAGCCTGCCGCGCGGCCGGTATGAATCTTCCCATCGAGACAAAACCGTGAATTTGCCCTGGCCAATGGCGCTGGACCACATGAACACCATCCTCCTGCAGCCGCTTGGCATAGGCCATGCCCTCGTCCACGAGAATGTCGTGCCCGGCTGTAGCAATGAATGCCGGCGGTGCCCCTGCAACAGTTTCGGCCAGCGCGGGTGAGACCTTCCAATCCACGATATCGACTGCGGTGCGGACATAATGGTCGCGAAACCACTTCATCGTCGCGGCGGTCAAGCCGAAGCCTTCACCATATCGGCGATAGCTGTCCGTCGTCTGCGTGGCGTCCGTGTTGGGGTAGAAGAGCAGTTGAGCCGCAAGCCGTGGGGCGTCGCCTGAACGCGACATCAACGCCAGCACGGCCGCAAGATTGCCGCCGGCGCTATCGCCGGCCACCGCAATTCGTTCGGGGTCGACGCCGATCTCCGTGGCGGCCTGCGTCATGAATGCCAGTGTCGTGGCGCAATCCATCAGTCCGGCGGGAAATTTGTGTTCCGGCGCCAGGCGATAGTCTGGGCAGATCACCGTGCATTCGGCGAGGTTGGCAAACCATCGGCAAATATCGTCGTGAGAGTCGAGACTGCCGATCACCCAGCCGCCGCCATGGAGATAGAGAAGACCCCGCCCCTCCTTGGAAGGCGCTCCGATGCCGCGATAGATGCGCAGGGTGATCGGGCCGTTGGGGCCGCTGATCCGGCGGTCCTCCACCGAAGCAACCGCCTCGCGAGCGCCCTGAAGAGCGGGGCCACCAGCATTGTAGGCGATACGGGCCTCCAAGGGCGTGCCAGCTTCAAGCGGTCGCAGCTTCGCCGCCTTGCTGACATCGAGAACCCATTGCGCACCTTCGTCAAGGTATTCGGTCACGTCGCTTCTCCCGTGCAGCGGTCAGGCCAGAAAACTGCGCGCTTCGTCCTCCCCAAGAAGCGGCGGCCGTGCCAAGTCACCGCTGATGCTGACCGACTGACCGCTCTCGCCCGAAGCAAGAATAGCCTCCATGATTTCGAGCACATGGAGGGCGAGTTCCCCCGATGCGCGCGGCGGCCTGTTTTCCGCAAGTGCACGCGCTAGGTCGGCAACACCGAGCATACGGTAGTTCGCCCGATCCGGCGCCGCAAACGGCCAGTTTCGTTCGCCGTAGAGCTCGCCATCACTTTCGAAGTTCCGCCACTCGGCACCCCGCTCGGACAGAGAGACCGTACCACCGAATGTATCGGGATCCGGCAGCCGCAGCGAGCCTTCGGTGCCGTGCAGCTCGATCGGATGATTGGAATGGCGGAACACATCCCAGGACGCGCCGAAGTTGATGGTCGCACCGGATTGAAATTCGAGCAGCGACAGAACGTTGGTTGGCGTACCGACCTTGAACGTCGTATTCTTGAATGGCCCTTCCGCGGTGATGAGACGTTCGTCCTGACCTTTCGTCGCCATCGCCATGACGCGCACGACCGGACCGAGCAAATTCACCATCATGGTCAAGTAGTAAGGTCCCATATCGAAGACAGGGCCGCCGCCGGGCTGGTAGTAGAATTGAGGATTGGGGTGCCAGTGCTCCATGCCGCGTCCCATCATGAAGGCGGTGCCGCTGACGGGGCGCCCTATCGCGCCCTCCTCCATCAGGCGACGCGCCCGCCGGCCCGCAGCGCCAAGGAACGTATCCGGCGCGGAGCCGAGCAGCAAACCCCGGCTCTTCGCCTCCGCCACCAAAATCCGACCGTCGGCAGCCGATGTTGCAAGCGGCTTTTCTGTGAAGACGTGCTTGCCGGCGGACAAGGCCGACATGGTGACCTCGAAATGAACCGCCGGTACTGTCAGATTGAGAACGAGATCGACTTCGGGATCTGCAAGTAGCTGATCGACGCTGACGCTATGGATACCGAGCTCCTTTCCGCGCAGAGCCGCAGCATCAGCCGAAATATCGGCACAGGCGCGCAGCTCAATACCGGCAAACAGCGCGGCATTGCGCAGATAGGTCATCGATATGTTGCCGCAGCCGATGATCCCGACGCCAAGCGTTCCCTTTGTTTTTTCAACCATATTTCTCAAACCTCCCCGGACTGGATAACCAACGCCTCCTCGACGGACGGCCTGGGCCGACGCGCTTCAAAGTGATTTAAAGCATCTTATTTCTTGACGCGCGACAATTGTTTATCGAACATATGCCAATGCTGGCGCGGAGATTTTTGGAGGACGCCAGTCTTTCCTGGGAGGGAAACATGACCGATTTCAAGAAAGCGCCGACCGCTTCGAATGTGGCTGCAGATTCCGCAATGCTTGACCGTCGTCACTTCCTGCTCGGAGCCGCGGGTGCGGCTACCCTCGGCATCGCATCGGGTCTTGGAATGCGCACAGCGCGCGCTGCCAATCGTACGGAGATCAGCTTTGCCAGTGCCAGTTTCTTCGGCAAGGAAGGTATCGGCGATCTCGTTAAGGCCTATAACGAGTCGCAGGACCGGATCATGGTCAAATTCATCGAACTTCCGCCGCCAAGTTCGTCGACCGAAGTCTATCAGGGCCTGATCCAGCAGCTCGCGCGTCGCAACGGAACGCCCGATGTCTTCAGCCAGGACGTGATCTGGATCGCCGGCTTTGCGGCGGCAGGCTGGGCGCTACCGCTCGATGAATATTTCCCGAAGGAGAAGCGCGCCGATTATTTCCCCGGAACGGTCGCCGCCTGCACTTACAACGAAAAGCTGACCGCGCTTCCATGGTTCGTCGATTCCGGCATGTTCTACTACCGCAAGGATCTCGTGGAAAAGCATGGCGGCAAGGTTCCCGAAACCTGGGACGACATGGCAACCATGGCGGCTGCGGCCCAGAAGGCCGGCGACGCCAAGTTCGGCTATCTCTGGCAAGGCAAGCAGGCCGAGGTGCTGATCTGCGATGCCGTGGAAGTCATCACCTCGAATGGCGGCTCCATCCTGGCAGCCGACGGCAAATCGTCTGTTATCGGCGAGAAGGCAGCGGTCGAGGCAATCCAGTTCCTCTACGACACGATCAACAAGACGAAGATCAGCCCGCAGAACGTTCTCTCCTGGGATGAAGAGCCTTCGCGTCAGCCCTTCACTTCAGGCGAAGCGATGTTCATGCGCAACTGGTCTTATGTCTATCCGATCGCGCAGGATCCAAAAGCTTCGCACATCGTTGATAAGGTCGCGGTTGCGCCCCTGCCCCATTTTGCCGGCGGAAAAAGTGCTGCGTGCCTCGGCGGCTATCAGCTTGGCGTCAACGCCAATTCCAAGAAGCGGGAAGCGGCGATCGAGTTCCTGACCTGGATGTCGTCTCCGGAAACCCAGACGCGTCTTGCTTTGAATTTCGGGCTTGCGCCCTCGCGCCCTGCCATCTTCGAAAATGCGAAGCTGAAGGCGGAACAGCCGTTCATGGCGAGCCTTCAAAACGTCTTCACCGGCGCCACACCACGGCCGATTACGCCGCAATATGCCAAGGTGACGCTGGCGCTACAGTCGAGCATTTCCAAGGCCTTGGTCAGCGGCAACGTCCAGGCTGAGCTCAACGCTGCCGCCGAACAGATCAACAAGATCGTCGCATGATATGGCCACCGCATTGACGGCCCCCGCCGACAGCAGGATGCAAAGGTCAATGGGGGCGCTTCCGAGCGCCCTCTGGCCCTGGCTCCTGCTGTTGCCGGCCTTCCTGTCGCTTGCATCGGTTTCCTTCTATCCGATCATCAATGGCGTCTATCTTTCCTTCACCAACCGTTCCCTGATTACGCAGGACAACGATTTCGTCGGCTTTGCCAATTATCTGCAACTCTTGGCGGATCCGCCCTTCTGGAATGCGTGGTGGCATACGATCTGGTTCACCGCCGCCTCGACCGGGCTCGAGACCCTGATCGGCCTCGCCATGGCGCTAATCCTTTGCGAGACTTTCAGCGGTCGAGGCATGGTCCGCGCGGCGATGCTTGTCCCCTGGGCAATGCCAACCGTCGTCACCTCGAAAATGTTTGGATGGCTGTTCGACGGCCAGCACGGCATCATCAATTTCATCCTGCTCCAGCTCGGTTTGATCGATCAGAATGTGAACTGGTATGGATCGCCCACAACCGCACTGACGACGATTATCCTTGCCGATGTCTGGAAGACGACGCCGTTCATGGCGCTCCTCCTGCTGACCGGTCTTCAGACCGTTCCAAAATCGTTGATCGAGGCTGCCCGAATCGATGGCGCCGGAGCCTGGACGATCTTCTGGAATATCCGCCTGCCTCTGCTGCTGCCGACCCTGCTCATTGCAGGTCTTTTCAGGGCGCTGGATGCATTTCGCGTTTTCGATCTGGTCTATGTGCTCACCGGCGGCGGCCCAGCCGATTCCACCGAAACGCTTTCGACGCTGTCCTACAAGGTGCTCTTCTCGACGCTGCAGTTCGGTTACGGTTCGGCCGTTTCGACCGCGATGTTCATCACCGAAGGCGTGATCGCCCTGGTGTTCTGCCTTTTCCTCGTCAGACAACTGAGGAAGACGACATGAACGGCAGCCGCTCCGTCTTGCAGCACATCATGATCTATGTTGGCGCGCTTCTCATTCTCGTCTGGTCCGCGGGCCCATTTCTGTGGCAGTTCTCCACCTCGCTCCAGCTTGACAAGGCACTGACGGAAGGAACGCCGTCGCTCATCCCGAACCCGTTCACGCTGGAGCATTATTACAATGCCTTCGTCGAAAAAGGCCTGCATCATTACGTTCTGAACTCGCTCATCGTATCGCTCGCGACCACGGCTCTCTGCCTGATCGTCGGTTCGCTTGCCGCCTTTGCGCTGTCGCGCCTTGACGTGAAGGGGCGATTTGGAATCCTCATGGTCATCCTGTCGGTCTCGATGTTTCCGCAGATCGCGCTCGTCGGACCGCTCTACCTGATCGCGTCCGAGCTTGGACTTCTGGACACCTACAGAGCCTTGATCATCACCTATCTGGCGCTGGGGCTACCGCTCGTAACCTGGGTTCTCTTCGGCTATTTCGAAACGCTCCCGCGCGAAATCGATGAAGCCGCACGCATGGATGGCGTCGGGGTGATCGGCCTGCTTTGGCACATCATCCTGCCGATGTCGCTCCCAAGTCTCGTGACCACCGGCTTGCTTGCCTTCATCACCGCCTGGAACGAGTTTCTGTTCGCACTGGCCTTCACATCAGACAGCGACAGCCAGACGATCCCGGTGGGCATCGCTAATTTCACCAACCAATACTACGTGCCCTGGGGAGACATCGCCGCCGCTTCAGCGGTCGTCACCGTGCCGCTGATTGTTTTGGTCCTGTTTTTCCAACGCCACATTATCGAAGGCCTGACGCAAGGCGGAATTAAGGAATGACGACATGACTAGGGATTTGAAGGTCGGCTGCCAGACGTTCACATGGGAAATGCTCGGTGAAGTCTGGACAGGCACGCCGGACGACCTGCTCTCCGCGATTTCCGCCGGCGGTTATGCGGGCATCGAAATCACCGACACGATGATCGGCCGCTACGGCACAAAGCCCAGCGAATTCGCTAGGGCATTGCGGGATAACGGGTTGCAGCTCGTCTCCTTCGCCTTCGGCTCCAAAAGCGGTTTCACGGTCGCCGATGCGATGGAAAAGGATCTGGCCACGGCGCAGCGCTGGATCGACTACGCCGCAGAGTTTCCGGGCGCACTCATATCGATCGGCTCTGCAACCATCGTCTCGGAGGGGCCGCGGGAGGACAAGTTCGCAATCGCCGCCGAGTTCTACAATCGCGCCGGCGCGCTTGGTAAGGCATCGGGCGTCGAGGTCGCCGTACATCCGAGTTCGCATCACAATACCCTGTTGTTCAACCGAGCCGACTACGATCAGATCTTTGCGCTGCTTGATCCCGAACTGGTCGGCTGGGTTCCGGATACTGGCCATATCCTGCGAGGACATGACGATATCCTGGACACGATGCGCACCTTCCGGGATCGCATACGCTATCTACACCTCAAGGATGTCGACGCGCAGGACCGATGGGCGATGCTGGGCAAGGGCGTTCTCGAGACGCCGGCGGTGATCGATCTCGTTTCACAGGGACCGCACTTCAACGGGTGGCTGGTGCTGGAAGAAGAATCCGAGACGGCAGCGGCTGATCCGGCCGCAGCCATAAAGGCCAATCGCGAGACGATGCGCACCCACGGCATTTAAGGAAAAGACCATGATCGAAAAAGAAAATCGCCGTCTTCGCGTCGGTGTCCTGGGCTGCGGGCCGATCGCCCAGTTTGCGCATCTGGAATCCTGCGTGAAGGCTAGGAATGCCGATCTCTACGCGATCTGTGACGCAGCACCCGATCTGCTCGCGCGCATGGGCGCCACCTATGAACCGCAGAAAATGTTCAGCGACTACGACGCCATGCTGGCCGACCCCGATTTGGAGGCGGTCATCGTCGCTACCTCGGACGCCTACCATGTGCCGATGTCCATAAAGGCGCTCGAAGCCGGCAAACACGTACTGTGCGAAAAGCCGATCGGCGTCTCGATCGAGGAAGGCGGGGAGCTTGCCGACGCCGTCAAACGCTCGGGCAAGATCCTGCAGGTGGGGCACATGAAGCGTTTTGATCCGGCGCTTCAGGCCGCGCGTGACTTCGTTCACAACGATATCGGCCAGATCCTTGCGCTGAAGGCATGGTATTGCGATTCAACCCACCGCTACACCAACACCGATGCCGTGCAGCCGCTTCCCATCACCAGCAAGCTTGCGCGCAAACCGGCCGGCAATCCGAAAGCCGATCTCAGGCAATATTTCATGCTGGCGCATGGCTCCCACCTGGTCGACACCGCTCGCTTCTTCTGCGGCGATATCGTCGCCGTGCGCGCGCGCCTGCTGGAACGTGCTGGCGCTTATTGCTGGTTTGTGGAAACCGAATTCGCCAGTGGCGCCCTCGGCCATCTGGACCTCACGGTTGCCGTTCGCATGGATTGGCACGAGGGTTTCCAGCTCTATGGCGAAAACGGCTCAGTCCTCGCAAAGACCTTCAATCCCTGGTACTTCCGCTCCAGCGAAGTCGAGATCTTTCATGAGAAAGACGCAACGAGCAGGAAACCTCTTGGTGCGGACGGGCACTTCTTCCGCAGGCAGCTCGAAGGTCTCGCCGATACCGCCCTAAATGGCGCACCGATGCGAGGCGCCAATGTCGAGGACGGTATCGCCTCCATCCGCGCGATGGTGGCGGTCGCGCGGTCGGTGGAGACTGGCGAGCGCGTCGAGCTCGCGGCCGTGACGGGAGCCGTCTGATGCAGGTCGGGATCTTCGCCAAGACCTTTCCCGGGACCGATGCTCTCAGCGTCCTGTCCGCGGTGCGCGACAGCGGCTATGCGACCACACAGTTCAATCTCGCCTGCTGTGGGCTGCCATCGACGCCCGACACCGTTCCCGAGCCGGTCGTAGCAACTATCCGCGGGGCCTCGGAATCGGCGGGCGTCTCGCTTGCCGCCTTGTCGGGAACCTACAACATGGCACACCCTGACATATTGGTACGACAAAAAGGCCTCAGCCAGCTCGCCGTCATCATCGAGACGGCGGCAGCCCTTTCGATCCCGCTCGTCACACTCTGCACCGGCACGCGCCATCCCACCGACCAGTGGGTACATCATCCAGAAAACCGCGATCCCACGGCCTGGGCCGACATGGCTGCGGAGATGTCGAAGGCGCTGGCGCTGGCGGAAGACCATGGCGTCGATCTCGGCATCGAACCCGAGCAGGCGAACATCGTAACCTCGGCGGCGGACGCCAAGCGACTGATTGCCGAGATGGGATCGGAAAGGCTGCGTATCGTCCTCGACCCGGCCAATCTTTTCGAAAGCGCCACGCCATCGGAAGCACGCGCCATTGTCGAGCGCGCGGTCGAGACTGCGGCCGGACACATCGCCATGGCACATGCCAAGGATCGTTATGCCGACGGACGTTTTGCCACGGCCGGCCAGGGTATCGTGGACTTTTCCGATTTTGTCGCGCGGCTGAAAGCCGTCGGCTTCCATGGTCCCCTCGTCACGCATGGACTTTCGGCAGCGGAAGCGCCGCACGTCGCAGCCTTTCTCAAGGAATTGGTTTGATGGACGAAAGCGCGGCGTTCACGCATGGTGAAGCCAGCTTGGCCGTTTTCGATAGCGGACAAGGGCTCCCGGTCCTCTTTCAGCACGGCTTGGGCGGCGATGAGGCGCAGGTTGCGCAAACCTTTCCAATCGGAAAGGCGCGGCGCATCACCGTCGAATGTCGTGGACATGGAGCCTCACCGCTCGGCGACATCAGGCCCTTTTCATTGCGGATGTTTGCCGAGGATGTGCTGGCCGCGGCGACGGATCGCGGGTTCGAGCGCTTTGTCGCCGGCGGCATTTCCATGGGGGCGGCAATTGCCCTCCGCCTCGCTCACCACTATCCGGATCGCGTCGCAGCCCTCGTTCTTGTCCGTCCCGCCTGGACCTTTACCGCCGCACCCGACAATCTGGAGCCGGTCCGAACCGTCGCGGCCTTGCTTGGTTCGCATCCGATCGCAGAAGCGAAGGAACGCTTCGCCGGTTCGGAGATCGGCATGCGCATACGTGCGAACGCCCCCGATAATTTTGCCTCCCTGCTCGGCTATTTCGACCGGCCGAATGCGGTCGCTTTCGCATCTGTGCTGGCCGACATCGCGGCTGACGGCACGGGCGTGACTGAGGCAGAGACCGCCGCCCTCACAATTCCTACCCTCGTCATCGGCAACGAACAGGACGCGATCCATCCGCTCGCCTGCGCGCGGACGCTCGCTGACACCATCCCCGGCGCCAGCTTTGTCGAAGTCACCTCCAAGCCGGCCGACAAGGCACGGCATTTCGCTGAAGTTCAGGACGCTATCGTCACCTTCCTCGCATCCAAGACCATCCGGAGCCTCTTTCCATCATGACACTCAAGACCCTTTCTGGCCCCGCGGCCATAGCAGCGCTCCCCCGCAACCGGCTACTGGGCGAATTCTCGCTGTGGTCGGCTGATCTTGCCAACATGGAGGCCGATCTCCGGCGCATAGAGCCCTATGCCGACCTGCATCATATCGACGTCGCCGATGCGCGTTTTACGCCGGGATTCCTTTTCTTTCCGGATTTCGTCGCGCGCATTGCGAAGGCAACCGCCAGGCCGATCCATGTTCATCTGATGGTCGAGGCCGAAATCGTCGAGGAGCAGACGCGCCAATTCATCGAAGCGGGTGCGGATCTTATCAGCGTTCACGCCGAAAACGGCGAAGCCGGGTTACGCGCCATTGCGCTGGTAAAGAAACTGGGCGCCGGGGCCGGCGTCGTCCTGCGATTGGAGACCCCCGTTTCAGCGATCCGGCCGTTCATCGACCATGTCGCCTTCGTGACCCTGCTTGGCACATCGATTGGCGTCAAAGGCCAAAGCCTTTCCGAGAAGGCCTGCGATCGGCTGGTCGAGGCGCGCTCGCTGCTGAAACAGTCCGGCCGGGAGGATCAGGTGATCTTGGCGGCCGATGGCGGTATTCGCGAACAAACCGTGCCGCTCCTGCGTGCCGCCGGAGCACAAACGGTCGTCCTCGGATCGCTGGCCTTCGGTGACAAGAACCTGGGCGACCGGATGGCTTGGCTCCATGGATTGGAGAGCCGCGTTTCGTGAAAAAGGTTGCCCTTGCATTTGATCTCGGTGGAACGGAGCTTCGCGCTGCGCTGGTGGATAGCGAGGGGAGCCTCCTGTCATTCTCCGCTGTGCCGACGCATGCGGCGGGAGGACCGTCCGCGGTCATCCAGCAGATCGAGCTACTGGCAGCCACGGCGCTGGCGGAAACGCCTGATCTCCTTCCCGTTGGGATCGGGATTGGCGCCCCCGGGCCTCTCGATCCGGAAGCCGGCATCGTCATTGCTCCGCCGACGCTCGCTGGGTGGTACGAGGTTCCACTAGCAGACATTCTCTCTAGCCGGTTTCAACTGCCGGTCCGGCTTGAAAATGATGCGAACGCGGCCGCACTTGGCGAATGGCGATACGGCGCCGGCCGCGGCGCGCGATCCATGGTCTTCGTCACGGTGTCGACCGGCATCGGCGGCGGCGTGATCGTTGACGGGCGAACCTTGCATGGCAGGCGCGGCCTGGCTGGGGAAATCGGCCACATGACGATCACCAACGAAGGCGAACGCTGCTTTTGCGGTGCGATCGGTTGTTTTGAAGCCGTAGCCTCGGGAACGGCCCTTGGCAGGCGGGCAACGGCGCGGACCCGCCAATCCGACGGTTCGATGCTGCGCAACCTATCGGCTAATGCCGAAGTGACCGGGCGCCATGTTGTCGACGCCGCGCGAGATGGCGACATACTTGCGCTGGAACTGCTGAGTGCGGAGGCTCGCTGGCTGGGGATCGGTTTCACCAATCTGCTCCACCTCTACTCCCCGGACATTCTGGTGATGGGCGGCGGGATATCTCACGGTTTCGATCTCCTGCACGACACCATTGCGGCGACAGTTCACGATCGCGCCATGCCGGCCTATCGCGACGTGCCGATCGTCCCCGCGCAACTCGGGCGTCACGCAGGCCTGATCGGAGCGGCCAGCCTCATCCTGGGAGATGATACGAAAACCGACCCTGCGCCATCGGCTAGCGAGAGCTGATCTCAAGCGCAGCGGTGCCTGCCGGATTCCGCGTTTTCTCACCAGTCATCACAGATTTTTTCGTGAGCCAATATGGGGTGCGCGATTCTGACTATACAACTAACATGTTAGTACTGTATGTACTGACAGCACATCTGGAGGAATGGAACTTGTCTCGCAAATTCGGTCTGTCAGTCGCGCTCACGACGCCCTTCGATACCAACGGCGATATCGCGATCGGCCCCATGATCAAGCAGGCCGAGACGAGCCTTGCGTCGGGATGCTCGAGCCTCACGCTGTTCGGCACCACCGGCGAGGGCTCCTCCATCGGGACGCAGGAGCGCGAAGAGGTGCTCGACGCTTTCCTGGATGTGGGGATTGCTCCGAACCAGATTATCGTGGGCGTCATGGCGGATTCGGTCGAAAATGCCGCCGCGCAAGCATCATTTGCGCTTACGAAAGGCGTACGCAATATCCTGCTAGCGCCACCTTTCTATTTCAAGAATGTCAGCGACGAAGGACTGTTTCGCTGGTTCTCAGCCGTATTCGCGCGGCTGGCGGGCAAAGCGCGCGACATCATCGTCTATAACATTCCCTCCATCACCATGGTGCCGCTCTCCGTGGCGCTGATTGGCAGGCTGCGCAGCGCCTTTCCCGGCATTGTCGTTGGGGTCAAGGACTCCTCCGGCGATTGGCCGTTCACGGAGTCGCTATTGAAGGCGCATGGCGATCTCATCATCCTGATCGGCGATGAACGGCACCTCGCCAGGGGCGTTCGGTTGGGCGGCCAGGGGGCGATTTCCGGGATGGCAAATTTCGTCCCCCGTGAAATCCGGCTGATGGCTGAAGAGGGAAAGGATGATCCGCGCGTCGTGGATTTTGTTCCGGAGCTGCTGAAATTTCCGGTGACTGCGGCCGTCAAAGTTATGGTAGCACAACTCTCCGGGGATGAAATCTGGCTTGCTGTTCGCCCGCCGCTCGTTTCAATATCCGACGAAGGACAGAAACATCTTGCCGGCGCGTTCAATGCGCTTTTCAGATCCAAGGCGGCTTAAGCGGACCGGAGAGGGAGAGAGGGACGAATGGACGGCGTGAACGAGCAGCCGACCTTACGGGAAAAAGCCTATGCTAGCTTTACCCACCATCTGCTTGCTCGCGATGTGCGGCCGGGCGAATTCGTCTCGCAGCGCAGGCTCGTGGAACTCACAGGCTTGCCGCTTGGCGCCATCCGTGAGCTGATCCCGCGGCTGGAAGCCGAAGGTTTGATCAAGACGGTGCCGCAGCGCGGGCTCCAAATTGCCCATATCGATCTCAATCTGATCCGCGAGGCGTTTCAGCTACGCATCTTTCTGGAAAAGGAAGCCGTCGCGCTCTTCACCCATACGGCTTCGGACGAAACGATTGCCAAACTCTTGAAACAGCATCGCGATATCGCCGCCGCCATCCAGTCTGGCGAAGCCTCGCAGGAGCTTGAGGTCCATGCGCAATCGGTGGATTGGGGCATGCATGACGCCTTCATCGACTCGCTCGGCAACACGATTATTTCGAACGCCTATCGTGTCAATTCGATCAAGATGCGCCTGATCAGCCAGGATCGTTTCCGCATCAACGGCCATGTCGGGCCGGTCATGAACGAGCACCTGCAAGTGCTTGAGGCGATCGAAAGACGATCCGCAGAGGATGCCGTCGCATCTCTCGTTTCGCACATCAACGGAGCAAGGGACCGCGCACTGAAGATTTGAATGAAACAGGCCGCAAATGAGGAGATTTCGGCCAAAGGAGGAGGAACAGCATGTCATCGTCATTCATCAACCCCACACGCCGCCGCTTCATGGCGGGCACGGCAGCCTTAGGCGCCGCCAGCATGCTCGGCATGCGCACGGCATCGGCATCGGTGGACTGGAAGCGGTTTTCGGGAACCACGCTGGAAGTCAACCTGGTCAAGAGCCCGCGCAGCGAAACCATCCTCAAATATCTCAGCGAGTTCGAGGCGCTGACCGGCATCAAGGTGAATGCCGAGGCGACACCCGAGCAGCAGCAGCGCCAGAAGACGACGATTGAGCTCAGCTCCGGAAAGCCGAGCTTCGACGTCGTTCATCTCAGCTATCACGTGCAGAAGCGGCAGTTCGAAAAGGGCGGCTGGCTCGCCGACATCAGCGGTTTCCTGAAGGATCCGTCCCTGACGGACCCATCGCTGGTCGAAAGCGATTTTGCCGAGGCAGGCTTGAAGTTCGCCAAGGATTCCAATGGCGTCCTGCGCTCCCTGCCCTTCTCGGTGGATTATTGGATTGTCTATTGGAACAAGGCGCTCTTCGAAAAGAAGGGGCTTACCTATCCGCAAACCTTCGACGACATGGCCAATGCCGCCGAAGCGCTCACGGATAAATCAACCAACACCTACGGCTTCGTCGCCCGCGGTCTCAAGAATGCTAACACGCCGGTCTGGACAGCCCTCATGCTCGGCTATGGCATGACGCCGCTTTCGCCTGATGGTAAATTGCGCACGACCTCGCCGGAAGCGGTGGAGGCTGCCAAGCTCTATCAGCGCCTGATGACCAAGGCGGCACCTCCGGGCGTCTCCGGCTTCAACTGGGCCGAGTCTCAATCCGCGTTCCTGCAGGGCAAGATCGGCATGTGGCTCGACGGCGTCGGCTTTGCGCCGCCGATCGAAAATCCGGAAAAATCCCGCGTTGTCGGCCAGGTCGGCTATAGCGTCATTCCCAAGGGGCCTTCTGCACAAGCGGCCGCCACTTTCGGCGACGGTATCGGCGTGACGGCGGCGAGCCAGAAGAAGGAAGCCGCCTATCTCTTCTGCCAATGGGTGATCTCGCATGACATGGGTGCGCGGCTGCTACAGGCCGGCGCCGGCGTGCCCTTCCGCCAATCCGTCCTCGAGGATCAGAAGGTCCGTGAAGGCGTCAAGATGCCTGGGGCCTGGCTCGATGCCGTGGTCGGCTCCGGCAAAGTCTCCGCACTCGGCCTGCCGGTTATCATCCCCGTCACCGAGTTCCGCGACATCTACGGCGTGGCGCTCACCAACATGATCGGCGGTGCGGATCCCGCAAGCGAGCTGAAGAACGCAACCGCGCAGTTCGAGCCGGTGCTGGCCCGAAGCGAGGGGTGATGGTGTCCGTGCGCATCGAAGATACCACGGCGAGCAGCGTCAAGGAGAAGAGCAAGCCGACAAATCGGCTTGCTCCCAACTATTGGCCCTTCGTCATTCCGGCCCTGGTGGTCATTGCCGCGGTCATCGTTTTTCCATGGGTCTTTACCTTATGGATGAGCGTGAATAGCTGGACGCTTGGGCAATCCCAAACCTTTGCGGGCTTTGCCAACTACCTTCGCCTGGCGACCGACGCCCGGTTCTGGGAGGCGCTGTGGCACACGGTTCTCTATACAGGGCTCTCGGTCGTCGCACCGGTTTTCCTGGGCACGCTCGCCGCCCTGATCTTCGACGCGCGATTCCCCTTCCGCGGCTTTCTGCGCGGCATTTTCGTCATGCCGATGATGGCGACGCCCGTCGCCATCGCGCTCGTCTGGACCATGATGTTTCATCCGCAGCTCGGAGTGCTCAACTATCTTTTGTCCTTCATAGGCATCGGTCCGCAGGAATGGATCTACAATCAATTCAGCGTCATCCCGTCGCTGGTCGTGGTCGAGACCTGGCAATGGACACCGCTCGTCATGTTGATCGTGCTCGGCGGCCTCGCCGCCGTTCCACGCGAGCCCTATGAAAGCGCCGAGATCGACGGCGCCAATGCATGGCAGAAGTTCCGTTACCTTACCCTGCCGATGATCGCGCCCTTCCTGATGATCGCCGTGATTATTCGCAGCATCGATGCGATCAAGAGCTTCGACATCATCTATGCGATGACGCAGGGCGGACCGGGCACGGCCTCCGAGACGATCAACATCTATCTCTACAACACCGCCTTCTCCTACTACGACATCGGCTACGGCTCAGCCATGGCGGTCATCTTCTTCATCCTCATCGTCGTGCTCTCCTTCGTCCTGCTGATGGCGAGACAGCGCGCGAACTGGTCGGATAGGTAGGCACTTCGATGAAACGCAAGACGCTCGACCGGATCGGTCTTCTCTTCGTGGCGCTGGTGATGATTTCTCCGGTCGTCCTGTTCTTCCTGTGGATGATCTCGCTCTCGTTGAAATACGAAATCGATAACGGCGCCTATCCGCCGATCTTCATTCCCGAGCGCTTCGCCTGGTCGAACTATGTCAAGGTATTCGAGGAGAACAACTTCTTCCTCTATTTCTGGAACTCCATTCTGGTGACCGGATCCGCGACATTGCTCGCGCTCCTGATCGGCGTTCCAGCCGGCTACGGCATCGCACGCCTCAAGGCGGAGAAGTCGGCGATCGTCATCATGATCGCGCGAATGACGCCCGGCCTTTCCTTCCTCATTCCGCTGTTTCTGCTCTTCCAATGGCTGAACCTTTTGGGAACGCTTTGGCCGCAGATCATCATACATCTGGTCGTGACAGTGCCGATCGTCGTCTGGATCATGATTGGCTATTTCGAGACGACGCCGATGGAGCTCGAGGAAGCGGCCGCCATCGACGGCGCAACGCCATGGCAGATCTTCCGACTGGTGGCACTGCCGATCGCCAAGCCGGGGATCGTCGTTGCCTTAATCCTCTCGGTCATCTTCTCATGGAACAATTTCGTCTTCGGCATCGTACTCGCTAGCCGCGAGACACGCACCTTGCCGGTCGCCGTCTACAACATGCTATCGTTTGAGCAGGTGAGCTGGGGGCCGCTTGCGGCCGCAGCACTGATCGTGACGCTGCCGGTGCTCGTTCTGACGATATTTGCCCAGAAGCAGATCGTTGCCGGCCTGACCGCGGGCGCCGTGAAGGGCGGTTGATCGCAAAGCCCTCTTTCGCCGCGCCGGTCGGAAGTCGCCGATCGGCGAATGTCTTCCAATACGCATGATGAAGCTCAGATTAACGTAACCGTCAGCTTTCGTTCACGCCGCCGGGACTATCTTTGAACCAACGTCACAAAGCGACGTTGTCGGATAGTAAGATGTAACCGGAGGAAACTCATGCGTCAGTTGTTCATCTCGTCTGCAATCGCCCTTGCTTCGCTTGCAGCCACAAGCCTTCCATCCCAAGCCGCTTCGGTAGAAATTACAACGGGGGACGGTCCCTACTACCATCATCGCCCTCACTACCAAGAGCGCGACGACTGGTACTATCGCCACCACCATCGGCACTGCTTTACCAAGGTGGTAAAGGAATGGCACCATGGGCACAGGGTTGTCACGGAAGAGCGGATCTGCCGCTAATCGCCTTTGTGCCGGCCCGGCCTCGTGCCGGGCCCATGTAAACTTGGATCGGCTTTATTCCAGCGAACTTGTTTATCCAGTCAGCGGACATATTCGCGTAATCGATTTTGCGTCGTTGAAGTTCACCTTAATTGCTATTATATTGGCATTTATGTTCCTAATAGACGATAACTGCTAAAATGTTCGCATTTAACATGAGATCCCCCTCGGAAGTGATCAGGGGACTCTCAGAAAGAGTCAAGCGACGACGGATTGATGTCGGTCTCACCCAAAGGGACCTGGCCGCACGGGCGGGTATCTCGTATGGGTCTCTCAGGCTGTTCGAGGAAACGGGAAAGATTTCGCTCGAAGCCCTTGTGAAGGTTGCGTTTATCCTTGAGTGCGAAGCCGAATTCGAGCAATTGTTTCCGCCTCGGCCGCTGAAGACAATCGACGATGTCGTCGACCGTCCTGTTAGGCAGAGGGTGCGTCGGAAATGAAGTTCAAGCCCATCCGAAAAATGAGCGTCATCCTCGACCAGGAGGGAAGCCAGAGGACTCTGGGGACCCTCGCATGGAGTAGCACCGAACGCCGGGCATATTTTGAGTACGCGGCAGAATTTCTCGCTGCACCTTTGCCGGTGTCCCCCTTCAACGTGAAAACAAATCCGGGCTTAATCGCAGCACCGCGCGATCCGTTTGACGGACTGCATGGACTATTTAACGACAGTCTGCCTGACGGATGGGGCCGGCTTCTGCTTGATCGCCGTCTTCAAAAGGCCGGCATCGATTATCACCTGCTGACCCCTCTGGATCGCCTCTCTGCGGTTGGAAAGACCGGAATGGGAGCATTGGCATACATTCCCGAACTATCCGACGGCGAAAGGAGGCTCGCCGAAGACATCGATTTGGACTGGTTCGTCGACCAGGTCAATCTTGTCCAAGCTGAGATGGATGTTGCCGATATCGACACTCTGCAGGGCGCGCAGGGTGGCTCCGCGGGTGCTCGCCCAAAAATCATGATAGGGTTCAATCAGGCCGAGAATACGTTCGTTCTGGACTATGGGCAGGACATGGAACCTGGTTTCGAACGATGGATGGTAAAGGCACGCAGCGCTGCCGACCCGGTCGAAGTTGGCGCTGAGGAAAAAGCCTATGCTTTGATGGCCGAGACCGCGGGATTGGAGATGACCGACACGCGGATATTCGACACTAAAAAGGGCAATCGTCTCTTCGCCACGAAACGCTTCGACCGCACACCTGTCGGCCGATTGCACATGCATACCGCCAGTGGCGTCTTAAACGCCAGCCATCGCGAGGCTTCGTTGAGCTACGAACAGCTTCATAAGCTGACGTTTATGATGACGCGCGACAGTTCCGAAGTGCTGCGGATGTTTCGAAACATGGTCTTCAACGTCTATGCTCGGAACCGCGACGACCACGGTAAGAACCACGCCTTCCTGATGAAAGCAGACGGAAGATGGGCACTCTCTCCTGCTTACGATCTTACCTTCTCTTCAGGACCCGGAGGAGAACACAGCGCGGATATCGCGGGTGAAGGGAGAAACCCAGGTATGCAACACCTGCTAACCATTTCCAGGGGAGCGTCGATCCCCGATCGAGACGCGAAGGATATCATTGAGCAGGTTCGAACGGCGATAGGCCGCTGGCCACAGTTTGCTCAAAAGGTGGAACTGTCCAAGTCCCGAACAACCGAACTTGATCGAATCCTGAACGACACAAAACAAGCTTAGATACTACGCCGACATAATGATATGACATCGTGGTTTCCAGCGCACCGTCGGTAACAATCGTCGGCTCGCTCTCATGGCGATCAGCTCCTCCCCTTCCGCTCGACAATTGCGAATCACCATGGCCGATTACTTTCAAAGTAATGGCTTAGTTCATTCCCGACTTTGTATTCTGCTCCGCCGGCTCGGATTCGCGACCGGATTCACTTGACATCTCCCGCTACCTCCGGCTGGCTTTTAAGTATCAAAATGAACGCAGGATGCGAAGCATTTTGATGTTGACTGAGGAGGTCAGCAAATCAAGCCGACCTGTCAACCAACCGGACCAAGGGAGGAGTTTTCACATGCTAAGGAAAGCTATTACCTTACTCGCGGCGATCTTCATTGCCGCAGGAGCGGGTTTCATTTCGACAGCCTATGCGCAGGGCAAAACCTATTATTGGATATCGCACGGCTCTCCGGCGGATCCTGTGTGGACTTATTTTCTAGCCGGGGCCAAGCTCTGGGCCGAAGACACCGGCAACAAGGTCAACACATCGTTCCACAACGGTGATGTTCCGGCGCAACAGGAGGCCGTGAGGGCTGCAATTTCGGCGGGGGCTGCCGGGATCGTGACCACCAGCCCGGATCCGGGCAGCCTCGTCCAAGTCGTGAAGGAAGCCAATGCCGCCAAGATCCCGATCATCAACTTCAACACGCCCGATCCCCAGGCGAGCTTCAACGCCTATGTCGGGGGTGACAACAAGAGCTTCGGCCATAACTGGGCGCAATATCTGGTCGACAAGAAGCTAGTGAAATCCGGTGACTTCGTCTGGATGCCGGTGGAGGTTCCCGGTGCGACTTATGGCGTGCAGGAAGAAGAGGGAATAGCCAGCGTCTTCAAGCCACTAAATATTACGTGGGAAATCACAGACTCCACATTGGACCAGGCTGAAATCATTACCCGCATGTCCGATTATCTCACCGCCAATCGCTCGAAGATCAAGGCGATCATCGGGCTTGGCGACCTCGTCACCGGGAGCATCAAGCGCGTATTTGATCAGGTCGGCGTAAAGCCGGGCGAAATTCCCGTCGTCGGCTGGGGCAACTCGCCCGATACGACGCAGGAAGTCCTGACGGGTTACGTGAATGCCGCTCAGTGGCAGGACCCGCAAGCAACCAGCTACATGGCTCTATCAATCGCAGCCATGGCAGCCAGCAAGATCCCGCCCGGCTTTAACATCATTACCGGCGCTCTTTATGAAAAGGACAAAGCCGAGATCTACGACAAAATTCTCTCGGGCAAGTAACGTCGTCGAAAGTCGTACCGGCTGCGCCATCCGGTTCAAACCGGGTGGCCACCCCAATCGGTGAGCGCCCATGCAACATTCCTTTGTTCAACGCTTCGTTTCGAAACCCGAATTCGGCCCGCTGGTGCTGCTGGTGCTTGAGCTTGTGGTCTTCTGGTCCTTCAATTCGGACTTTCTCTCGCTTCCAAACATCAGCAACACGCTCTCGTTTACCGTCGAACTCGGGCTGATCGCGTTGGCAATGACCTTGCTGATGACCGCAGGGGAATTCGATTTGTCGGTGGGATCGGTGTTCGGCTTCTCCGCCGTTTTAATGTGGACGGTGTTCAACGGCAATCTGATGCCGCTTGGCGCCGCCTTCCTCGTCACACTCGCACTCAGCCTCTTCATTGGCTTTGTTAACGGGTGGTTCGTCACGAAGTTGAACATCCCGTCCTTTCTGGTGACGCTCGGTATGCTCCTAGTGGTGCGCGGCACTGCCCTTTACGTCACCGACGGCTTTCCCCAACATACCTGGACCGCCGGAAACAACTGGTTCGCCAACCTCTTGGCTGGCAGTTTCTTCATCGGCAGCTTCCGCATGTACATGTCGGTGCTGTGGTTCGCGCTTGCGGCATTCGCCGCCCACTTTGTTCTCACTCAAACGAAAATCGGCAATTGGATACAGGCGTCCGGCGGCAATCCGAATGCGGCGCGTGCCCGCGGCGTCAATGTCAGCCGAACCAAGATCTATTTGTTCATGACGTCTTCGGCCATGGCCTCGCTTGCAGGGGTGATCAGCTCGATCCGCACGTCGGCGGCAAATCCAAATAGCGGAACGGGCTATGAGCTCGAGGTGATCGCAATGGTCGTCATCGGCGGAACGGTGCTGACGGGTGGGCGGGGGACCATCATCGGAACAGTGCTTGGCATCTTCATTCTGCGCATCATGCGAAACGGCATCGTGATGGTGGGGGTGCCCGGGCTTGCCTACAATATCTTCATCGGAGCAATCATCCTCGGCATGATGGCGCTTCATTCCTGGCTTGAACGCCGACATAGCGCGGGAGTGTAGACGATGGCCGAAGACCTCGTTCGGATGGAGAAAATCAACAAGTTCTACGGCCGCATCCATGCGCTTCGCGACGTCAGCCTTTCCGTCAAAACGCACGAAGTCGTGGGCTTGCTCGGCGACAATGGCGCGGGAAAATCAACCCTGATCAAGGTTTTATCCGGCGCTGTACCGCTGACAAGCGGGGAAATCATAATCAAAGGGAAAAAGGTCGAACTCAAAAACACAGCCGAGGCGATTGCGCATGGAATCGAAACGATTTTTCAAGATTCCGCTCTCGTTCCGCAGCTATCGATCGCCCGAAATCTCTTTCTTGGGCGGGAGCCCATCAAGGGAAGCCGCTTTTTTGGCCGATTGGACCAATCCGCAATGAATGCGTCCGCTCGAGACTTGTTGAAGCGGGTCGGAATTACCAAGGATATTCCGCCGGAGACCGCAATCTCCGCGCTATCGGGGGGCGAACGCCAGGCGGTCGCAATCGCCCGCGCCATGCAGTTTGATAGCGATCTGATCATCCTGGATGAGCCGACCAACAATCTGGGCGTTGCCGAAACGCAAGGGGTTCTCCGTTTCGTTCGCGAAGCGCGCGATACCGGACACTCCTGCATCTTCATCGCCCACAATATCCACCATGTGTTTCAGGTGGTCGACCGCATCATCGTGATGCGTGGCGGAAGGGTTGTCGCAGACGACATAGATCCAAAACTGACGACAATCGCCCAGGTCGAAAGGATCATCACCGGCGAGGAAATGCTCAACGCCATTACCAGCTGATTGTGTTTCGACGGTGCCAAGCCTCCTGATGCCTTGCTGCGGCATCAGGACATGCACCATCAGCTATAGGGACCGACCAGCGATTTAACCAGACTTAGGACCTTAAGCCGCGTCCTTGCATCCTTGATCTTGGCGAAGGCGCGGTTTAGCTCGATGCCCTCCCCTGAAGCCAGGAATCCCGCTAAGTCACTGCCGGAGGTAAAAATTTCTTCTCCAGCACTTTCCGACAGCTCAGAGACGCCCTCGAAGAAAAACGAAACCGGCACGTCGAGACAATCTGCGACGCTTTGCAGCCGGCTGGCACCGACCCGGTTTTTGCCTTTTTCATATTTCTGGACTTGCTGGAACGTCACATTCAGCCCTTCGGCGAGCGTCGTTTGACTCATGCCCAATATGCGGCGTCGCATCCGGATGCGTTTTCCGACCTCGACGTCAATCGGACTCGGATCCTTTTGGTTTGGCCCCTTATTATGCACGTTTCTCTCTTTCTGGCAGACAGTGCCTCGCTGGCAGACAGTGCCTCGCGCTTAACGACCTAGCAATCTTCATGGGAAAATGACGGGTCGCACGAGCCGACCTGTTGAGTTCCCGCTTTACCGCCAACAATGTTGAAATAGTTGACTCCATCCCGGCGAAGCTTGCTCAATCGAAAGTCTGAATGGACAAAAAGACCGCCCATCGAACCTGGGGAGCCGATGGGCGGGGGGCTGCTCCGGAACCTACTCGCATCATGCTCGCAAGTCCCACCACCATGACTGCCGTGTCAAATCGCAAACTTCAATGCGTTAGCGTCATGCGGTGAACGTACGTTCTGTTTTCCTGCGTATTCGGGATAATAGTTGCGTTATGCGAATATACCGCGTCGGCCAACACGCCGTATGTCAGTCGATATCCACAGGCACAGCCGATCGACGACCGCAGCTTCGCCGCCATGGCTTCGATTGGTGTCAAAACGGTCTGCAGGCGAATGCGTTTACTTGCCCTCGCCTCGGCGCAGTTTCGCTGCGTTGGACGGCATTTCGCCGAAGGATTGCTGATAGAGCGCTGCGAAACGTCCCATATGGGAGAATCCCCAGCTCCGCGCGACTTCGGCAACCGAGAGAGAGGTGGCCGGATCCGTCAGCGCTTTGCGCACGCCTTCCAGGCGGATTATCCGCAGATAGTTTAAAGGCGTCGTGTCCTTGAACTGCTGAAAAGCTGCCTGCAAGGCCCGCACGCTTGTGCCGGCCGCCTCGGCGATATCGGCGATACTCATCGGAGACGAAACATTGGCATGCATATATTCGATCGCTCTCTTCAAGCGCTTTGGTATTGCAGGGGACGTCTGTTTTGCCAGCCGTGCGGAATAGTTATTCGGGACAGTTTCCAAAAGCGTGATCATCATCGCCTGCAACAGGCGCTCGACGAACGTCGACGAGGACTGATGCTCATCTTCGACATCCAGGCAGTTCCAGATAAGATTTCCGAGTGTGGTTATCCGCGATCCTTTTACGGTCGCCAAATCGACGGTGTTAGCGAAATCGATGTCGCCGTCGACCGGCGCATCAAGCAGTTCACTCAGTTGACGGATCATTGCGGATTTTTCGAACGCGATGCCGATATGACTGCGGTCTTCGTGAAGGACCAGCTCGTCGAAACGCGACATATCACCCAAGAGGCCTGCCGCCGGCTCCGATACGAGCTGCTTTCGACCCGAGTCGATTGCCATCACGCCCGAGGATGGCAGGTAAAGAGCGTACGCGTCTGGTCCGCTGGGAAGGGTAACCCTCATCCCGGAATGGCACCTTCCATTCCAGACATTGAAGCGCCCAACGGCATAATGCCGGTCTTCCACCGAGATCAGCGAGCCTCGGTGAAGCGGCTCGACCGTCGCGGGCGATAAGGTCCTTGCATAATGTTCCGTCATTTCGTCGGCATCGGCATCAACGATCTTGAAGACGGAATGAGTGACGTACCTCATTATTTCCCCCAAATGAGCGATCCCGAGACGCTCTCTAGGGGCCACCCAAATCCCAAGAAAGCAGACGTAGATCGTATTATTACCTACTAATACTGAGCAAACCTCAACACGACTGCATCCCCTGCAGAAACACTATCCAAAACGCGCATTTTACTACCTAAAATAAACAATATGCTCGGCGATACCTGCGTCCAGTGGTTGCGCATGAAAACTCCACTTCCTGCGCGCATATTGCTGATTCTATTGAGTTTAATGAACATCCCTTAAGCGCTCTGAATCCTGCTGCTGAAGCGTCGCTCCCTTTCGTTGCATGAATATTCAGATAATGAAAGCTAGAAAGAAGTTAAATAATGTAAATGTCATGCGGCTTCGCAAATGTATTTTAAGTATTAAATAATGCCGCTTGTATCTGCGCTCCACTTAGCCGAGCATGACTTAGCTATCCTGAATATGGCAGCTCGGCGCCATCCACAGCCCGAATCCGCGATGACGACGACGAGGCTCTTGACGGAATGTTATCGATAACATAGCCTCTTCTCACCTGAACTTTGGGAGGAGCAGGATGGACGACGGAAAGCTGCTCGAATTTTGCGACATCACTAAAGAATTTGGTGGAACGCGCGCATTGTCGAATGTCTCGCTGGATCTGAAACCGGGAGAAATTCTGGCTCTTCTTGGTGAGAACGGCGCGGGAAAGTCGACCCTCATCAAGACGCTGGCGGGCATCTACAGACCGGATGGCGGACAAATTCTGTTTCGCGGCAAACCATATCATCACCGCCCGCCGCGGCCAAACCAGCGCCAGCCGATCGCCTTCATTCATCAAGATCTGGGGCTGATCGAATGGATGACGGTTGGCGAAAATGTTGGTCTCGCACAGGGCTATTCGCTGCGCGGCCGGCTGATCGACTGGCGCGCGACCGACCGCCGTACGGCGGAGGCTCTGAAGCTTGTGGGCTGCGATTTCGATCCGTCGACACGGATTCAAGAACTGACCCGAACCGAAAAGTCGCTTGTCGCGATAGCGCGTGCTCTCGCCGTCGAGGCAGACGTTCTCGTTCTCGACGAGCCGACGGCAAGCCTGCCCGCCGATGAAGTCGAAAAGCTGTTTGCCGCCATCCGCCCGCTCAAGGAACGTGGTGTTGCGATGATCTATGTCTCGCATCGGCTGGATGAGATCTTCAGGATCGCCGATCGCGTTGCGGTGCTCCGCGATGGCCAACTGGTCGGGCAAAAACCAGTTTCCGACACGTCGCCGGACGAGCTGATCCGAATGATCGTCGGACGCAAGGCCGACCAGCTCTTCGTCAAGGCCGAACGGACCGCAGGGCCTGCCATTGTTTCGGTCAGGGATCTTGCTTGCCGCGGAGCGGGACCGGTGTCCTTCGACATTCGCCAAGGAGAGCTTCTCGGCCTCGTCGGACTGAGAGGCGCGGGCCAGGAATTGATCGGGCGCGCGCTCTTTGGTTGCGAGCCCGCCAGCGGAGCGGTCCTTTTGAACGGTGCCCGACCCGATCTTTCCAGCCCCGTCTCAGCCATGGCTTCCGGTATCGGCTTGATTGCCAGGGACCGAACCGAAGAATCTGTCGCCATGTCCCTCAGCCTAAGGGAAAACACCTTTCTCAATCCCGGTGCATCCGGACGAGGCATGATGTCCTTCCTGCCGCCGCAGCGCGAGGCCGAAATGGCCTATTCACTCGGCAGCCGCGTCGGCCTCAGACCCAATGATCAGAACCTGGCGATCGAAGCCTTGTCCGGCGGAAACCAGCAGAAGGTGGTCGTGGGCCGGTGGCTCGCGACAGGCCGGAAGTTGTTGATCGCAGAAGACCCGACAGCCGGCGTGGATGTCGGCGCCAAAGCGGACATCTACAAGCTGATCGCCGAGGCCGCCGAGGAAGGGCTGGCTGTGCTCGTCGTCTCCACGGACTTCGAAGAAATTGCTCATATCTGCCATCGCGCCCTGGTGTTTTCTCGCGGTCAAATCGTGCGGGAACTGAGCGGCGCCGATTTAACAACACCGGCGGTCATCGCCGCAGCATCCGCATCCGAAGCGGCCTGATCCAGGGAGGAACCTCATGCAATCGATCGAATCCAATGCGCTCGAACCGACCAGCGCCGAGCTGGCGGGAATGAGCTTTGGCCAGAAAATCCAGCGCCTACTGCCGGTCTATGGCCTCGTTATTCTCACCGCCTTTTTGATCCTGCTGTTTTCCATTCTGCTACCGCAGACCTTTCCGACGCTGCTCAATCTGCGTTCGATCATCTCTGACAAGACGATCATCGCCATTCTATCGCTTGCCGCAATGATCCCGATGGCGGCAGGTCGCATCGACCTGACGATCGGTTACGGCATCGTGCTCTGGCACGTTCTGGCGATCAGCTTGCAGACGATGTTCGGCCTGCCCTGGCCGGTGGCTGTGCTCATCGTCATCCTGCTCGGCGCGCTGACCGGCTTTCTGAACGGGCTGCTGGTGGAAATCGCCAAGATCGACAGCTTCATCGCGACGCTCGGCACGGGCACCGTGCTTTATGCCATTGCTCTTTGGCATACCGGCGGGCGACAGGTGGTCGGCATGCTTCCTCAGGGCTTTTATGCGCTCAACGGCACGATGGTCTTCGGGCTGCCGATCACAGGGATCTATGTGCTTGGCCTCGCGTTCGTCATGTGGATCGTGCTCGAATATCTGCCGATCGGCCGTTACATCTATGCCATCGGCGCCAATCCGAAGGCGGCCGCATTGAACGGCATCCCCGTCCGTCGCTTCGTCATCGGCGCCTTCGTGACGTCAGGCACCCTCGCCGCTATCGCTGGCGTATTGCTCGCCTCCAAGCTGCGTATCGGCCAGGCCAGCGTCGGGCTGGAATATCTTCTGCCGGCACTCGTCGGAGCCTTCCTGGGTTCCACGACCATCAAGCCCGGTCGCGTCAACGTGTGGGGCACCATGATTGGCGTCATCATCCTGGCGGTCGGCATCGCAGGCATCCAGCAGTTCGGGGGCTCGTTCTACGTGGAGCCGCTTTTCAACGGTGTGACCCTGCTCGTCGCCATCGGCATCGCTGGTTATGCGCAGCGCCGGCGGAGCCATGCCGGACGGATGGCTCCGGTACAAAAGCCGCAGCTATCGGCTAAGGCGACCGACAAGTGAAGATCATTTTGGTTTAATTTTCAAAGGGAGGAGAATGAAATGAAACGCAGATTTTTCCTGCAGGCGACCACAGGCTTGTTGATGTTGTGCGCAAGCCACGCCTATGCCGATCCGATGGCGGATGCAAAAGCCGTCGTCGACAAATATGCGACGCCGGTCACCAAATGGGACGGCCCGACCACCGGTCCGAAGGCACAGGCCGGCAAGACCATCGTCGTATTGGCGGGCGACCTGAAGAATGGCGGCATTCTCGGCGTCAGCAACGGTGTCGAGGAAGCAGCAAAGGCGATCGGCTGGCAGGTAAAGGTTCTCGATGGCGCGGGCTCGATCGGCGGACGTACGGCTGCCTTCGGTCAGGCCATTGCACTGCAGCCTGCCGGCATCATCATCGATGGCTTCGATGCCGTCGAGCAGGCCCCGGCTCTGGAACAAGCAAAGGCCGCCAAGATCCCGTTGGTCGCCTGGCATGCCGGCCCGGTCATCGGCCCCGATGACAAGAACGGCCTCTTTGCCAATGTCAGCACCGATGCGATGGAAGTCTCGAAAGCAGCTGCCGACTGGGCCTTTGTCGATGCCAAGGGCAAGCCAGGCGTGATCATCTTCACGGACTCCACCTATGCGATCGCCATCGCCAAGGCGGACAGGATGAAACAGGAGATCGAACGGCTCGGCGGCAAAGTGCTCGAATATGTCGATACCCCGATTGCCGAGACTTCGCAGCGGATGCCCCAGCTAACCACCTCGCTCCTGCAGAAGTATGGCGATAGCTGGACCCATTCGCTTGCGATCAACGACCTTTATTTCGACTTCATGGGCCCGTCGCTCGCTTCTGCCGGTAAGAGCGGCACCGATGCGCCGATCAATGTCGCCGCCGGCGACGGCTCGCAATCGGCCTATGAACGCATCCGCGCCGGTCAATTCCAGAAGGTCACGGTGGCCGAACCGCTCAATCTCCAGGGCTGGCAACTGGTCGACGAACTCAATCGTGCTTTCGCCGGTGAAAAATGGTCCGGTTACCTCTCGCCGCTGCATGTGGTGACGGCAGACAATATCCAGTCCGATGGTGGCCCGAAGAACACGTTTGATCCGGATAACGGCTACAAGGATCAATACAAGAAGATCTGGGGCAAATAATTTAATTCCCTATCAAGCACCGCGCGGCCTCAAAGGGCCGCGCTCAGCCTGCTGAAAAGGCCCGGGCGTCGACGGCAGAACCAACGGCTCTGCATACGACAAGAGTTTCGAACCATTTGATGATCTCAGCCTTCGA
This sequence comes from Rhizobium sp. NXC24, assembly GCF_002944315.1. Classification (NCBI taxonomy): domain Bacteria; kingdom Pseudomonadati; phylum Pseudomonadota; class Alphaproteobacteria; order Hyphomicrobiales; family Rhizobiaceae; genus Rhizobium; species Rhizobium sp. NXC24. The sequence goes on from NZ_CP024314.1 coordinate 1,298,079, forward strand.
TGAAAATGAGCGCCGGTGTTTCGAGCAGTGTGCGGACGCGCTGCACAAAGGTCGCCGCATCAAAGCCGTCGATGATGCGATGATCGAAGCTGGATGAGAGATTCATCATCTTGCGCGGCACGAACTGCGTGCCGTCCCAGACCGGCCGTGTGGCGATCTTGTTGACGCCGATAATCGCCACCTCCGGATGATTGATAATAGGCGTGGAGACGATCCCGCCGAGCGCACCGAGCGAGCTGATGGTGATCGTCGAGCCGGAAAGCTCTTCACGCGTCGCAGTGCCGGATCGCGCCGCCTCTGCCAGCCGGTTCATCTCAGTAGCGCAATCCCAGATACCGCGTGCTTCCGCATGCCGCACGACAGGCACGGTCAAACCAACCGGCGTCTGTGTTGCGATACCCATATGGACCGCGCCATAGCGCGTGACGATGCCGGCTTCGTCGTCAAAAGTGGCATTGACATTGGGCTGCTGGGAAATGGCCTTCACCACCGCCTGTACCAGGAAAGGCAGAACCGTGAGTTTCGGATGATCCGCCTTGCGGTCAGCGTTCATGATGGCACGCAACTCCTCGAGCGAGGTCATGTCCACCTCCTCCACATAGGTAATGTGAGGAATACGCGAGGCGGAAAGTGCCATTTTCTCGGCGATCCGGCGGCGCAGTCCGGTCAACTTGATCTCTTCGGTCGCAGTCTTCTGGGTAAGGCCGTCCATTGACATCGTGGGAGCGGCTCCGTGGTTCAAAAGTTGCTCGATATCCTCTCGCAGGATACGGCCCGCTGGTCCGGTCCCCTGCACTTGTGCGAGGTCGATGCCGCTTTCCTTGGCGAAGAGCCGCACCGGGGGTGCGGCAAGCGGCTTTTCGGTCCGCGGCGTCACAGGATCCGACACTGCTGGAGCAAGCTTCGGAAATTTCGCCGTCGACACTTCGGCAGTCGTCTGTGCGATCTCTGCGGACCGAGCCCCGCCGGCATCTCCGGTCGTTTCGATCCGCACCAGCGGAGCCCTCACCGCGATACGCTCTCCGACCTCACCGGCAAGCCAGGTGACGATGCCGTTGACAGGAGACGGGATTTCTACGGTGGCCTTGTCCGTCATGACGGCTGCAATCACCATGTCCTCGCGAACAGGATCTCCTGGCTTCACGAACCACTCGACCAGCTCGGCCTCGGCGACTCCCTCCCCCACATCAGGCATCTCGATGACAAATTCGCCCATGGCTCAGGCTCCCATGACTTCGGTAAGCGCCCGCCCGAGACGGGCAGGGCTTGGGAAATAATCCCACTCCTGCGCATGCGGATAGGGCGTGTCCCAACCGGCAACGCGCACGATTGGCGCCTCTAGATGGTAAAAACAGTTTTCCTGCACCAGCGCGACGACCTCGGCGCCAAAGCCCGAAGTCAGCGTTGCCTCATGCACGACGACACATCGCCCTGTCTTCCGGACCGAATTGATGATCGTATCCAAATCGAGGGGCAGCAGACTTCTGAGATCGATCACTTCGGCATCGATGCCGGCATCCTCGGCCGCGGCTAGCGCCACATGCACCATCGTACCATAGGCAATCACAGTCACCGCCGAGCCTGCGCGCCGGATCTCAGCCTTGCCGATAGGTATCGTATAGTGGCCGTCAGGCACCTCTCCGAGATCATGTTTAGACCAAGGCGTCACAGGCCGCTCGTGATGGCCGTCAAAGGGGCCGTTATAGAGCCGCTTCGGCTCCAGGAACATTACCGGATCCGGATCTTCGATCGCAGCAATCAGCAGGCCTTTGGCGTCATAGGGATTGGATGGCACGATCACCTTTAGCCCGGAGACATGGGTGAAGAGCGCCTCCGGGCTCTGACTGTGCGTCTGGCCGCCAAAGATGCCGCCGCCTGTCGGCATGCGCACGACGATCGGACAGGTAAAATCGCCGTTGGAACGGTAGCGGATACGAGCCGCCTCCTGGGTTAGCTGGTCATAGGCCGGATACATGTAATCGGCGAACTGGATCTCGACACAGGGCTTCAGGCCATAGGCGGCCATACCGATCGCCGTGCCGACGATGCCCGATTCGCTTATCGGCGTGTCGAAGCAGCGCGTCTTGCCATATTTTGCCTGAAGCCCCTGCGTGCATCGGAAAACGCCACCGAAATAGCCTACATCCTCGCCGAAAACGACGACAGTGTCGTCCTCCGCCATCGAAACGTCCATGGCGCTACGCACCGCCTCGATCATCGTCATCCTGGCCATTCTCAGTACCCTGCCTTCTGCCGCTGGCGCCGGATGTGCGGCGGCATCTCGGCATAGACGCCTTCGAAAATGTCCCGAACCGAAGGCTTGCCGCCGGCATGCAATGTGCCGTGCTGCTCCGCCTGGCGCTGCGCCTCCATTACCTCGTCCATGATTTCAGCTTCTGCCTGCACATGCCGCTCCTCAGACCATGTGCCCCGGACGATCAGATGTTTCTTCAACCTCAGCACGGGATCGCCAAGTGGCCAGGCCTCCGATTCCGTCTTCGGACGATAAGCATTCGGATCGTCCGAGGTCGAATGCGCCCCGACACGATACGTCACATATTCGATCAGCGTCGGCCCGAGATTGCGCCGGGCACGCTCAGCTGCCCAGCAGGCAACGGCATGGACGGCGAGATAGTCGTTTCCATCGACTCTCAGCGCGGGAATGCCGAAGCCGAGGCCGCGGGCGGCGAACGTTCCGGAGCCGCCGCGCGCGATGCCCTGAAAGGTAGAGATCGCCCACTGATTGTTGACGATGTTGAGAATGACGGGTGCCTTATAGGTCGAGGCGAAGACGAGCGCTGAATGGAAATCGGATTCCGCCGTCGAGCCATCGCCGATCCAGCCCGCGGCGATGCGGCTGTCATTCTTGATTGCCGAGGCCATGGCCCAGCCCACGGCCTGCACATACTGAGTGGCGAGGTTGCCGGAGATGGTAAAGAATCCGTGCTCCTTGGAGGAATACATGATCGGTAGCTGCCGCCCGTGCAGGGGATCGCTCTCGTTCGAGTAGATCTGATTCATCATTTCGACCATCGGATAATCGTCGGCAATCAGAAGGCCTGCCTGACGATAGGTCGGAAAATTCATGTCTCCCTTCTTGAGCGCCTTGCGGAAAGCACAACTGACAGCCTCCTCGCCGAGATGCTGCATGTAGAAGGACGTCTTGCCCTGCCGCTGAGCCATCAGCATGCGGGCGTCGAATGCGCGCAGCTTCATCATGTTGCGAAGGCCGGTCAGCAACTCCTCATCGGAGAGCGTGCCAGCCCAGGGACCGACCGCCTCGCCCTCGCGGTTCAGCACGCGGATGATGGAATAGGCAAGATCACGGATCTCCTCGGATGCGACATCTACTTCCGGCCGCGGCACGGAACCGGCTTTGGCGATCTTGACGTTGGAAAAGTCTGGCTGGCCGCCCGGGCGGACGGCGGGTTCGGGGACATGCAGAGCCAATTGAGAAGAATCCACCATGTCTAGTCTTTCCTCCTGCGCCGGCCTTGCTCCTCTCCTCCAGAAGCGGGGGCCGCATGTGGTTCTCACAGATTGCGGGCGATCACCATGCGCTGCACGTCGCTCGTTCCTTCATAGATCTGACAGATGCGCACATCGCGATAGATGCGCTCGACCGGGTAATCGGCCATGTAGCCATAGCCGCCATGTATCTGGATGGCGTCGGAGCAGACGCGCTCCGCCATTTCCGAGGCAAAGAGCTTAGCCATCGAGGCTTCCGACAGGCAGGGCAGCCCGGCTTCCCTTAAGGAGGCGGCGTGAAAAACGAGTTGCCGGGCCGCCTCGATCCGCACCTTCATGTCGGCAAGGCGGAATGCGACAGCCTGATGCTCGATGATCGCCTTGCCGAAGGCCGTGCGCTCGCGAGCATAGTCGCGCGCCGCCTCAAAGGCCGCCCGCGCCATGCCGACTGCCTGAGCCGCAATGCCGATCCGGCCGCCCTCGAGATTGGCGAGTGCTATGCGGTAGCCTTCGCCTTCCGAACCGAGCCTCAACTCGATCGGAACGCGCACGCCATTGAAGGCGATCTGGCAGGTGTCAGAGGAATGCAGCCCAAGCTTTTCCTCTACGCGCATCACCTCATAGCCTGCGATGTCCGTTGGAACGATGAAGGCAGTGATGCCTTTTTTGCCGGCGCCAGGGTCGGTAACGGCAAAGACGATGATGACATGGCCGTTCTTGCCTGAGGTGATGAATTGCTTGGCCCCATCAAGTACATAATGATCGCCATCGCGCCTTGCCCTGGTCTTCAGGTTCGAGGCATCAGAGCCAGCCTGTGGCTCGGTGAGCGCGAAGCCGCCAATCCATTCGCCGCTCGCCAGTTTCGGCAGGAAGCGCTGCCGTTGCTCCTCGGTACCGAACTTCAAGATCGGCACGCAGCCGACCGAGCTATGCACGCTCATGATCGTGGAGCACGTGCCGTCACCTGCGGCAATCTCCTCAAGCGCCATGGCATAGGCGACGACACCCGCATCCGACCCGCCATAGGCTTCCGGTACCAGCATGCCGAGCAAACCCAGTTCGCCCATCTCCTTCAGTTCTTCGCGCGGGAAGAGATGCTCCCGATCACGCTTGGCTGCGCCTGGCGCCAGGCGCTCGCGGGCAAAGTCGCGGGCAAGATCGCGAATCTGCTGCTGGAGTTCGGAAAAGATCATCTGTTCCTTCCCTTTCCGCTCGCGCTGCTTGGTTGCGACAGCGGTCGCCTGTTGTAGCCGCCACGGGTCTTATCAAGGAGATAGGGCGCTTTCGTCGTGCTTTCCATGCCCCCGCAACGACAACCGAGGCGAACATTTCGTTGACCTTGGTGGCTCACGTGGATTGCCAAGAGTTCCGGAATCTTCCGGCGGGAGGGAGCAGTTCTTCCCCAAACGGATTGGGACCGCAATCGATTGCGTGCAATTCAACGGTTCCGCAATACCTTCAGGCGTTGCTCTTTTTCGGCGAGCCTATCAGCAAGAATTTATCGGCTGCTGTCGCGTACAATCAGTTCGGGCGAGATCCTGACATCGACGCCCTCGTTGCCGTCAAGGATATCGAGGATCAAACGCGCGGTCTTTTCTCCGATTTCCCGTGCGAAGGCATTGATCGTGGTCAGCGTGGGTACGCAGACTTCGCCGATCTCGTAATTGCCGAACCCGCCAATCGCAAAACGTTCCGGGACGGGAACGCCCAAACGACGACACTCGGTCAGCGCGCCATAGGCCGCAAGGTCGGACACGCAGACGACCGCCTCAGTATCCGGATAGGTTTCGATCAATTTCGCCATAGCATTGGCGCCTTCGCGCATCGAAATGGGCGGCAGGCCGGCGGCGATCAGGCGCGATGCATCAAGCCCATGCGCTTGCATGGCGGCAGAGAAGCCGACCCGCCGCTCACTACCGCGCGTATCGCGCCCGACATCACCGCCGATGAAGGCGATGCGGCGATAGCCGGAGCGGACGAAGTGGTCCACCATGTCGCGAACGGCACCGGCGTTGGAAAATCCGACGTAATGGTCGATCGGTTCGGCGGGAATATCCCAGGTCTCGATCACGGGGATATTGATCGTTTCCAACAGACGTCGCCCGCGTTCCGTATGCTTGCCGCCGGTCACGACAATTGCCTGCGGCTTGCGGCGCAAGAGCTGCTCGATGAGCCGCTCCTCCTCCTGCGTGTTGTAGTTCGTATAACCCAACAGGATCTGCATGTCGCGCGCGGCGAGCGTATCGGAAAGTCCGCCGACGGTATCGGCGAAATTGGCGTTGTTGATCGAAGGAATCGTAACCGCGACGAAACCGGACTTCTGTGAGCGCAGGTTGGAGGCCGTGCTGTCGAAAACGTAACCGAGATCCTCGGCAGCCTGGAGGATGGCCTCTCTTCTCTCCTTACTGATCAGACTGTCGGCCTTGAATGCACGCGACACTGTCATCGGGGAAACCCCCGTCACGCGGGCAACGTCTGCCATGGTCGGCGGTTTGCGATTTTTGCTCATCTATGGCCCGTGTTATCGTTACCATGAGAGTAATATGCCTTTACTTCGAATGGCAAGAGGAACCCTTCGCCATCCTGAAATGAAAATGCGGAGCCTTTCGGCTCCGCACCCAACATCGTCAGCGCAGAATGAGTTCAGAGCACGAATTCGTGGGCGACCGTGACATGGTGATGAATACGCCCTTCAAAGAACCGGGACAGGACGGCTTCGGTCGCCGCGCGGGCTTCCGCACGAACAGGGCTCGCAAGCGCTGCTTCCACCGTAGCCAAGTCCGGATAGTTGACCGCGAGAATCATCGGGTATTCCGGTGCACCTTCGTCTCGTGCTTCGGCGAAGGTCACCCGCACATCGAGAGCACCGGGAAATTGCTTCCATTTCGGCAGGATGGTCTCCATCACCGCGTCGCGAAATGCGGCCGCCTCGCCGTCCTTAACCTTGCCTTCGAATAATGCGTATCGGGTAATCATTCGGCGATCTCCTTGTTCGGCCCCTTGAAAAATTCCATCAATGCGGCCTGGTCCTCGCCGCCGAGGCCGGCTGCCGTCAGCATGCGGTGCACTTCGGCGCAGACGGCCGTCAGCGGCATGGCGGTGTTGGTGCGCCGGGCGAGATCCTGTGCACCGTTCAGATCCTTGACCATGTTGTCGATGCGGCCTGTGCGGCGGTAGTCTTTGGCGACGTAACGCGGCATGTATTCCTGGAGAATGGCGCTGTCGGCTCGTCCCCCTTTCAGCGCCTGCGGGATCTTGGCAGCATCAACGCCGGCATCGAGCGCCAGTTGGGTTGCTTCCGCGACAGCGAGAAAGTTCAGGGCGCAGAGCACCTGATTGATCAGTTTCGTGGTCTGGCCGGCGCCGGGCGGGCCCATATGGGTATAGTTCGAGGCAACGTGCCGAAGCACCACATGCGCATCCTTGACGTCCTCATCCCGGCCGCCGGCCATCAGCGTCAATTGGCCGATCAGAGCCTTTGGCGCACCACCGGAGAGCGGGCTATCCACCCATCGCAGTCCCTTTTCTTGCGCGTCCGCGGCCAGCGCCTTGGTCGCGTCGGGATCGATGGAGGACATGTCGATGATCAGCGTTCCGGGCTTGGCGCCCTCGGCAACGCCGCCGGGGCCGAAGACCGCGGCATGCACGATCCGCGGCGAGTTCAAGCTGAGAATGACGTAATCCGATACCGAAGCCGCTGTGGCAGCGCTCACCGCGGCACTGGCTCCCTTGGCAGTGAGTGCGGCAACCTTTTCCATGTCGAGATCGAAGACCGTCAGATGATTTCCCGTCTCCACAAGGCGCGCGCCGATGGCTCCGCCCATCGCGCCTGCGCCGATCAGCGCAATTTTGCTACTCATAGCTCTTCCTCCTCCAACGCGGCGATAATAGCCGCTATGACCGCATCAAACGGTTGATCGATATCGACGGTGATTGCCTGCTCAGCCGGTCCAGGCGGCTCAAGTGAAGCGAACTGGCTTTCAAGCAAAGCGGCCGGCATAAAATGCCCCTGCCGCGTTTGCAGGCGAGCGGCAATCACTTCCTTTTTTCCTGCAAGATGAATGAAGCGCACACGCCCTTCGACCGCCGCACGGATCTTGTCGCGATAAGTCTGCTTCAGTGCTGAACAGCCAATCAGCACCGTTTCCTCCGCTTGCGCAAGACAGTCCCCGACACTGTTCAGCCAAGGCCATCGATCAGCATCGGTGAGCGGCACACCCGCGCTCATCTTGGCGACGTTGGCCGCAGGATGAAGGTCGTCGCCATCGATGTAGATGCCCGACAGACGATAGGCGAGCGCTGCACCAACAGACGATTTGCCGCAACCGGAAACCCCCATGATGACGAACCGTCGCGGCCGCACGGCCTCAGAGTGACGCTGTGATACCGCCGTCGACATAAAGCACATGCCCGTTGACAAAAGAGGATGCTTCGGAGGCAAGGAAGATACAGGCGCCGACCAGTTCTTCGACCCGTCCCCAGCGCCCGGCCGGCGTGCGCTTCTGAAGCCATGCCGAGAAATCGGCATCGGCGACCAGCGCCGCATTTAATGGCGTGTCGAAGTAGCCAGGCGCGATGGCATTGCATTGCAGTCCGTATTTCGCCCAATCCGTCGCCATGCCCTTGGTGAGATTGCCGACTGCGCCTTTGGTTGCCGTATAGGGTGCGATCGAGGGCCGCGCCAGCGCAGTCTGGACGCTGGCAATATTGATGATCTTGCCGGCGCCACGCTTGATCATGTGGCGTGCGACAGCCTGACCGACGTTGAAAACGCTCGATATATTGGTTCGAAGAAGCCGTTCGAATGCATCTGCGGGAAAATCTTCGAGCGGCGTGCGGTACTGCATGCCTGCATTGTTGACCAATATGTCGATGGCGCCGGTTTTGGCTTCGAAATCATCGATGGCATGCCGCGCAGCTTCGTGATCCGTCGCGTCGAATGGCAGGATGTGGACTGTGCCGTCAAACAGAGCCGCGGCTTTCGTCAGCTTTTCCACGTCGCGGCCATTGAGCACCAGCTCGGCCCCCGCGGCCGCCAGTCCTTGGGCAAGAGCCAGGCCGATGCCTTGCGACGAACCCGTCACAAGCGCGCGCCGCCCTTTTAGATCGAAGAGGTCAAGAGACACGATTTTCTCCTTTTTTCATCTCGACAAATGCCGGTATGCTTGTTTATGTTATCGATAACATCCGGTGTCAAGGCCAGTATCAAGGGAGGAATCGAAAAGATGGAAAAGCCCACTATCCTGCAGGTAGGCCCCTATCCGCAATGGGATCAGGAACCCCTCGACGCGGCGTTTCGTGTCCACCGCTATTTCGAGGCCGAGGACAAAGCTGCGCTTCTGACGGAGGTCGGGCCATCGGTTAGGGCAATTGCCACGCGCGGCGAACTCGGGGTCAACAGGGCCATGATCGAAGCCTGCCCCAACCTTGAAGTGATTTCGGTCTATGGCGTCGGCTTCGATGCGGTCGATCTTGGGGCCTGCCGGGAGCGAGGCATTCGCGTGACGAATACTCCCGACGTTTTAACCAACGATGTTGCCGATTTAGGTGTCGCCATGATGCTCTGCCAATCGCGCGGCATGCTCGGCGCCGAGACATGGGTGCGAGACGGAAGCTGGGTCGGCAAGGGTCTTTATCCCTTGAAGCGGCGGGTGTGGGGACGGCGGGCCGGAGTTCTGGGCCTTGGCCGGATCGGCTTCGAGGTCGCCAAGAGGCTGAAGGGCTTCGACATGCAGATCGCCTACTCCGACGTCGAAGCGAAACCTTACGCAAACGACATGGAATTCGTGAGCGATCCAGTTAAACTTGCAGAGCAATCTGATTTTCTTTTCGTGACGCTGGCAGCCTCTGCCGCGACGCGCCACATCGTCGGACGCAATGTGATCGAAGCGCTCGGTCCGGAAGGCATGCTGATCAACATATCGCGCGCCTCCAACATCGATGAGGAAGCGTTGCTGAGCGCCCTCGAAACGGGCAAGCTCGGTTCGGCGGCACTCGATGTCTTCGAAGGCGAGCCGAAGCTCAATCCGCGTTTTCTGGCGCTGGACAATGTGCTTCTCCAACCTCACCATGCCTCGGGCACGATCGAGACACGCAAGGCCATGGGCCAGCTTGTCCGCGATAACCTGACCGCTCATTTTGCCGGTCAGCCGCTGCCCACCCCCGTTCTTTGAGGAGAAAGACATGAAGGCAATCGTCGCTCACGCCGCCAAGGATTTGCGGATCGAGGAGTATCCGGACGAAGAGCCGGGTGCGGGTGAGGTCAAGCTGCGGCTCGCCACGGGCGGCATCTGCGGCAGTGACTTGCATTATTACAACCACGGCGGCTTCGGGACCGTACGCCTGAAGCAGCCGATGATCCTGGGACATGAGGTCAGTGCTACGGTCCTGGCGCTTGGCGCCGGTGTTCAGGGGCTCGAAGTTGGCCAACTCGTCGCTGTTTCGCCGTCGCGCCCCTGCCGGACCTGCCGCTATTGCCAGCAAGGCTTGCACAATCAGTGCCTGAACATGCGCTTCTACGGCAGCGCCATGCCTTTCCCGCATATTCAGGGCGCATTCCGCGAAACATTGGTTGCCGATGCCATTCAATGCGTCCCCGCCGACGGCCTCACGGCCGGCGAAGCGGCGATGGCCGAACCGCTGGCCGTCACCCTGCACGCGACGAAGCGCGCCGGCGAAATGCTGGGCAAGCGGGTTCTCGTGACCGGCTGCGGACCGATCGGCGTTTTGTCCATCCTGGCCGCCCGCCGGGCCGGTGCAGCGGAAATCGTTGCAACCGATCTCTCAGACTTCACACTTTCGCTCGCCAAGGAGGCCGGCGCGGACCGGGTCATCAATACGAAGAAAGAACCGGAGGCGCTTAGCGCCTATTCGGCCGACAAGGGAACCTTCGATGTTCTCTATGAATGCTCGGGGGCTGCCGCCGCTCTTACCAGCGGGATTGCGGCGCTCAGACCGCGCGGGATCATCATACAACTGGGTCTCGGAGGCGACATGACCTTGCCGATGCAGACTATCACCGCCAAGGAACTGGATCTGCGCGGCTCTTTCCGCTTCCATGAGGAATTCGCCACGGGCGTTGAATTGGTGCGCAAGCGCCTGATCGATGTCAGGCCGCTCATTACCCATTCCGTGCCGCTTGCGGACGCGATCGGCGCTTTCGAGATCGCTTCTGACCGCAGCCGAGCCATGAAGGCGCAGATCGTCTTTTCCTGAGACACGGCTCGCCAGTCGATCAATGCCTTGATGCAGCATGATAAGAGGTAATGTAAGAGATGTCGTTTTTCGAAATCATCGATCCGGCTTTCGGCCGGTTCGTCCTCGGCAATGCGCCCGTCAAACAAATCGCCAGCGGATTTGATTGGGTTGAGGGGCCTGTCTGGTTCGGCGACCTCAACTGCCTCCTTTTTTCCGACATTCCGAACAATCGCATCATGCGGTGGATCCCGGGTATCGGCACCAGCGTCTTCCGCGAACCATCGAACTTCGCCAACGGCCATACCCGCGATCGGCAAGGCCGTCTTGTAAGCTGCGAGCACGGCAGCCGAAGCGTGACGCGCACGGAATTTGACGGCTCCATCACGGTGATCGCCGAGCGCTATCAGGGCAAGCGGCTGAATTCGCCGAACGACGTCATCGTGGCTTCCGACGGCGCCATCTGGTTTACCGACCCGCATTACGGCATCGCCACGGATTACGAAGGATACAAAAGCGAGCAGGAACTGCCCTGCAACGTCTATCGTGTCGATCCTTCAGGTTCGATCGCAGCCGTGCTCACCGATTTCAATTGCCCGAACGGGCTGGCGTTCAGCCCGGATGAAAAGAGGCTTTACGTTGCAGACACCGGCCGTATGCACACCGACGATCCACGTCGTATTCGCGTCTTTGACGTCGCAGAAAACTGGCGCCTGACCGGCGGCGATGTCTTTCATACAATTTCGCCAGGGTGTGCCGACGGGATGCGGATAGACAGTGACGGCAATCTTTGGTCCTCGGCCGGCGACGGCGTCCATTGCGTTGCGCCGGACGGACATCTCATGGGTAAGCTCCTGGTCCCCGAAACCGTCTCCAATCTCTGCTTTGGCGGACGTGGCAAACACAAGCTCTTCATCACGGCAACCACGAGCGTTTACGCGATTTCGCTCAACAGGCGCGGAGCGCTTTGATTGAGACGCTCATGAGGGCGCAGGTAAAGCGGTCGACGTGGAGGAATAGCAACTCCTCCTGACCATCCTTCTTGATCAGCGGATCGGCTCCCAATCTACATTCCGAGCCTGGTGGCCTGTGGTTTGGCATTTAATTAGGTTCTTCCTCAATTTCGGCGGTTAACAGAGTGTTAGCGTCGCGATCGCGTCCGCTATACTGCAAGCCCTGTCATATTCGGAGTACGACTTCTCAGCGCCACAGAGTAGCTGGCAAGAAGCACAGGCCGAAGCTGCCCTGCACACCGTGGCGCAGTAGAACGTCACCTTGAAATCAGTTGCGTCACCTGTCATATATGAAGCGACAAATGACGCAGAGATGATCCCATGGCCATTGCGGCAGAGAAAGTTATCCCGGAAACGACGACCGGCGAATTGCAGAAGGTAGCGGCGCTGCTCGGCGGTGCGCGCGTGCTTGCGCGCAGCCTGACCAGCCCTCTCGATGCGCATGAACTGCTTTTGCGCGGCCTGCCGGCCTCGGCGCTGGATCACCTTGTCGGCCATCTGGTCATCATCGGCAAAACGGACTCGCTCGAAAAGGCCGTGGGCATGAGTTTGCGCACCTGGCAGCGGCGGAAGGATACGCCCTCCAAGCCGCTCAGCCAGGAACAGAGCGGTCGCGCATGGAAATTCGCGGAGATACTCGCAAAGGCAACGGACATCTTCGGCTCGCAGGCTGAAGCCGAGCAATGGCTCGAGCGCCCGGCGATCGGGCTCGATCAGCGCCGGCCGATCGATCTTCTCGGGACGCCCGCCGGCGTCGAGCTGGTTGAGGATCATCTCGACCGTCTCGAATATGGCGTCTATGCATGACTCCTTTGCCAATTGGGCTCGGCGGGACCGAGCTGGTCGCGTGGCGGCTCGATCAAGCCGTCCACGCGCCGACATGGGATAGCGGCGAAGGCGCCTATCGCGTCGGCGGCCGCTGGAACAGCAAGGGCGTTCGCGCGGTCTACTGTTCGCTCGATCCCGCGACGGCAATCCTCGAGGTCGCGGTCCATAAGGGGTTTCGGGCGCTCGACACGGTGGCGCACACGTTGACGGCGGCTATCATTGCGGATGCCGCCGATGTCCATATCGTCGACCCGGGAAGCGTGCCCAATCCCAATTGGCTCCGCCCGGGCATCCCCGGCGCGGGACAGCAAGCCTTCGGAGACGATCTGCTTCGACGCCACCGATTTGTCGCGATCCCGAGCGCGGTCTCGCCGTATAGCTGGAATCTGATTTTTCTCGCGGGCAGCGCGCCAAGTGCCTATGCCCTGAAGTTCCAGGAAGCCTTTGCTCTCGATACAAGGCTGCATCCACCCATGGCATGAACGAGCCCGGGGATGCATCGCCACCATCGTCATCTGTGAGCTCGACACCCAGAACTTTTGCCCCTGGGCCGGGCGACCATTTCATTTTCGTTTGCATGCCCGCCCATAGCGGCACGTTTGGCACTATGCTGCGGCGGACGGAGGGTGCCTGCACTCATCGCCGGCGGCACTTTTATCAATCCATTGACCAATATCGGGAAGATTGTAGCCTGCAGAGGCGTCGCCCGAAGCTGCTTGGACACTGCTGGCGCAACCACCGCACCAAAATAGCTTTGCCGGTTGGGGTGATCATCGTTCCGCATGTTGAGAACTGGACACCGCGTTAAAAGACGTTGGGCGCCCTTCGCACGAATCTGGATGCGGCAGGTTCGAGCACCAAAGTAGTGCAGCTCCGACAATCAAGCCGAAGCGTGGATCCAAAACTGGCCCGTGCCTCGCTCAGTTCATTCGTCCCAAGCCATTTCGCCCTTGGCGACCTTCGCACCGAGTTCGAGCGAAATCGGTATCGCGTCATTGGGATAGAGCTTCTTCCTCGCCACGATCAGTGCTTTGGCGTCGGAGGCCTTCGCCGCTTCAGCGTCAAAGGCGGCAAGGTAATCTCTGGTATATTTCTCACTTGAAACGTCCGTCGGCCAGGCGGCAATCGCATGACCCGACACGACGATCTCAGGATCTCGGGCGAGGATGCCGTCGAGCGCAGCACGCCAGGCCTTGCGTTCCTCAACCGTCGGCAGATCGGCGACCCAGGGTACATCCCGCCAAGACCGCCACACCGCCGAAGACCGCCTTGAGGGACGGGACTCAGATACGGCCGCGATCCTTTATACCCGGCGCAGTATAGTCTCACTCCGTTAGGTGAAGACTTATGCCCTGCATTGCGAGAGTTTTATAGATGGGCTTCGAGGCTCGACATCATAGGCTGGAGTCCAATCGAAAGAGAGGTGCATATTGCGATGAACGGGTGAAGATCGTTACCTCGCGGTGAGGGCACGAGCTCCCGCTTGATGATGGGAAATTTTGTCAGCTTTTTCCTACACGGTTTTCTCAGTGGACCACGACGCCGCGGATGCTTTCGCCCTTGTGCATCAGCCCAAATAGTGATGGATCTTGTCCTTGCCGATCGAAAAGCGCGAGGTGCCGTCCGGCATCGGGCCTTGCCCTTGCGTGGCGCGGATCGCGGTGCAGAGGTTGGTCTTGCGGCTGAGGCAGGAATAACATTCGCGGCATTCGGGCGTATAAAGCGGAATGACGTGATCGCCCTTCTTGACCGAGGTCACCCCCGGGCCGACATCGACGACGATGCCGGCGCCCTCATGGCCGAGGATCGCCGGGAAGAGGCCCTCCGGATCGGCGCCCGACAGGGTGAAATCGTCGGTATGGCAGATGCCGGTCGCCTTGACCTCGATCAGCACCTCGCCGGCCTTCGGGCCATCGAGCTGAACGGTCATGATTTCCAGCGGTTTACCGGCGGCAACGGCTACGGCGGCGCGTACGTCCATCTTCCCAATCTCCCTGATCGCTGTCCACAACTTCCGGCAGCGCTTTCGCTGCGGCTTGCCGGCGTGAATTTTCGATTTTCACCTTGTGCAAGGCGATCATGTCCATGAGCTCCGGCGAGAACGCATCGTAGGCGGGAATGCCCAGCTCGCTGAGGCGACTGCGGATGCTATTGGTCGACGAAGGAGACGTTCCGCCTTCCACTAAGGACGACACGAAAGCGGCGAATTCCACGGCCGGCTGTTCGCCATTCGCGGCAAGCTCCGGGTGCACAAAGTCGAGGCCATAGAAATGGTGATCCCTGTCGCTCACGCTGCCCACCATATAAGTGCCACAAATCTTGCAGCGGTAGCGCTCTATCTTCTGACTAGCATCCACGCACTCGAGTTTCGAAGCATTGGCCTTCTCCCTCACCGAACCGGCTGGGGCAATCGCGATCTGGGCGAATGAAGCGCCCTTTGGCTTCCAGCATTTGAAGCAGCCACAGAGATGATTGTGACTGATGGGTTCGGAGAGTTCCAATTCTACCGGATGGTCCGCACAGTGGCAGTGCAGCACCGACCCTGCAAGCCGTCCCGTCGCTTGAGCCCCCACGGCGGGATGCAGAGTGACGGCGGTGTCGCGCAGGCTTTCAACCCGCGCCTTTAGTGCCGAATTGAGCTTTTCCTAGGCACGCTTCAGGTTGACGCTGATGCTTGACCAGCGTTCCTCCGCAATTGTGCCGCTGAAGCTCTCACCGTGAACCACTTGGGTGCGGCCGTTTTCCAACGGTTGAAGGAAGAAATAGTGTTCAGCGTAGAAAGCTTTCGGATCCGGCGCCCGGCTCAGCCACCTGAATTCACGAGCCCCGACGATACGGACGATCGTCGGGGCGATCGGAATGTCTGGCACTGGCTCACTCTAGCGCAAGATGCCCTTGACCGGCTCGCCGACGGTGGTGCGGCCTTTCAGTTCGGGCAGGATCTCGTTCCATTCAGGATAGCGCTGCAAATCGTCAAGAACGCTTCAAACGAGCTGTGGCGGCGCATCGATGGTAATTTCGGTTTCCAGGACAAGCATCGAAATCTTCCAAAAAAAAGGAACGCTATAGGCCGTCGGCCAGCTAGGGTTGAATGCCGACGGCCATCGAGCGCCGGGTTTGATCGTTAGATGAGTTCAGTCGGCACCCGGACGCCGCGCCGGGCTCCCTCTTCCGCAAGGCGCTTGGCTGTGCCGGCTGCAACTGGAATGCCTTCCGCAAGGTACTTTTTCGCCATCGTGAACCCGCGCTCGCCGGGGAGGAACACGTCCTGGACGCCGGACGCCGGCGACAGAGCCTTGATCGCCTTCGCCAATCCTGCAACATCCTCTTCGACCGGACTAGAGAGGCCAAACGCCCGTGGATTGATGGCAAGCGCCAATCCGTTGAAGCCGTTATCTTTCTTCTCATTAAGTGCGGGCGCGATCAGTGCGTTGCCGCCTAGCAGGCTTACCATTACCTCGATCATCAGCGAGAGGCCGGAGCCTTTGGGTCCTGCCATCGGCAAGACGGCCTTGACTTTAGCGGGATCGGTGGTCGGAACTCCGTCCGCATCGACACCCCAGTCTGCAGGAATGGGCTTGCCGGCATCCCTGGCGGCCATGACCTTGCCTAGAGCGACGGCCGCGGTCGACATGTCGAAAAGAAGAGGATCGGACTTGGTTCCGGTGGGGGCTCCGATCGCAATCGGATTGGTCGACACCCCCTCGCCCCGTGTTCCGTGATAGACCATCAGTGGTTTGGACGCCGACATGATGATAGCGATCATACCGGCTCTGGCGATCCTCTCGGCAAAATAACCGATTGCCCCCGAATGGCTGGTACGCGTGATCTCGCAAAGCCCGATACCGAACTTGCCTGCAAGCTCCACTGCCTTGTCCGACGCCATCGACATGCCAGCTGCACCTGGGACCAGATCTCCGTCGATACGGGCGATTGCTCCGAATTCGCGCGTTACGCTCGGCTTGGCATCGCCCTTGACGATGCCGAGTTTGACCATCTCGAGGTAGCGTGGAATGCGGAGTACGCCATGGGAATCGGCGCCGCGTAGGTTCGCCCAGATAAGAAGCTCCGCGGATTGTCTGGCATAAGCCGGGCTAAAGCCGCCGGCCTCCAGGAGAGCCGCAGAAAAATCCTCCAGCACCGCGCGTGAAATCACTTTCTTCAGCGGAATCTCAGTCATGCCGTCACGCCCAGCGGTGACGGGAAGAATTTGTCGAGCCAGCCCTTCATCATCATCTTGGTGCGTGGCGCGTCGTTCGGCGCGAGCGGGAAATGGGCGGTCGTGTCGATCAGCATCAGTTCGGTTGGCTGACCAGCCCTTTCGAACATGCGGACAGATTCGATGGTCGGGGTGATGGTGTCATTGGCGGTGTGAAAGAGCAGAAGCGGCCGCGGCGCGATATTGGCGACCACGTCGTCGGCGCGGAAATTGTACATGGACCAGGCGGTTTCCACCGGGA
This sequence comes from Rhizobium sp. NXC24, assembly GCF_002944315.1. Lineage (NCBI taxonomy): Bacteria > Pseudomonadati > Pseudomonadota > Alphaproteobacteria > Hyphomicrobiales > Rhizobiaceae > Rhizobium > Rhizobium sp. NXC24. The sequence goes on from NZ_CP024314.1 coordinate 1,315,042, forward strand.
TCTCCATGATCGCCTTGGGCGACAGGTTCTTGCGCAGATGTTCGGGAATCGGCACGGCGTCGAAACGCGACATCCACAGGCTTTCGCCGGTTTCCTGCTTGTGCTTGCGGCCTTTTTCGAGAATGCCGACGAATTTCTCCCAGGATTCCGGCGTCGGATGCTGGCCGCGGAACTTCCGCTCGCCATTGCCCCAGCCGCAGGAGGACAGGCAGCAGGCGAAGCGGTCGTCGACACCGGCGGTGTAGACGGAGACGGCCGCGCCAAAGCTGTGGCCGGTGATGCCGATGCGCTTTGGATCGACTTCCTCGCGCCCGGTAAGGAAGGTCAATGCATTCTTGGCGTCTGCCACCTGGTCGAAACAGCGGACCTGGGCGCGTTCGCCCTCGCTTTCGCCGCAGCTTCGGAAATCGAACCGGAGGGCGACATAGCCGAAGGATTCCATCATTTCGGCCTGGATCTGGGCATGGCTTTCGTCCTTCGAGCCGACGAAGCCGTGGCAGACGATGAAGGCCGGCAGTTTCTGACCGGGCTTGCGGTTATCGGGAATATGGAGAACGGCCGAAAGTTTCAGTCCATCGGACATGAAGGAAAGCTTTTCCTGCATTTTCAATTTCCTCGATTGGATCAGCCGAGCGTGGCGAAGGGGTGGAAATATTCGCGCCATTCGGCCGGCGCCGGCGTGCCCCAGACATTCATGTCGCGGACATTGCCGGGGCGATCGAGATTGGTGATCACGTTGGGCGTGAAATCGGCGTCGTCGGCGATATGAGCCATTACACCGGAGCACTCGATCATCATTCCGCTGGCATCGGTGTAATAGGCATAGGTGTTGTCGCCGGGGCGGTGGCGGCCGGGACCCCACATCAGCTGCCGGTCGAATCGATCGAGGATATCGCCGAGCCGGAGATATTGGTTGAACTCCAGGAATTCGAAGGAGACGTGGTGCAGGCCGGCGGCGGCGCCCTTGACGAGGCCCAGCACATGATGCTGGCGGTTGCCGCCATACATCCAGCTCAGTGCGTCATTGACCATGCGTTCCGAAAGCCGCAGGCCGCCGATGGCCTCGAGTTGGGCGCGGGTGGCGGCCGGGTTCGGCGTGATCAGATTGATGTGGTCGATCCGGTTGGCGCCGACGCCCGTGGTCGGATAGCGGCGGCCATAAGTGATGTTGCGGATTGGCGAGTGAATTTCGAACCGGAGCCCTTCTGGGGTGGCAAAGGTCACGCCCGCAGCGATGCAATCGAGGCTCGGCTCACGCGACAGGATGCGGCAGCCGGCCCCTTCGATACGGGACGCGGCTTCTTCGACCAGGTCCGGCGTCAGCGCTTCAAGCCCAATCGTATGCGCGGAATTCTCATCGGCATGGAACAGAACAAGTTCTGCCGCCCGTCCATTGGAACTCAGCCAGGTCTGGCGGTCATCCTTATGTGGGACCTGCAGGCCGAGGATTTCTGTGGCATCGCGGATGACGGCCTGTGGATCGGTGACATTGACCTTCATGTGCCCGACGGCGTGCACGATGTGCATTTTTTATTCCTCCCTTGGAATTCAAGGCAAATCCTGTGTCGACTGTGGCTTTAATACGCCAGACATCGGAGCTTCGCAAGATATTTCGAAAAATTACAAAATATCGAAATTTTAAGCGGGGCCTGAATCCGTCGTGACGGTGTTGCTCAACGTACCAATGCCACTGATCTCGACCTCCACCGTATCGCCATCTGCAAGGAAGACCGGCGGCATGCGAGTCGAGCCGAAGCCGTTGGGCGTGCCCGTAACGATCACGTCACCGGGCTCCAGCAGCGTGAACTGACTGAAATAGGAAATAAGCCAAGGGATCGGAAAGATGAGCCTGCTGGTATCATTGCTCTGGCGGAGCTCGCCGTTCACCCGCGTGTGGAGCGAAAGCCCCGTCGGAACCGATATTTCGTCCGCAGACACCATCCAGGGGCCGAAACCTGCGGTGCGGAAGAAATTCTTGCCCGGCGTGAATTGCGTTGAATGTTTCTGCCAGTCGCGCACGCTGCCGTCATTGAAGCAGCTGTAACCAGCCACGTGGGTAAGCGCGTCGGCCTCAGCGATGCGACGACCGGCCTTCCCAATGATAACCGCAAGCTCGCCTTCATAGTCGAACTTGTCCGAGAGATCCGGCTTCAGCAAAGGTTCGCCGTGACCTGTCTGCGAAGAGGCGAACCGCGAGAAGGTCAGCGGATAGTCCGGCCTCTGCCCGACCTCACTTTCACGATCCCAATAATTGGTCGCTACGCAGAGTATCTTCGAGGGATTCGGAATAACCGGCAGGTAGCGGATGTCGGCGAGCGGATAGTCCGGCGTGAGATCGACCTCCTTACCGAGCGCCGCGAAACTGGCCTCGATGTAGCTTGTAAGATCGGGCAGTCCGGTGCGTTTTTTGAGATCGCTCACTGCATTTCCAACGACGCAGCCGAAGCTGGCCTCTCCCTTATACGAGAAACTCAAATATCGCACTGCGCATCTCCCCATATTTTCGAAAATCAGAGGATTATCGTAAACACGGGCAGTATTCGGATCGCAACCCAGGCAAGGCGCTCGCAATGCGAAAATTTCAGAGATGTTGATTTTTTTCGAAATTTTTCATATCTCATGAACGTGGATCCCTGCACATGGGACATGCGCAAGAATTGAGCGGGAGAGCCTATTGGAAGATCAAAAAACAGGTAGCGAGACACGGGCCGGCGATGTGCTGCAACGCATGCGGTTGGACATCATCAACTGCGTATTGAAGCCGGGAGAGAAGCTTCGGTTTGAGGCCCTGCGCACCATGTACGCAGTCAGCTTTTCGACCCTGCGGGAGGCGCTTTCGCGCCTTGCTGCGGAAAATCTGGTGATTGCCGAAGGACAGCGTGGCTTTGTGGTTGCACCGGTTTCGATCGCCGACCTCAATGATCTGACGAATGTCCGCGTTCTGATCGAGCGCGAAGCACTTGTGAAATCGATCCGCAACGGCGACGACCGTTGGGAAGGCAATATCCTCGCCACCTATCATCGCATGGACAAGCTGCAGCAGCGTCTCGGAAGGGAATACTACCTTTCCGAGGAATGGAGTTCCGTGCACGGGGAGTTCCATGCTTCGCTCGTTTCAGCCTGCGAATCTCCAGTGCTACTTGAAATCAGGAGCAAGCTCTTCGAGCGGGCGCATCGCTACCGGCGCATGTCGTCGCAGTTCCGGCCCTACTGGCGCGAGAAAACCGCCGAGCACAAGATGATCGTCGACGCCACGCTGGCGCGCGACCAAGAAAAGGCGCTGAGCCTGATCGACCAGCATATCCGTGAAACAAGCGAAAATGTCATCGAGCACGCCGGGCATTTGTTCCCGGATCTGAAACGCGGGACGCCGAAGAAGAGGAAGTCGCTGTCTGCCGCTGAGTGAGGCGGCGTGCGGCCTTCGTCTTGCTTGCTGCCGCAACGTGGCGGTCGAGCTGCCAGCCGGCTCCTCGCGTTCGCCTTCCCATTAAGAGAGCCGGATCATGTATTGGCGAAATCAACGCAGAATGTCTGGCATTCTCTATGATTTACGAAATAGGTTGAATTTTCGAAATTTTCGGATTACGACTGTTTTCAGGCGGAGGAGCGCCCCGACCCCGTGAAAGGGTCATCGAGATCTGTACCTGAGGAGGAATCCATGACCATCGCCCAGACCATGACCGCTGCCCGCATGCACACCGTTGGCGGCAAAATGGAGATCGAGAAACTGCCGATGCCGGCGCCGGGCGACATGGATGTCCTCGTGCGTGTGAAGGCCTGCGGAATCGTTCCGAATTTGCACAATATTCTTGCTAACTGGCCGACCTGGTTCCCCCACATGCCGCAGCCGCCGCTTCCCGCCGTCTTCGGCCTAGACCCGGCAGGCGAAATCGCCGAGGTCGGCAAGCAGATCCACGGTCTCAAGGTCGGCGATCGAGTCTACGTCAATCCGGGTCGCAGCTGCGGTTCCTGTCGCCATTGCCGCCGCGGCGACTCGATCTCCTGCAAACACTACGCGTTCCAAGGTTATTTCGGCTTCTCGGAATACGCCCTGCAAACCTTTAAGGACTATCCAATCGGCGGTCTTAGCGAATACATGGTCGCCCCGGCTTCCGCGATCGTGAAGATCCCGGACAACATGGACTACGGCCAAGCCGCGCGCCTCGGCTACCTTGGCACTGCCTATTCGGCATTGAAGAAAGTCAACGCCGGGCCGGGCGACACCATTCTGGTCAACGGCGGCACCGGCACGCTCGGCATCGGCGCGGTAATCTTCGGCCTTGCCATGAACGTGAAAAAGCTTCTCATTACCGCCCGTAACAGGAAACTGCTTGAAGAAATCAAGGCCTTGGCATCGGACCGCATCGAAATTTTTTCGATTGAGGACGGCAGCGTCGCTGACTGGGTGATGGCACAGACCGACGGCGAAGGTGTCGACGCGTTCCTCGATTGCAATGGTCCTGGTGCCGGACATGATACATTCCGCCAGGGCCTGCTCAGCCTGCGCCGCGGCGGCGTTGCCGTCGATATTGGCGCGATTGCAGGTCCGGTCGAACTCGACGTCCATCGCCTGATGGATCGCAACCAGCGCCTCTATGGCTCCGCTTGGCTGACCACGGCGGAGGGACAGGAAATGGCGGACATGGTGGAAGCCGGCATCGTTGATCTTTCCGTTCTCGAGACGAAAAGCTTCCCGCTTTCGGACGTTAACAACGCGATTTCCGGTATCGAGCAGCGCCACGGCGGCTTTTCGAATTACATCATTTGCCCCTGAAGTCATTCAGGCCCGCTTGCATTTCCAAGCGGCCGGCCAACTTTCAGCCTCGTTCGTCATTCGGGAGGAAATCATGACGTTCAGACGTGTTGTCACCGCGAAAAACGCATCCGGTAAATCGGTCGTGATCAGCGACGGCGCATCGCCGCGCGAAATGGCACTCAAGCACACGCCGGGCTTTGTTTCGGCCCCCATATGGACGGTCGCCACGCCCCCTGCCCTGCCCTTCGATGGCAACGATCCAATGGCAAGTGACGGCACGCTTCTCCATCCGGCCGCCGGCTCCTCGACGTTTTTCATCATCACCTTTCCACCGGATTCGGTAATGATGTCGCCGAATTTCCGGCCGGAGCTTGCCGGACCGGAGCATGCCGTCGCGGCGCCCGGTATCGCTGAGTATTTCGAGATGGACAATCCCGGCATGCATACGACGCCAACACTCGACTATGGCGTTGTCATCAGCGGCACGATAACCCTCGAGCTGGACGACGGCATCGCCGTCGAGCTGAAGTCGGGTGATAGCTTCGTCCAGCACGGCGCTCGCCATGCCTGGCGCAATCCGACCAGCCAACCGGCAACGATCGCCGTCGTGCTTGTCGGCGCCAAGTAGAATCCTGTTACCCAAGACAGCGGAAGGCGCCGGCAATCCTTGGCGCCTTTTCGTTTTTCAGGGACGCGCCGTCTGCTCGGGTGCCTGCGACCTTGCCACATCGGCCAGAAGCTGGCGGGCCCAGCGATGGAGGCCCGAGCGATGCGTCCGCTCCGTCCAATACATATCGATCTCGATCGGAATCTGGATTGGGAAGCGGCGCACCGTGAGCCTCCCGGCATAGGTGGTCGCTAGTCGGTTCGGAATGGTGGCTATGAGATCGGTGCCGGTTATCATCAATTCAAGACTGTCATGGCTTGGAAGCGTGAGTTGCGGTTTCAGCAGGATGTCGCGTTCGCGCAGGGCGCTGAAGTAGAGCGCCTGCCATTGGCCGTTATGGGTGACGGCGACATGCGTAGCTCTCTGAAAGCGCTCCAGCGTCATCTCTCCCTTCGCAAGGGGGTTGCCCGGATCCATGACGCAGGAATAGTGATCCGAAAAGATGTGCCGGCGGAAATAACCCTCCCCCAGGATACGGACGGGGCCGAGCACGATGTCCGCAATGTTCTCCTTCAGCTGCTGCTTGCCGTTGACCGCCGACTCCAGGATGTTGATGACGACGTTCGGCGCCAACCGCCGCATCGCCGCAATGAAACTCGGCATCAGCAGGAAACGCTCATGATGGTTGCACGAAAGGGTCACCCCGCCCTCGGCGGTCGTCGGATCAAACTCTACCGGCACTGCGATCGCCAGCATGCGGTTGACAACCTCGCGTGCATGGCTGACGAGGTCGCGGCACTTGTCCGTCTCCGCGATGCTGTTGCCTTGACGAACGAACAGCGGGTCGCCGAAGGCGCGCCTCAACCGGTCGATCGTATAGCTCACCGTCGATTGGCTGACATCCATCTGTACGGCTGCGGCCGAGAATGAGCCAGTATCGTGCACCGTCACCAGTAATTGCATCGACCTAAGGTCGATCTGCGCCAAATCTTCCGGGATCATGACACTCCCCCACGTCATCTAATTCTTCGATGACTTCTATCGTATCCATCCAATTGGCAGAATGGAAGCCATCGCCTAACCTGCCTGGTATCAAATTGCTTGGGAGGGCAAGATGGGAGGAGAAGCAATGCTTACCGAAGAGACAACGGTAACCCCGCCGGTCATTTCCGACGTCACTTTGGCTGAACTTCTGGCCGATCCTTATCCCACATTCAAGCGCGCCCGCGACATGGCTGCAGTGGTCCGCATCGAGGCGGCGAACATCCTCGTTGCCACGCGCTATGAGGATATCATGGCGATGGAACGCGATCCGGAACTTTTTTCGTCAGAAAACCCGCAGTCTCTGGTCAACAAGGTCATGGGCCACACCATGATGCGCAAGGACGGCGAGGCCCATGCCCGTGAACGCAAGGCGGTGGAGCCGGCTTTGCGCCCCGGCGCAGTTAAATCCTGCTGGGCCCCGAAGCTCGAAACCATATTCGACGAGATTGTATCTAGTTTCGAAAATGACGGCGAGGCTGATCTTTTCAATACCCTGGCCGCGCCCATGGCCGGACGCGCACTTGCCGAGGTGCTGGGCTTTCTCGATGTCGACTGGCAGACGATGGCGCTCTGGTCGCAGTCGCTGATCGACGGCGCCGGCAACTATTCCGGCGATCCGGAGATCGCCCGTAAGGCGGCGGAGGCGGCGAAAGGCGTGGAGGATGCAATCGAACGCTCTCTTCCCTATCATCGCGACAATCCCAACACCTCCGTCCTGTCGTCGATGATCCATGCGGACGACCCGCACACGATCGAGCAGATCTACGCCAACATCAAGGTTGCTGTCGGCGGTGGTCTCAACGAGCCACGCGATTCCATACTCACAATGGTGCTAGGCCTGCTCAAAAACCCTGACCAGCTTGAGAGGTTCAAAGCCGATCCGAATCTTTGGCCGACTGCGTTCGAGGAATCGGTCCGCTGGATTTCTCCGATCGGCATGTATCCACGCCGGGTCACGCGGGACGTCGTCTTTTCAGGCGTCGAATTACGCGCGGGCGATCAGGTGGGCCTCTGTGTTGGGGCAGCCAACCGCGACGATAGCCGTTTCGTCGATCCGGATCGTTTCGACGTTTTTCGCGAGAAGAAATCCCACCTTGCCTTCGGTGCAGGCGCGCATTTCTGCGCCGGCACCTGGGTCGCCCGCCATATGGTCGGCCGCCTCGTCGTGCCGCGGTTGTTCGATCGTCTGAAGAATCTACGCCTGAAAGACCCCGAAGCAGTGCTCATTCAAGGATGGGTCTTCCGCGGACCGGTTACCTTGCCGGTCGTCTGGGACGCGTGAAGCGAAAATCGTCGGAGGAGAACAAAAATGACCGAGATCACATTCATTCTTCCTAACGGGGGGGAAAAAGCCTGCTCGGCCAGCGAGGGCCTCAGTCTCATGGAGTTAGCTCTGCAGAATTCGGTGCCGGGCATCGTTGCCGAATGCAATGGCGCGGCCGCCTGCGGCACCTGCCACGTGATCGTGGACAATACCCTGATCGATATCCTCGATCCGATCAGCGAGCATGAAAACGACATGCTTGACTTCACGACCGCGCCGCGGGAGCCCGGCAGCCGGCTGAGTTGCCAGATACGGGTTGACGGGCGTCTCAATGGCGCGGTCGTTCGCATCGCATCGGAGATGTAAATCATGGCGGCGCGGGTAATGATAGTGGGTGCGGGACAAGCGGGTTTCGCTGCCGGCGCAAAACTGCGTCAGCTCGGGTTCGAGGGCTCGATCACGATGTTTGGCAACGAGGGCGTCATGCCTTATCAACGCCCGCCACTCAGTAAGGCTTATCTGCTTGGAAAGCTTGAGGCCGATCGTCTTTCGTTTCGCAACGAAACTTTTTTTGCCGAGCAGGACATCAAGGTGCTGAACAACGAACCGGTTCTGAAAATCGATCGCATCGACCGGCAGGTCGTCACAACCAATGACCGCTTCCCCTATGACAACGTCATTCTGGCGACCGGCGCCGATCCTATCCGATTGCCGGCCCGAATGTGCGAGGGCATCACCAACATCTTCTATTTGCGCAACAAGGCGGATGCCGATCGTCTTGGCGCGATCATGAAGCCGGACACCCGGCTGTTGGTGGTCGGCGGCGGCTATATCGGCCTTGAAGTAGCTGCTGCCGCGCGGCAGGCCGGCGCCGAGGTCACGCTGGTGGAAATGTCCCCACGCATCCTGAACCGGGTCGCCGCCGAACCTACGGCGGATTATTTCAGAACGCTTCACATCTCGAAGGGCGTCGATATTCGCGAGGGTGTCGGCCTTCGTGACTTGAAGCCGGAAGGCGCAGCGATCAAGGCAGTTCTTGACGATGATTCCTCAGTCATCGTCGATGCGGTGGTCGCCGGTATCGGTGTGCGTCCGAACACGGAACTTGCCGAAGCGGCAGGGCTGAAGACTGACGGCGGGATCGTCGTCGATAAATTCGGCTGCGCGACCGATCCACACATTTGGGCGGCCGGAGACTGCGCCTCCTTCATTCACAACGGCGAAATGATCCGTATCGAATCCGTCCCGCACGCGATCGATCAGGCGGAGCATGTGGCACGCAATATTCTTGGTGAAGCAACACCCTATTGCCCGCGCCCCTGGTTCTGGTCTGATCAATACCAGACGAAACTGCAGATCGCGGGTTTCAACCGCGGTTATGAGCGCGCGGAGACCCTAGCGAGTGCCAACGAAGGCGGCCTCAAGGTTTCCTACTTCAAGGAAAATACGCTGATTGCCGTTGACTGCATTAACGATGCGCGCGGTTTCATGATGGCAAAGCGCGAACTGGGTCTTTGATATTGTCCAAAGAGCAATCCGGCGCCGACCGCTTCCGGCGCGGTGTCAGAGACACAGCGCCTTTTCGAGTCCCGGCAATGCCTCGAACAGATCGGCGACCAGACCGTAGTCGGCAACCTGGAAGATCGGCGCCTCCTCGTCCTTGTTGATGGCGACGATCACCTTGGAATCCTTCATGCCGGCCAGATGCTGGATCGCCCCGGAGATGCCGGAGAGTTTCGCTGCCTGTTCGGCCGCAGTGTGGGCGCCAGCGCCGGCGACGAGGATGTGCACGTCGCTTCCCGTTCCCTTGGCAATCTGGGTCGCCGCCGTCAGCGTCTTGGCGGTCTGGTCGGATAGATGGTTGCTGTCATGATCAGCCAGAAGAAGAATGGCCATGTTGCGCTTGACGATAGAGATCATCTCCGGCGCGAAGTTGTGCTCGTCCATCGTCGCCCTACGCGGAGTGAAGCCTGCAGCCCCAGCGCGATCTCCGTCTGCATGTCCGCCAGCTTCCTCTGGAAGAGCTGAGTGCCAGCCAGCGGCTTGCCAAATTGAACGCGATCCAGTCCATATTGCCGCGAACGCAGCCAGCAATCCTCGGCAGCGCCGAGCGCGCCCCAGGAAAAGCCATAACGGGCGCGGCTCAGGCAGCCGAGCGGCCCCTTGAGACCCGAAATGTTCGGCAGCAGGACGTCCTCGCCGACCTCGACGCCGTCCATCACGATCTCGCCTGTGATAGAGGCTGCAGCAACAGCTTGCCGCCGATTTTTGGCGCCGACAGGCCTTTCATACCCTTTTTGAGGATGAAACCGCGGATCTACCCGCCATGGGCTTCCGACTTCGCCCAGACGACAAAGACATCGGCGATTGGCGCATCGGAGATCCACATCTTGGAGCCGCGCAGGCGATACCCGCCCTCAATTTTCTCGGCGCGGGTCTTCGTGCCGCCGGGATCGGAGCCGGCATCCGGTTTGGTCAGGCCGAAGCAGCCGATCAATTCACCGGACACGAGGCCCGGTAGATATTTGTCTCGCTGTTCTTCCGAGCCATAGGCATAGATCGGATAGATCTCATGCAGAATCTGGAGCAGCAGCTTGGCCGACCGCTTTTCGAGCGACACAGGCAGAAGCTCATTCCGACGGAAGCAGCCCATGCCTACGGGCGGGATGAGCCGCGCGCTCGATCTCATCCAGCGGGGCAGCATGGCATTCGCCGCCAACCCAGGCGGCGGCACCCTGTCGCTGGCTATCCTGCCGGCTTTCGGTACGCGATGGCTGGCGCCGCGGTTGGGCGCATTCCTGGTCAAGCATCCACTGAAATAATCGAAGGGCGCCTGGCACCGGTCCTGAAGAGATCGGTGCCGGGCTCCGGATCGTACTGGCTCGTCTGGCCGCAATCGCGGGCCAATTACCCGCCGCTCGAAGCCTTCCGCGCCTGGCTTACTGCGGAGATTGCAGCGATTGAAAGCTGACAATCGGCTTTAAGGAAGCGGTCTCGGCGGCTTTAAGTCCGGCGCTTGATGAGCTGGAAGTGGCTCGCTTGGCTTAGAACATCGACAACGCCGCTCTGGGCGGTTGAGACTTTATGGCTTAAGGCCGTTGGAGTGGCAGCTTGAGCAATTCAATTGCTACGCAGACGTCGATGATGGAAGCCGGCACGCAGAAGGCGGACAGAATCTGACGGACAACTTTTTCAGGATAATCCTCTTCCTGCTCCTCCCGGAGGAGCGTTGTCATCGATGCGAGCACGGTTCCAATCATCATGTCCCGCCCGATTGTGACGCTTTGCACTTGGAATTCACCTGAGCTGACGCCCTCTTGAACAGAGGCCGTTGCGTATTGAAACGTATCCGTACCGAAAATAGGCCCAACACCAGACAGATTCACCATCGCCCAGCCCCAGGAACGATCCTGACGCGCGCGATGCAGGTAATAGCGGATGGCCAGCGCGACACGCATTGCACAATTGGGAAGTGTTTGCATGAGTTCCTGCACCGCAATATTGAACTCATGGCTCATCTCGTAGGTGAGCACCTCGAAGAGTTCGTCGATGTCGGAAAAATAGTTATAAAAGGTCCCCCGCGAAACGACGGCGGCTAGACACACTTCTTCAATACGCGTCGACCGTCCGTGTGGCCGGCCGAGCAGGTCAAAGGCTGCCGAGAGAATGGTCGCTCGGGTACGAGCACGCTTCTCCTTACCGATCTGAACGCGCCGTTCGGGGCTTATTTTTTGCGCCATGCCTAAATAGATTCCCACTCACTGCAGCGGACCTAGGCCGGTCATGTCACGAAACCATTTTCAAGACAATGCAGGTAGTTTTACCTATTAACCAGCACTCCAAGGCGGAAAAGCATTGGCTGAACAATGCCTCGTCGGCCAACGGAAGACCAGCAGCCGATGCCCTATGTCGGGATCAACCTGCGCGCCATTTTCATGCGAAGACTACGGTTTTGAGACCATTTCGCATGACACGGGTTTCAAGATGCATTTTGACGGCCCAAGCCAAGACCCGGCTTTCAATATCGCGACCGGTCGCGACAAGGTCCTCCACGCTCATGGCATGGTGCACCCGCTCCACCTGCTGTTCTATAATCGGCCCTTCGTCCAGATCTGGCGTTACGTAATGTGCTGTGGCACCAATCTGTTTGACACCTCTTTCAAAGGCCTGATGATACGGCTTGGCGCCCTTGAAGCTTGGTAGGAACGAGTGATGGATATTAATGATCTTTCCGAACAGACGACTTGAAAGCTCTATTGACAGAACCTGCATGTAACGCGCGAGAACGATCAGGTCCGATTGCGTCTCGCTTATCAGCTTCAAGAGTTTTTCCTCCTGTTGAAGCTTCGTCTCTTTGCTCACCGGCAGATAATGAAATGGAATGCCTTCACGTTCTGCGGCATCGCGGCAGTCCTGATGATTTGAGACAATTGCCGCGACTTCTGCATTCAACCATCCGACCCGGATTTGATAGAGCAGATGCAAGAGCGCGTGATCGAATTTGGAAACCATGATGATGACTCGCGGTTTGCACGCGGCATCGTTCAGCTCGAGTTTCATGGAATATCGCTCGATTGGCGATTTCAGGGAGCGTCTGACCACCTCTTCCGTAACATCCAATGGAGCCGAAAAAGCGATGCGCATGAAAAAGGAGTTGGAGTACCGATCCTAGAATTGATTGGAATCGGAAATATTAGCGCCGAGGGCGGCAAGTTCAGCGGTAACTGCCGAAACAATTCCGGGCATATCCTGACAAGATAGAGCCAGCACATAGTTTACCCGTGCAGACGATGTGTTCATCACATAGAGCCCTGCGTTATCTTTGATTTGACGGAAAATCGCGGATCCACTCGGCCGTTTTCCCAACGCCGCCAAATGGATAGAAATGCAAGCGCACTGTGCCGAGCGCGGCGGGAGCGAGCCTTCTTATCAACTCGCTCACAAACACGTCGGGACCGGCCGTATTTAGCAGCTTCCCAATTGAAAGCCCATATTTTGTCATGACCTTAGCGGACGCTCCCACGCCGCAGATCGTTGCGAAACGCAACAGGGTTTTCACACTGGCGGGACCCGGAACACCAATGCGTATGGGAGCTGTTATGCCCAGCTTGCGAATGCGTTCGATCCACCCGATGACGGGTTCGGCATCGAAAGAAAACTGGGTCGTTATGTCATATTCCAGTCCAGCGGCTGTAAGGAGGTCATGTTTTTCCCGCAGCACGTCGAAAAGCATCGGGCTATTGATCTTGGGGTGGCCTTCGGGATATCCGGCGATGCCGATTTTCCTGATGCCGTACTTTGACAATAATCCTGAGCGGATAAGGGCCAAAGAGTCCCCATATGGCCCCATGGGCACGTCAGGATCTCCGGCCACCACAAACAGGCTGTGGACGTCCGCCTCCCTGATAAATCGCGCCAATAGAGCATCAAGCTCCGCAGTTGAGAGGATGCGTCTGGCGGAAATGTGCGGTACCGGCTGAAACCCTAATCGTCTCGCAGTGACCGCTGCGGCAACTCGTGCGTCGTGGCTTTCACCGGGAATAGAAGCAATTGACACACTTGTCGCGGGCGCCAACAGGTGGCTCGCGCCTTGCAGCGCGGCAGTATCCTTCCCGGTGATCTCGATGGAAAAACTGTCAAATAGCGTAGCATGCGGTAGCGCCTCGGGTTCCCCAACTGAGGCTTCCGCTATCTCTACATTTTGCATCATGCAGTGGCTCTCCTTAGCGGTTTTCGGGAAAATGCCGATCCTCACAGGCTTGATACGCCGGGATCGCGCAAGAAAATTGCTCACGACCGTCCGCCGCTGCCCGGCAAAGGTCGGCCGGGCAGCGATGCCATTCGTCACGGAGCTTGGTTCATTAGAAAAGCGACATCAGAGATCACTGATGGCGGGTCTTTATAACCTTATCAAAATACGGAGCCGGTGCGACCGTGGCGCGAATTTCCCGATGCTGGTTCTTGCCGACGGGCAGGCGCTGGGAATTCGGCTCCCCCCAAAGCACAGTAAGTTCCGTGCCGGGCTCCGCATGCTCAAGCTCGACGAGAGCTAGTGAAATGAGCCGGTTGGCATTGGCAGAAAATGCAAGCCACTGCGAAATGCCTGCATGTTTGCCGCCCCTCATGACGGCATCCGATTGAAAGGTCGCATACATAGGATTTGGCATTTTCATGAACATGCCACCGTTGTTAGGATCGGTCAGCGACGAATTCATGCACGCCATGACGTCGTCGTTGTTCCACTCGAGAGTTACCTTGGTGCGTTTCGGATGAGCAAGCCGAGCTCGCAGGGCTTCCTTTCCGATAAAATCGTGGTCAAAGTCGATTAGCGACCGATAGCCGACTTCGACCGGATCGACGTAGTAATCCTCGATGTTGTCGGAGAGGAAGCTGCCGCCAAGTGAGCCGACCGACTCCAAGAAATACTGGTTCAGCCATTCGCGATAGGGCTTCATTTCGGGGCTATGATAGATGGCCGGAAGGGGCATCGGCATCCAGCCGGATTCCTGAGCCGTGGTCGAATAGGCCATCGCTCCGATCTTGCGCATTCCGTATTTTTGCCCGACTTCGTCAAGCGCGGCGCGAACGTCCTGCTGAATATCCCATGGTCCGTATATCTCGAATCCAGGCTCTCCGGCCATGCCGTGGCGCAGTGCGCGAACCGTGTGGCCGGCGATCTGGAATTCGCCAATGCTAAAGAACTTAATGTCCGGCAGCGTGCCGTTCGACACTTCACGTACCAAGGCTAGCGCGTTCGGCCCCTGGACTTGGATGCGGAAAACATCGCGCGTCCCCGAACGGACCGAGAAGTTGTCATCCCGTACCGCGGTGACGTTCATTTCAGTGATTTCAGCATTGTACTGGATCCAGTCGCTGGCAAATGGTGCGCCGACGATACGCAGGAATTCCTCTTCCTCCCGGAAGACAATCGCGTCGCCGATCATGTAGCCATCGTGGCCAACCAGCACCAACTGCTTGCCGCGCAACACTGGGAAGGGATTGAGCTTATTGGTCGCCAGCGTCGAAAGAAATTTAACCCCATCTGGTCCACGAAGATGCAGTTCCGTCATATGATAGGAGAGCTCGAGCAGAGCTACGCTATCCTTCCAAGACCTTACCTCGTCACGCCAGTTTGTAAATTCCGCTGGGATAACGGGGAACGTGTAAGGCCCAATGTTGGACCCACGAAGTAATTTTACCGGTCCTCCGGCATGATTGACAATGGACTCCAAGCTCTGAAGTCCCGTGCTCGATGCAATGTTCATGTGTAACTCCTCCCTTGTTGAAAAATAATCGCTGGCATTCCAAGTGAGCGCCTGGCTTATACAGCCATTCATTCCGTGCTGGATTTGGTCTGCCGTGCTGCAGCGATAGCCGGCCTCCTCAAGCCGTCTTTGCAGCTCCGCGTTCTTTGACCGGGTAGTCCTTTACGCGCTCGACCTCTCCGCCTCCAAGAGTATTGAGCATCGAATTGTACATTTTGTCAATTTGATATTTTGATCAATTTGTAAGTGCTCTGAACGAAATGGTGGCGCCACTACAGATGACGTGGTTCCCGACGTGGACCGGATCGAGAATGAGAGAGGAAAAGGCCCGACAATGCGAAGGGCTAGTAACGCCAACGCCGGAAGAGCCAGCGCTTATGGACCATGGGTCATTGGCAGCGGCGGCGGAAGTCGTTGACATTAGCCAGTCCACTCTATCGCGGATATTGATTTGCACTGAGGGGTTGGATGCCTCCTCCACTGTTGGTGACGCAACGCATCACCATCTTGGCAAACTAAGATGCCGGCGGGAGGGGCATCCAACCCATCAGTGCAAATCAACAGGCAAGGCGCTCAAAAGCGCCTTCACCGCCGGGGATTTCATTGCGAAATCTCGGCTCTTGCCGAAACCATCGATGAGTTCAAATAGGCGTATGCCGTGTAGCGCCCAAGTTGAAGCGCTTCTTGATCCGATCGACGGGTGTCCCATCCAGGAGCGGAACGTCGATGAGCCTGCCATAGTCCTCAAAATCCATCTTCGTGTAATAGGCAAGACCGCTAACATTGTCAGCTGAGGGTACAGACTGCCCTGTCCTCAGGTGTAGCCTTCCCTCTCCCTTGACCCGATCGATTGCCAATTCGCTTCAACATAGAGTTCGCCACGTGGCTCGTAGCCGACACGTCTCGTTCACGCAAAATAGGAGCGCATCATGTCGCAGGCAGAAACAAAACCCCGCACGATTGGTCAGCAGGAAACAAAGATGAGATTGGATAACGCATCTCAACCCGTCAAAACGGGCCCCGATGATCTGGTTCCGTCGCGCTATGCGGTGCGGATCGGCGAGATTGACGTACTGGTGGTCAGCGACGGGGTGCTACCGCTCCCGACCACGATGCTGGGACATAATGCCGAGGCGGCCGACCGCGCGGCCTGGCTGAACGATATGTTCCTGCCGCCGGACGCTTTCGACTGGTCGCTGAACGTAGTCCTGGTACGCAGCGGTGGGAAGACCATCCTCATCGACGCCGGGCTCGGGTTGGATCCGAACTTGAACCTGCCGCGGGCTGGTCAGTTGATCAAGCGATTGGAGTCCGCCGGTATCGATCTTGCATCCGTGACTGACGTGGTGCTGACCCATATGCATATGGACCACATCGGCGGCCTCCTCGTCGAGGGGGTGAAGGATCGCCTGCGTCCGGACCTGCGAATCCACGTGGCTACCGCCGAGGTCAAGTTTTGGGAGGCGCCCGACTTCAGCCATGTCGCCATGCCGCCAGGCTTTCCGGACGCGCTTCGGGCAACGGCAAAGCGCTTCGCAGAAGAGTACCGCAGCCATTTCCGGCTGTTTGATGATGAATACGAGGTGGCACCAGGGGTGATCGTCCATCGCACCGGCGGCCACACCCCCGGCCACAGTGTAGTCCGCCTGGCATCCGGCGGAGATCGGCTGACATTTGCCGGCGACGCCGTATTCGCGGTCGGCTTCGAACATCCCGACTGGTACAACGGCTTCGAACATGACCCCGAAGAGGCCGCCCGCGTCCGCGTCCGTCTTTTGACAGAGCTGGCGGCGACCGGCGAACAGTTGGTGGCTACACACCTGCCATTCCCGTCCGTCGGCCGGGTGGCGGTCGATGGCGATCACTTTCGTTGGGTGCCGGTCTTCTGGGACTACTGACCGCTTGCCGGGTTGAGGCCATACTAGACGGCCACATGCGTTTGAACATGCGGCGATCGCTGCCTTGTAGAGATCGCCGCTACCTTCGCCAGCTTCGGCTTCGGCGACCCAACAATAGGGTCGCCTTCGGAGAGCAAAGCGTACATTCAGCAAACTCGCGTCAGCCGGCAGTTCTTGCCCAGAGCGCACGCACCTCCTGCATCAAAAGAAGAGATTCCTCCCATCGGTCCGTGGTGTCCTCGCCATCCCTTCCCGTGATCGCATAGGGCTTCGGTCCTAACTCGCAGGTGAAAGTGAGGACATCGTCGCTGCCTGCGCGTTTTCGCCAGCTACTGAAGCCGTATTCCCACCAGCCGAGAAAAAGATCGACCCAGGGCCGATGATGCGGAAAGGAGATTTCGATCTGGACCTGCTCACGCGAGGCGACCCGGCCGTGGAAGGCCCAGGAATTATCGAGTATCCGGCGGATGAGCGCATGGTTTTCGTCGGATACCGGCCAGGCGAATTCCCGGCCGACGAGAAAATGAGAGACATCCCCCAAAAGCGGCAAATCCGGAAAGCGATCGAGCAGATCGAGCGTGAAGAATAGATCGGTCGTCATACGGTCGCGGTGTGTCTCGATGAGGACATCGATGCCGGCCTCCTCGCCCAACCGCTGCCAGCCCTCAAGCAAGGGAAGGCAATCCTCCAGGCGCCGTAACCGCACGTCGGGCTGCAGGCAGAGGTGATGCACATTGCATTCGGAGGCGATCTCAAGCACCGGCTTCAGGTCGTCGATAGTCTTCGGAAAGCATTGCCCTTCAGCCTGCAAACCATGATGCCTGAGCAGGCCGGCAACCCGGCGGACAACGTCGCGATCGGACCAATGGGCACTGATGCCGTCGAAGCCAGCCGCTGCGATCTTGTCCAAATTCTCTTCGAGGGAGAGCTCCGGATATTTCGCGCTGCGTCGCTCCATGGCCCAAAGCGACTGGAATATGAGCATGTCCTGCATGGCGCCTCCCCTCCATGGGCTGCACAGATCACGAATTCCATGCCTTTGCGAGACCGTCCGGTGATGGGTTTTGATCATAGCGATATTTCATTGCAAAGCGGATGTGCTTGCGCGCGGCGAGCCTTGAGGTTTTTTCATCAAAATACTCTCGGACGTTAACAGGCGCTGTCGGTAACTTTTTCCAGCGACTGATTGGGTCGTTGTTTCCTGGGAGGAGAACATGCTGAAATTTCTTGGCGCAAGTGCGCTGGTGCTCGTGCTGTCGTCGCGAGCCTATGCCGCCGATCGGATCGGCGTTTCGATGGGCTATCTGACGACCAATTTTCAAACCCTGATCGCCAACGGCATGCAGGACTACGCCAAGACCAAAGGCATCGATCTGCAGGTGGAAGACGCCGCCAACGACGTCAACAAGCAGTTGGATCAGGTGCGAAACTTCGCGGCCGGCGGCGTCTCGGCCATCATCGTTGATCCTGTGGATTCCGACGGCACACCGGCAATGAGCAAGATCGCAGAAGCGGCAGGCATTCCGCTGATCTATGTCAATATACAGCCGACCGATTTGACGAGCCTTGGCAAGAAGCAGGCCTTCGTGGGATCGAACGAAACAGAATCTGGAACGCTGCAGACCAAGGAAGTCTGTCGCATGCTGGGTGGAAAGGGCGACATCGTCATCATGATCGGCGACCTCACCAGCCAAGCCGCCCGACAGAGGACTGCGGACGTGCATGACGTCTTGAAGTCCGGTGAGTGCGGCGGCATCAAGGTCCTTCGCGAGCAGGTCGGCAACTGGAGCCGTGTCGACGGCGCCGACCTTGTTTCGAACTGGCTGACCAGCGGCCTGAAATTCGATGCCGTGATCGCCAACAATGACGAGATGGCGCTTGGCGCGATTGCCGCGATCAAGAACGCCGGCGGCTCAACGGACAAGACCCTCGTTGCGGGCATCGACGCCACGCCCGACGCTCTTCAGGCGATGAAGGCCGGCGACCTCAAGGTCACCGTGTTCCAGGATGCCAAGGCGCAGGGTCGAGGCGCTGTCGACACCGCGGTGAAGGCTATCAAGGGTGACCAGATCGACAGGGAAGTCTGGATCCCTTTCAAGCTGGTGACGAACCAGAACATGGTCCAGTTCGAGCATCTCAACTGAGCTGAACCTGACGACATTCTATCAGTGGCAACGCTAGGGTGACGCACATGGGGAGGCCGGCGGCCTCCCTTCTCACCCGCCGCCACCTGATAGAGCAAAGTCCTCACGGTTGGTCTGAGTAATTTTCATCAAAACTCTGCTGTCGTTTCGAACCGGCGTCGGTGAGACTGATCGCATGCATTCCGGAAATTGGGAGGAACACGATGGATGACACGCTCTACGGCACGCGCGACAAACGAGGGGACTGGAAGCCCAACAAGCTTCTCAAATATCCTCCTGTCTTCATCTGGCCGGCCCAGCCGGCCGCCTTCCTGAAATGGTTCTTTGGATATCCGGGCTATCTCATGCCCTGGAACGCCGTCTATGCTGTCGTCGCAACGCTGCTGTGGTTCTATGCGACACCCTCGATGGAGACGATGAAGACCCTTGAGCCGGGCTGGATCGCCTATCTTCTCGCGCGCAATGCCACCCTCGTCTTCCTGTTCTTCGGTGCGTTTCATTTGCGGCTTTACATGCAGAAGAAGCAGGGCACGAGTTTCAAATATAACGGCAAGTGGCCGTCCAAAAACAATTCGGCATTTCTCTTCAGCAATCAGACCATCGACAATGTGATCTGGACATTCGCAAGCGCGGTCCCGCTTTGGACTGCCTTCGAAGTCCTGACCCTATGGGCTTTCGCGAACGGCATCATTCCCTATGTCGATTTCGCCGAACATCCGGTTTACTGCACTGTGATCATGCTTTTGATCCCGGCATTCCGCGACCTGCATTTCTATCTGGTCCATCGCCTCATTCACTGGCCGCCGCTCTATCATGCCGTTCACAAGCTGCATCATAACAATGGCAACCCCGGCCCGTGGTCTGGCCTTGCGATGCACCCCGTAGAGCATCTGCTGTATTTCTCGGGCGCGCTCATCCATTGGATCGTACCCTCCAATCCGATCCATGCCCTCTTCCATCTGACCCATGCAGCCCTCGCGCCAGCCCCTGGCCATGCGGGCTTCGATAAGATCGTGATCGCAGACGATGCCGCCATCGACACCCACGCCTACGACCACTACCTGCATCACAAGTTCTTCGAGTGCAATTACGCCGACGGTGTCATCCCGCTCGACAAGTGGTTCGGCACGTTCCATGACGGCTCGAAAGAGGCCGAAGACCGCATGAACAGACGCTTTATGGAGCGGGCACGAAAATACGCCGAAAAGCAAGCGCGCAGCTCTGAAACCCCGAGCTAGCTTAAGGCCCAAGCCCGCGTCCGGGCTTGCTGGCGCGCCATGCTTCATAGGCGCAATTTGGTTCTCCCCCCGCCCGAGCGGCCTGTTGACGGCGGGACATGCCGGAGCCTGCGATCCCTCCTTCGCAGGCTCCGCCTTGGCCGTTCAGGCTGGCGGCGAAAAATGCCCGATATTTTCCATAAATAGCACCGCCACCAATCAGATTCACCCGCGTTCGGGTCGCCACACGCACCATGGGCAGGGCGTTCACCCAAAGGTCCATCGATAATAACAGGTACTTTGTCGGCCCCGTTGTCGAGTAATTAAGTTACTATACTATGTGCTGGGCTGTGCGCCTGTTGGAAGGGCGCAGACAGTCTCCAGAAGCTCAACTGTCATTGCCTGCGCCTCTGCCGGAATCTCAGAGAAGCTCTCGCGGTACAGTAGCTTCTTCATGATGGCCTCCGCGAACTGCGGGTTCATCTGGCGAGCGACGTTCAGAGCCTTCTCGCATCCATCTCTAAAGGGTGACAGGGTCTTGACGACATAGTCTGTTCCGAGGGCCTTCACCACGCAGGCGAGATCGAACATGTCACGTGGCTGCATAGACGCCCCGCGATAATATATCTTCTTTGCGATAATTTCCGCGGGAGTTTCGAGCAGGACGTCTCGCCCGCGCACCCGTGCCTCTATCGTTGGGTTATCGGTCAAACTTGGGGCGCAGATAAAGTCGAGCTCGCCGACACCTTCGAAGACGATCTTTAATGCTCTCGATCCGTCGGATTCCTATCCGTCCGGGCTGATATCGAGTTCATATCCCTGTGTCTGCGGATTGAGATACGGCAAAAGTTGCGGATCTTGAACGAAGATGTCGACGTCAAAGCTTTCGCGGTGATCGATCTGGAGCATCAGCGCCGTACCGCCCCCAAAGGTCCAACTGTCGATTAAGTTGAATTCGCGGTTTGCTTGGTCGATGATGCTGGTGGCCTGGTCAAAGAGATCGGCCCATTTGCTTTCAGCGTATTTAATCAACTATGCCACCCGCGCCAGAGGCAGCGTATAACCAGCGAGTACCGAGAACTTCCGGGCAAGATCGGAGGCTATCACTCGATCGATATGCATTTCGTCCAGAAACAAGTTTTGCAGGCCCTCATCCACTTCTGAAAAGAAGGAGAAGGCCGACGGATCGAAATAGTCGGCGCTGGCAGGATCTGAAATCTTTGATGCCAACTGCTCAGCCGAAAGCGCCGTCCCATAAGGGGCGTTGACAGTGGATAGAACCTTTACTGCAACAATCGACATCTTCCACACTACCGAACTTCCCTCTAACGAATGTAGCGTCGTAGTGCTTGAGAAACAAGGATCGCTGGTGGACACGTAGGGGGAACGATTGAACTACATTCTCAACGAACCCTGTTGATAGCGTTTTCGGCTTTGTCAAAGAGAGCGGTAGTTCATCTTCCAGAGATCGTGACTTCAATCCTGGGCAGTGCGCGCTATTTGACTACGATATTTTCCGCCGTATACGTCAGGAACGGAACCGGATCCCGGCTAACAGGCACGTCGATGACACCCAATCTCGAAAGAACGGTGTCCAATGCGCGTCTCGCCTGGGTTTCCGGAGCTTGATCCAAAACAAGCGTCATCAGCCCTGAAACGATGAAGCGGCGCGTTTCGTCGTTGAGTTCATGTGTGATCCAGATGAACTCCCTCTTTTCCTGCTGCTGATAGCGCTGAAGAACCGATCCAACACCGAGATTGGCGCCGCCGGCATTGTAGATGCCGGCGATATCCGTCCCGCGACGTAACGCCTGTCTCAGCAATTCGGCGGATCTCACATCGTCATCCAGGCCGAATATAACCTCCGAAAACTGATGCGCCGGGTTGCCGTGGGCGGCGAGGTAATCGGAAAAACCGCGAATGCGCTCCTTATGAATTTGATAGGCCCAGCTATGACAGATGGCGACGATGCTTCCCGCCGCCGGTCGAAGCATTCGGGACATATAGAAGCCCGCGGTTCGTCCGGCCGCGTAATTATCGATGCCCACGAACACATCGTCCCTGCCGGACGTGTAGGAAACGATCTGGACGACTTCTATGCCGGCACTACGGGCGTGATCAAGGCTCTGCCTGATTTTCGGATGGTCGAGGCCGACAACAATCAGGGCGTGGCGGCGGATAGCGCTGTTGGATATATGGGCGGCAAACTTCTCGGGATCGTTCTCCTCGACGAAGGTTCTGTGAACGGCAATCGAGCTGTCCAATGAGGCGGCAATCCGTTCAAATGCGCGATTGAGCCTGCTGAAGAACGGCGACTCAGGTCTCACAAGGATGACCTCGATGCGGATCGTTCCGCGATAGAGATTCGGGATCACCCCTTTATATCCCAGCCGCTTGGCGGCCAGCACCACCTTCTCTGCCGTCTGGGGCTTGACCCCTCCTCGCTCATTAAGAACGCGCTCGACGGTTGCAATGCCGACGCCTGCGGCGGCCGCAATATCGACCAAGCGAGCTTTCTTCATTCTGTTTCTCCCCTGATCAAAAATGATCATAATCGGCGTGGAATGTGAAGCGCTATTTCGCGCATGGTCGATGTTGCTCGGGGAGGAAAAGCTGAGCGAGATCAAGGCTCAAGGACAGCGCCCCTGAGTCCCAGCGCGACGCTCCTCCCGCAAGACAACATCTTTTGCGCTTGGTGGCGAGCCGCCGGCGGGCAATAGCGAGGAGACGATAAATGACGACATGGATCGACGCGTGTGCACCCGACGATATCGATCAGGAGGACGTCCTCCGGTTTGATCACGCCGGACGAACATTCGCGATCTACCGAAGCCCGGATGACGAATATTTCGCGACCGACGGGCTGTGCACCCATGAAAAGATTCACCTGTCCGACGGGCTTGTCATGGATGACATTATCGAGTGTCCAAAACACAATGGACGCTTCAGCTACAAGACGGGAGAGGCTCGTGGTGCGCCGGTATGCATCAATCTGAGAACCTATGCGGTCAAGCTGGAAGGCGATCGCATCATGATCGAAATCGGCGCATGAGCGGCGATGCGGGCATCGTCATCGTCAGCGCGGTGAACGCGGCGCCCGCGTCGCGCTAAGCTTGCGAGAACGGCTGCCGTCATCGCATCACGGTCAGGCCGTGTATTGTTTTCGTATTGCTCGCGGGTCCCGATGGATTCTCGCGAAAACAGTGCCAAAATATGATTGCGCTGTTGGAAACATCAAATTGAACTAGATGTTTTCTTTCATCTCGACGCTATCTTCGGTTGCCATCGCGGATCTCCTTTTCGGCTGTGCGATGAACGTCATCGTGGAGCGTGCAAGGCCGTCACTAATCCTTTTGCCCGAGGTGACGAGCCGATTCATTCTACTTTAGGTGAAATTGTTCTGCAGATTGTGAAGCATTAGCGTGCGGCGTTAGGTCCGCGCCTCCACCTTCAATCAGGTGGCGATCGCGCCAAGGCCGATCCGCAGTGCCGCCAGGGGACGGAAAGGTGATTGCGGCTACTACCATAAGGACATTGCTCGAACGTTGGGGGCGAAAATGTTTGCGGGTCCAGAGGTGTTTCAGCACGGCTTTGACGTGTGCGTTGTGGGCGCAGGTCCGGTCGGTATTGCCGCTGCGCTGGAATTGAGCAGACGCGGCATGCGAACGCTGCTTATCGAAGCCGGCCCGAAACAATCGAAACGGCCCGAACGAAACGAAACAGGTTTCGATATAGACGACGACATCTATCACGCTGCGGACCAGGTTACCTCGGCCACCGGACTTGGCGGCACGTCCGAACGATGGGGTGGGCAATGCGTTGAGCTGGACGATATAGACTTCGAAGCAAGGGATTATGTCGCACACTCCGGCTGGCCTATTGCTCACGAAAAGATTTCCCCGTTCTATCAGCGCGCGCGGTCTCTTTTGAGTAGCAACGTCACCGGCGAGCGATCGGACCCGGACTCGGAGACTGATTTTCCGGCATCCCGGGAAAGCTGGACACGCATACGCAACACAGCGAAGGCTAACAGGGCTGAGCTCACCTCTTCGCAGAACCTCTTCGTCATCCTGGACGCGAGGGTCAAAGCTCTGGGGTTCGACCCCGTGCAAGGACGACTACATTCCATATCGATTGGCTGCCGCGGTGGCTCGTACAAGGTATGCGCTGAGCATTATGTGCTGGCCTGCGGCGGCAGGGGCAATACCCGGCTGCTGCTGAACCTTCAGGTCGCGTATCCGCAATTGTTCGGCGGAAGCGACGGGCCGCTCGGGCGCTTCTACATGGGACACCTCGCCGGACAGATCGCGCAGATCGAATTCACCACCAAGGAGCATGCCGAACGGTATCTTTTTAAGCGCACATCCACCGGAACCTTCGTGTGTAACCGGTTTCAACCTGGCCCCAAATTGCAACGGACACTCAAACTGCCGAATATCGCCTTTTGGCCGACGAACCGGAGGGCCGCTTTCGGTGAGGCCGACGCAGCGCTCTCGCTGCTATATCTCTGGAACAGTAAGAAGGCGGTCGTCCACAAAGCGACGTGGGGCGAGGCCGATCGATCCCGTTACTATAACGTGCTGCAGAATGTCCTGCGCCATCCGATTGGCGCGACCTTTTCCGCGTTGGAGTTGCTTCGCCAAAAATACGGCGTCGCTGAGCCATATCTTGTGCTCCGCAGACCTGACCTCAAATACGGGCTTCGCTACCACGGGGAGCAAATTCCAAGCAGTTCAAACCGCGCCTTCCTCAAGCCCGAGCAAGATGCGGATGGCCAGTTCAAGCTCGAGGTCTCGTTCCGATATTTACCTCAGGATATCAGCGGCACGCTCAACGCGCATCTTGCCCTTGATCGATGGCTCAAGGAGCGCAAAATAGGCAAGCTGATCTTCGACACAGCACCCGAACACCTTGAAGAGCATATCGATGCCCAAGCCAAGGACGGCTACCATCAGATCGGCTTGACCAAGATGGGCGTCGACCGCAAGCACGCCGTCGTCAATCACAACTGTCGCATCATCGACATCGACAACCTCTATGTCGCCGGAAGCTGCATTTTTCCCACGTCCGGACAAGCTAACCCCACGCTTCCAGCCGTCGCCTTCGCCGTCAGGCTCGCTGACCATCTCGTTACCGAGATCCGCCGTCAAAGCACGCCGGCGGCTTTGACGATGAGCAGCCGCCTGGAGCCCAAAGTGGCATCGTCTCTAAGCGTCCCGCGAAGCATTTGCTGACAGGGCTGCCAAGGACATGAAGTTGAGCGAGATGCTGATCGCAAAGTCGATCACGCCGCCAAGCTGGGTTCCGGCCGCCGCACGAACCTGAAATCTCTAGCGCCAAAGAACCGTATAACGGCTGCTATTCCTTAGTGATCAATCGCAGGTACGGCGCTCCAGTCCTGGAATGGGTCGTTCTCCTCTCAGACCCGCTCGAAGTCGGTGAAAGCGGCTGATATGATCACCACCTCCTTGTTCGGCTGCTGAGCCGGCTCGCGCGGCTAGCCGTAGCGAATACCCCCCTGATCTTCATCCAATTTTCGCACAAATATCCGGAATCTGCACAAAAGTGGAAGCATTCCGGAAGAGAGCCAGCCAGGAGACACGCTCCTCAAGCTCCCGTTAAGCTTTTAGAAGCTTGCTGGATCGCGTTTGGCGCCGGCAAGCCGCTCAACAACCAGTCAGGATTGGTAACAGCCTAACTGGTTTGAGGTGGCCGTAGGCGTCCCACTTTCTTGCTCAACCACGGATGCGGGCAAACTGGATAGCAGAATGCAAAGTCTCACAATAAAGCTTCGCGCCACTGTCGTCTTGCTGCTAGTCGCCTTCGCCCAGGCTGTCGCTCTCGCCCACCATCCCATCCCCAATTTCGAAGACGTCGCACTGATCGGTACGCTGGGTATGGGCATCGCAGTGATCTTAGCAACGCTCGTCAACAGCACGCAATTATCTGAAAGCCCAACCCCTGTTCATCGTGCGGATGCGGGGGATCCTGCGTTACCGACAGCAGCGATCATGCCTGAAGTGGGAACGGTAGCAGGAATGCCCCCACGGGCCGACAAGGAGGGAACGGATACCGCTTCATCCGTCAACGGAGAGAGCGCCTTTGCCGTCGACATTGAAACGATCACCACGGCGGTTATTGAAGGTGATCTTACCGCTCGCATGGCTGAGGGTTACGACGATCCCAACCTCGACCGCATAGCAATTGCCGTTAACAGAATGGTCTGGACGATAGAAGAGGGCGTGCTTGAGATCAATCGAGTAACCGAGGCGCTGGCCAATGGCGATTTATCGGCATCCATGCGCGGCCAGCTTCGAGGTTCCATTGGACAAATTCAAAGAAACGTCAATCTCGCAATGGCAACGATCCGATCCACACTCAAAGTCGCCGGAGCAGCGCAATTCGAGCAAAGCGCCTCCCGAGCCGCAAGGATGATTGCTCGTTTCAAGCGGCGAGCTGCGTTACCAAAGATTGCTGTTAGCGACGGCTCGTCAATGCCAGTAGCTTCGCCGGCGCGCGCACTCCGCCGTAAAGTCATGCGAGCTTTTGGGGAACCTGCGAACGCGGTCTTGCGCGCACCAAAAGACTCCTCGAAGCGGCTTAACGGACATTGTGAGGTTGCGGATGTACTAGCTCGTCCACGCAAAGCAACTGGCGCACTCGATGAGATTTAACCGAGAAGCGCTCGTCTGAGGCCTGCGACCTAGGATCGTTCTCTCAAGGATCTTGCCGACGATCTCGGCAGTCATCTCGGCGCGACGGGGTCTTGTGAACACAGGCGCTTTCGGAAAAGCCTGCTAGTGGCGCCTATGATGCCCCTGATAAGGACCGGTGTTTCACGCAATTGGGAAGCAACTGCCATCTGACTTTGGTCGGTTGCCATCTCCTGGACACCGAGTTGGCGGGAGAGCTGTAAGATGCTCTTGCTCTGGACCGAGGTCATGTAGAACCGCAGTCCACGCAGTACGAACGAGCCCATCTTACGAAAGATTAAGACCGACTCCGTTGTCGCCAGGCATTCGCGGTAGCGTCCTAAGTGTCCCGCCGGCTTTCCGTGGGATGAGCTTCCTAAGCGTGACTGTGGGCAGTTCGTCGTCGCGGAACGGTTCCTCTCCGTATCGGATGGCACTGCGTGCGATGATTTCTATAGCATCGTCAGGCAGTGCTAGGATGCCGCGCAGCACGAAGTTCCGTCGTTTCGCCTTGTGGCGCCATAATTCTGACCAGGCCTGCGCAAGTTCACTAGTGCGGCCGGCGTGTCCGATGGCCCTTACCAGTTCGGCAGCCTGCATGCGGTCCTTGGTGTCTTTGCCCGCTTCACCCGATAGGCCTTGCATCTGGCTGATGGCCACCTTGTGAAGCGCATAGCGGACCGGATCGGGCACCACAACAGCCACACCATCTTCGTATAAGAGCGCTGACCGGATCGGGTTCCTGATGAGGAACTCCATCAGGTCGAGCGGTTGAAGCGCCGTGCCGGGCATGATCGGGATCGCTACTGGCACTCTACGGTCCCGGTCTGAATTCTTGTGAGCCGTCAGAAGGTCGACTTTGTAGTTGCTGGCGTTCTCATAGCGCGTCGGCCCAGCGTTCGGATAACTCGGATTGAGCCTCGGTGTGAACGATTCATCAACGGATTTGAGAATATCCTGAAAGTCTTCCAGCTTTTGGCCGGTGTGGCCCACGTGAAGCGCGATTTCGCGATCGTGGGCAAGATCGATGTCCTGCGTGCGATGGAGCTCGCCACTCAGCTTGACACCGAGGATGCCGCCGTAGGCCTGGTATGCCACGGAGCCAACGAGAACCGCACCGGCTTGAAACAAGCCGGCTCTCTGGAATGCCCGTGTGAGTTTCCCTTCCATGGGATCGGGTGCCGGAAGGCCCGACCGACGCAGCATGGAAGCTGTCTCCTTTTGAAGTTTATGACGCGCGTGTTCGTGACCATGGCGTTCGACTAGCGCGTCTACATCAGTGTCGCCGACTAATCCGGCGTAGCTCGTTCGTCGGCCACTAGGCGCGGTCGAGTCGCGCATGACGTGATACCAATACTCCTTTCCTCCGCGCCTCAGCTTGTGAAAGGTCCCTTTCGCAGGAAAGCGGGCGTTGAATGCTTCTTCATGTGCCCTTTCAACGAGATCGGCGAACGCGATAGTTAACGAGGGAGCTAGAGGTTGCATGTTGTTCCTTGCTAGTCATTTGCCATACGTTTAGCAAGCTTATTGCTAGACTTCTGGCAAATGTTTAGCAAGTTGAATCATGTTACCCGCCCGGAATAACCGCCTCACTTTCCGAACGGGTTCTCACCGACAGCGCCGATCTTGGATCTCTAATGGCCGGCAGCGTCGCTCCTCTACCGGCTTTCCGTTCCTTGCTGACCTTGAAGGATTGAGCGTTGACCGAAGAATTTCGGCACGGCGAGGTCAGTCTTCATGATAGCGGTTACCAGCTAATGGCGGTGTTGTTTAACCGGCACCTCCAGAGCTCATTTGCTCTGGATCAGACGACCCAGCGGGGCGAGCGGGCCGATGGGGATGAACTCAAAGGTCATCAGCCCGGTTTCGGTCAGGGGCAGTTTGTCTACCTCCGCCTTAACTGCTTCGACCGTCTCTGCCTGCATGTAGAAGATCACCCCGGGCCGGTCTTGGCGGAACCAGAACTGCTCGATCTTGCCGTCGAGCTCGACATGGCGCTTTGGCTGATCCGCAAGACCAGTCCGGAGCTAGCCACCCTCGTCTCGCGCTACCTGCTCGCGGACATCCGCTCCTCGCAAGCGCCCTACATCATTCCCAATCATTTGGCGCAGGCCGATCCCCTCATCCTGCGCTTCGAGCGATGGGCGCGGGAGCATCTGCAGGACGGCTTCTCCTTGCGGGAAGCCGCCGCCGCGCTGGCGACGAGCCCTCGCTCCCTGCAACGCCGTTGCCAGGAAGTGCTCGGCAAATCACCTTTATCTTACTTTCAGGACCTTCGGGTCGAACGAGCACAAAACCTGATCCATGGCAGCGGGCTCGACCTCGACGCCATAGCCGCCGAGGTGGGATACGTCGATGGAGCGACCTTGCGCACGCTCTTGCGCCAACGTCTCGGACGCGGCGTGCGTGAGCTTCGCGAAGACTTGCGCTGAGGATCAAAAATATATCTCGGCCAGCCTACGGCGGACTGCACGTTGACCAGCAAATCACGTCAACAGCATGTCGACAAAACCGAGCGAAAAAACTACATTGCTGACATGCTGCTTTTTTGACCCAATGCGGCATCTGCGAATGAAAGGTACCTAAGTGTCTGACGAGGCTGAAGTGAAACGAATCCGGGGAACCGGATGGAAGAGCGTCTACGATACGCTGCGAAGCGAGATTCTTTCTCTCACCTTGCCGCCGGGTCAGCTTCTCGATGAAATGACCTTGGCCGAGCGTTTTGACATGTCGCGCTCGCCGGTGCGTGAAGCCCTGATCCGCTTGGGCGGAGACGAGCTCGTCGTCACGCTCTCCAACCGCAGCACGATCGTTGCGCCAATCGAAGTGGCGACCTTTCCGAAATACGTGGAGGCGCTCGACATCGCCCAGAGGATGAACACGCGCCTGGCGGCGGCCCTGCGAACCGACGCCGACCTGAAGCTTATTGCCAAGCGGGAAAAGGCATTTTCGGCCGCCGTCAAAACCGGAAATCATCTGGCGATGTCGGAGGCGAACAAAGAGTTCCACATGGCGATCGCCTATGCCGGCAAGAACCAGTATTTGGCATCCTTCTATCACAAGCTCCTGTCTCAGGGTCAGCGCATGCTGCACCTGCATTTCGAGTATCTCGAGCGTACCCATGAGGGATATCTTCTGACCGATGAGCATAGCCTGATGCTGGAGGCGATCCGGGACAAGAACGTCGATCTGGCGGATGAACTCGCCCATGCTCATACGCGGCAGTTCCAGGACAACTTCATCAACTTCATGCGCGAGAACTACACGACCGATGTCCCGCTCGGACCCGCACGAGCAGCGGAATAGGTGGCGAGGATGAAAGCAATCGGCTTTGTCGGAACCGGCGCTATCACGGAGGCCATGGTGCGGGGCCTGTTGGCCGAGCCGGCGCATGTATCCAAAATCCATGTCTCGCCTCGCAATGCGGAGATCGCAGCAAAGCTTGCCGCCAAGTTCGACACCGTAACTGTGGCGGCTGATAACCAGACGGTCGTCGATCACAGCGACATCGTCGTCCTTGCCATACGCCCGCAGATTGCCGAAGACGTTATACGTGGGCTTCGTTTCAAAGATGGGCAACGCGTTGTCAGCGTCGTCGCAACGGTGGAGCGTCAAAGTCTGCTCGACTGGATCCGAGCAGACATCGACCTTGTGCAGGCGATCCCTTTGCCATTCGTCGCAGATCGCCAAGGTGTGACGGCCATCTATCCTCCCGATCCAGAAATAGCTGGCCTATTCGATGCCCTTGGCACCGCGGTTCAATGCGAATCCCGAAAAGAATATGACCTTCTTGCCGCTGCCAGCGCCATCATGTCGACCTTCTTCGGCGTCATGGAGTTCACGACCGACTGGCTGGAAAAGAATGGGCTCGATCGATCGAAGGGCCGGGCCTATATCGCGCCGCTATTTTCGAGTTTGGCGCAAAGAGCCAACGAGCCGGGCGTCACGTCATTCAATTCTCTGAGCTCTGAATTCGCCACCAAGGGCGGCCTGAACGAGCAGGTTTTCTCGGACTTCGAGAAGAAGGGCGGACGACAGGCACTGACGGCCGCACTCGACCGGGTACTTGCTCGCATTGAGGGCCGCAGCAGCTAATCAGAAGGTTGGCGGCGTGCAGGCGCTGATGACCTCGCAAGCTACCGGCCCGACACATCGGAACCGATGCGGGCGTCGACTTTCGAAATAATAGGCATCGCCCGGCCCGAGGATGCGTCGCTCGTCGTCAACCGTGACCTCGAGCCTTCCCGAGAGAACGATCCCGCCTTCTTCTCCATCGTGGACGAGAGGTACCTTTCCGGTATCGGCGCCAGGCTGGTAGTGCTCCTTCAGGATCTGCAGACTGCGCCCGAACAGGTTCTCTCCAACCTGCCTGTATGAGATGGCGCCCTTGCCGATCTCGACCAATTCTTCCGCGGCATAAAACGCCTTCTTTGGCCGAGCGGGCTCGAATGCGAAAAACTCCGCCAGGCCGATCGGGATGCCATCCAGAATTCTCTTCAAGGCTCCCACTGACGGGTTAGAGGCGTTCGACTCGATGAGAGAGATCGTCGAATTCGGCACGCCGGTGCGTTTGGCAAGCTCGCGCTGCGAAAGGTTGTGCGCAATGCGCAGATGGCGGAGACGATTGCCGATGTCGACGGTCATGATGCGGTAGCGTTCCTGTTGTTCAGAATAGGTAAACACCTATATGCTGCTGCCATAAATTTCAATTGGTTAGAGCCATAAAGAAAAGGACTTGTTTGAAGAAGGGAAATCGCCGATCTGATTGCCATTCCAAAGAGGAGGCCAATCATGGATCAGGTCAGCAAGCCGAACACCCCCGTTCTCGACAATTTCTGGATGCCGTTTACGGCGAACCGGCAGTTCAAGGCAGCACCACGCCTATTGGCCGCGGCGGACGGGATGTACTACACCGATGTCGATGGGAACCAGGTTCTGGATGGCACCGCCGGGCTCTGGTGCGTGAATGCCGGCCATGGCCGCAAGAAGATTGCAGAAGCCGTCGAGCGACAGCTCGCCACCTTGGACTACGCGCCGACCTTTCAGATGGGCCACCCGATCGCTTTCGATTTCGCCACGAAGCTGGCCGCGAATGCGCCTGGTGGCGGCGAGGCCAAACTCGACCGCGTGTTCTTCACCGGTTCCGGTTCCGAATCCGTCGATACTGCTCTCAAGATCGCTATTGCCTACCAGCGTGCCATCGGTCAGGGCACCCGCACGCGGATCATCGGACGCGAAAAGGGCTACCACGGTGTTGGATTCGGCGGCATCTCGGTCGGCGGCCTCGTCAACAATCGCCGCGTCTTCCCGCAGATTCCGGCTGATCACATGCGCCACACGCTGGATATCGAGCGCAATGCCTTTTCGAAAGGGCTTCCGCAGCATGGCATTGAGCTTGCAGACGATCTGGAACGGCTCGTCGCGCTACATGGCGCCGAAACCATAGCAGCCGTCATCGTCGAACCGATGTCCGGATCGGCAGGCGTCGTCCTGCCTCCCAAGGGCTATCTGGAGAAATTGCGTGCCACGGCGGACAAGTACGGAATTCTGCTGATCTTCGACGAGGTCATCACTGGCTTCGGACGCCTGGGAGCACCCTTTGCCACCGACTATTTTGGCGTCGTTCCTGATCTCGTCACCACCGCCAAAGGCATTACCAACGGCACAATCCCGATGGGCGCCGTCTTTGCCAGCCGCAAGGTCTATGATGGACTTATGGTCGGGCCGGAGAATGCGATCGAGCTATTCCACGGCTACACCTATTCCGGCCATCCCGTCGCCTGCGCCGCCGGTCTCGCCACTCTCGAGATCTACCAGGAAGAAGGACTGCTGACGCGAGCAGCCGATCTAGCGGAGCACTGGCAAGAAGCTCTCCATTCGCTCAAGGGTCTTCGGCATGTCGTCGACATCCGGAACCTTGGGCTGGTCGGAGCGGTCGAGCTTGCGCCTCGCAAAGATGCACCCGGCGCGCGGGCTTACGACGTGTTCGTGGACTGCTTCGAGAAGGGTCTGCTGATCCGAGTCACCGGGGACATCATAGCGCTTTCGCCACCCCTGATTATCAGCAGGGCGGAGATCGACACGCTTGTCTCTATGTTATCTGATGCGCTGAAGCGCGCAGCCTAAGATGCTTGGGGTGCCACTGGCTGGTTCAGTGGCATCGCGATGTCGCGGCCGCCAAGCAAATGATCATGCCTATATGCTGCACAACGCCATTTATGGGTGCTCATACCGCCGACATCAGATGGCCGGCTGCTCATTGAAAGAAGCTGTAAGGGCGGGGTATCCCTCGCCCTTTCGCAATCTTCACTTTCCTCAAAACTCTTCCCAGCCGTCCTTTGACGCTGCCGTCGCAGTTGCGACGCCTCCGTCAAAGGCACCGGCGATCTTGGCCCTGAGCGAGCGGGCCGGTGACGCGGCCGGCTGGTGACGCTCGCTCGCCACGGCCAGGCGCGGTTGCCTATAGCCTTCCTCGACGCTGAACTGGCTCAGCAGACTGTTGAGTGATGCGACTTCCTTGGCAAGGCTATGGCTTGCTGCGTTCGACTGCTCGACCATCGCCGCATTCTGCTGCGTCCCCTGGTCGATTGCATTCACGGCCGTATTGATCTCGGCGAGCCCCGTTGCTTGTTCCCGTGCCGCCTCGACGATCGCTTTCACATTGGCGTCGATCTCTTCGACTTCCTGGACAATCTGGCTTAGGGACTGGCCGGTCCGCGCCACGAGTTCGACGCCATTGCGCACCTGATTGCTGGAAGTCGAGATCAGCGCCTTGATCTCCTTGGCGGCCTGTGCCGAGCGCTGCGCCAGTTCACGGACCTCCTGGGCAACGACCGCAAAGCCCTTGCCCGCTTCGCCAGCGCGCGCCGCCTCGACGCCGGCATTGAGAGCCAGCAGGTTCGTTTGGAAGGCGATTTCGTCGATCACGCCGATGATGTTCGTGATCTCGCTGGAAGACTTTTCGATACCCTCCATGGCGGCGACAGCCTCGCGCATCACGATACCCGACTTTTCGGCGCCGATACGGGCTTGAGCGACCAACTGGCCAGCCTCCTCGGCGCGCTTCGTGGAGTCTTTAACTGTCGTGGTGATCTGTTCGAGCGCAGCGGCGGTTTCCTCGACGGATGCTGCCTGCTGCTCCGTGCGCTTCGACAGATCGTCCGCGGCCGAACGGATTTCGTTGGCACCGGCATCGATGCCGCGGGCATTGTCGCCAACGGCTCGTAGCGCCTGCTGCATCTTTGTCATCGAGCCGTTGAAATCGCTGCGCAACTGGTCGAGATGGCTGACGAACGGCTTGTCGATGCGGTAGTTGAGATTGCCGTTTGACAGTGCTCCGAGGCCATCAGCCAGCGCCTTGACAGCGAATTCGGTTTCGGCTGCCTCCCTCGCCTTCTGTGCGTCCCGCTCCATGCGTTCCCGATCAGAAAGGCTGCGGTTGGCATCTGCGTCGCGCTCCAGCCGGATGCGCTCGATCGCATTGTCGCGGAAGACAGCAACGGCTGCGGCCATCTGGCCTACCTCGTCCTTGCGCTCCAGTCCGATGACCGATGTCTCGGTTTCTCCACCGGCAAGAGACACCATGCGTTCCCGCAGTTTCTCGATCGGCGTCGTAATACCCTTGGCCGCGACAAACAGGCCGGCCAAGATTGCGGCGACGAAGACGATGCCGAGCGTCGTCAATGTATAGAGGATCGTGCCATTTGTCTGGCTGGTTAAAGTGTCGCTTTGCGTGCTGACGTTCTTGGTCGAATTTTCGATCCAATGCCGGACACTCAGGATCTCGTCTTCAATCATCGGATCTGCTTGTTTCAGCAATCCTTTCGCACTCTCCTCGTCATCCTTCGCCCCTGCTTCGACGGCCTTATCCATGATGGCGGTCATTGCTCTGGCTTTGTCCGCGAGCACATCAACTGACGCCGCCTGTTCCGGGACCAGACGCTTTATGGAGTCAAACCAGTCCAGCAAAGCTTTCTTGTTTTCGCCGTAGTCTTTGACAAAGCCCGGCATCTCCGGATCCTTGGCGCTGTAGGCGAGGACCTGATAGGCGTTATAGCTGAGCGCGACTACGCGCTGGCTCGCTCGTGCCATCTGGATCGTGGCGGTCCCGTCGTTTGCAAGGAGGCCGGCATAGGCATCATTTGCCGCTCTATAACTCTGCGACATCGCGATGATGCCGGCAATTCCAACAACGCAGATCGGGATGATGACGGAAAGAATCTTCGTGCGAATCTTGGTGTTCTGAAGAAACGACATGGGGGCTCATCGTGCAATTGTCAGGCAATCGCTCTGCCGCCAGATGAAATCATCGGCGCAAAATGCGCGTGCCGATCAGTGACCGGGCATCACAGTCAAGGAGCATCATGCTCGACGCAAATGCGCTGTATTCGAATTTAAGCAAAACATGCTGACAAATCGGTTAATGGGTAAATTTCGACTTCAAACTGAATAATAGGTCTCATCCCCGCGGGAAGCAGCTCCTTTATGCCGAGACTGCAGCGATACAGCGGACACCCATCCGCCAGACTTTTCTGAAAGGCGCTATTGTAAGCAGAACGCTTCGCGATCTCATCGCACAGTTCAAGCTCGGACCGGCGATGGCGCAGTGTCTGGTCGTAAGGGCAGCAACGCCAGCCGGGCGCGATGCCCTGCTGCGCAGCCGAAATCGCTCCGGACCTCCCCCCGCCGCTACCGCCGACTACAGCAACCCAAAACCGCCGGAGCGAACAGAATAGGATAAAACCTGGTGATATGTGTCATCACAGTAGGTTGAGTGGGCGGTTAGCGAATGCCTTGAGTGCCGGCGACAACGAGTCACGACGAGCCGTACTCGGACCATGAAGCTTTCCGCAAGCTCCGTCTGTGTAGAACCTCTCTGGGTATATCTCATCTTGCTGGTAATGATATTTTCAATTACCTTATAGATGATATTACAGAAAGGATCATCGATGACGTCCCTAGCGGTCACAATGAAAGGTCAGGTCACACTAAAGCGGGATTTGCTGCAGCACTTGGGCATTAAACCTGGCGAACGGATTGACTTTGACAAGCTGCCGGGCGGTGAGCTTCGAGTGAGAGCCGCGCGGCCAACAGGCACCATTGATAATTTCATCGGCCGGCACGCCGGGAAAGTCAAAAAGCCGATGACAATCGAAGAAATGAACGAGATCGCCGCTTCCGGTTGGGCGGGTGAAGAGTGAAAATTTCCGTCGATACGAATGTCCTGGCTCGCGCTGTTCTGCAGGACGATCTGGGGCAAGGAAACGCCGCTAGCAAACTGCTAAGAGAAGCATCATTGATCGCGGTTTCCTTGCCCTGCCTGTGTGAACTGGTCTGGATACTGCGCAGGGGCGCCAAGCTGCCAAAAGAAGACGTCGCCATGACGATCCGTGACCTACTAAATGCCGGGAATGTCGTGATGAACCGCCCCGCGGTCGAGGCGGGGCTTACAATCCTCGAAGCCGGAGGTGATTTCGCAGATGGTATCATCGCCTATGAGGGCAATTGGTTGGGCGGAGAAACCTTTGTATCGTTCGACAAACAAGCAGTGGAACTCTTGACCCAGAAAGGAGAGACCGCACGGCTATTGCTTTAACACCGGATTAAATCGCGCGTTCTTCGCAACTCTGGAACAAACTTCCAAAAAATCCGGGAATAATCCACAAAGGAAGATCGCATCGTCGAGATGATGAAGAAGAAGGCTGAAAACTCCCCATCTCATTCAAATACCTGAAGCGATCTTTTGCAGTGGATATGGCAGGAAAACCGATTTTCTACCCATTCTTACAACTCTAAATATCGAGCATTTTTTCAAGAGCGCGTTAGGTATTTTAAATGCTGCGCGGCTCGCGATTCGGCGTTGTTCAATTGGCCACAGGGTCAGATGATGCTGCACAGTCCGTTGATTTGAGGATCGGCAGCGAATGGCTTTTTTGCACAAAACAATGATGCGACGGATGGGGCGCCATACCCTGCGATGAGATCCAGTTTTCCAAATCGTAACGGACGTGCGCTTTGTCCTTGGTCAAGATTCTGCACCACGACTTTGACGATGCTGGCTGGAAGGCGCGGCCATTTCAAGAAGAGTTTTCACCCAATATCTTTGGCAAAGTAAAAGGGAGATAGCCGCAGGTCGCGGTCAATCGCACCTCCCTAAAGGCAATATTAAGGATGCATATAAATCGACTTGAGGCGGAAAGCATAACAATCATTCGCGAAGCGGTTGCCGAGGCTGACAGGCCGGTCCTTTTCTATTCAATCGGCAAAGACAGCTCAGTTCTGCTTCATCTTGTCAGGAAGGCATTCTTTCCAGCTAAGCCGCCATTGCCCCTATTGCATGTGGATACAAGATGGAAATTCCAGGAAATGTACCACTTTCGCGATCTTATCCCGCAGCAAACTGGAATGGATCTGCTGGTTCACGTCAATCCTGAAGCGATCGAAAAGGACATAAACCCCTTTGACCACGGCGCGGCGCTTCACACCAACATTACCAAAACGGAAGGGTTGAAGCAGGCACTCGATCATCATCGCTTTGATATGATTTTCGGGGGAGCCCGACGCGATGAGGAGAAGTCGCGATCTAAAGAGCGGGTATTTTCCTTTCGCACGCGCAATCATTGTTGGGACCCGAAGAATCAACGGCCAGAACTTTGGAGCCTCTACAATACCCGCAAAGCCCCCGGTGAAAGCATGAGGGTCTTTCCGCTCTCCAATTGGACGGAATTGGATGTGTGGCAATATATCTTCCAGGAGGGCATTCCAGTTGTGCCGTTGTATTTCGCCAAGGAGCGTCCGGTCGTTCTACGTGACGGTATGATTCTTGCCGTTGACGATGATCGCATGAGGTTATTGCCCGGCGAGGAAATCACTCGTCGCAGAGTTCGTTTCCGAACACTAGGTTGCTATCCACTGACGGGTGCTATCGAATCCGAGGCCGATACCATTGAAGGCATAATCGCTGAACTCATCCAGGCGCCCGTGTCCGAGCCACAAGGCCGGCTGATCGACACTGGTTCGTCGGCGAGCATGGAAAAAAAGAAATTAGAGGGTTATTTCTGATGCTCAGCCTGGATCAGAACAGCAACCAAGATCTCTTATCATCCGAAGAGGTATTTGCGCGTTTTCAGCATCAGGAACAGTCTCGGGATATTTTGCGCCTTATTACATGCGGCAGCGTAGACGACGGCAAGAGTACCCTTATCGGTCGCCTTCTTTGGGAATCGCAGCAGTTACTTGACGATCAATTGGCGGCACTGAAAGCTGAATCGAAAGGCTATGGCACGCAGGGTGATGAAATCGACCTCGCACTGCTGGTCGATGGTCTATCCGCCGAACGCGAACAAGGCATCACCATAGACGTCGCCTACCGCTATTTTTCCACGCCAAAACGAAAGTTCATCCTCGCCGATTGCCCCGGCCACGAGCAATATACGCGCAACATGGCCACTGCAGCGTCGTCCGCCGATGTCGCAATCCTGCTCGTCGACGCTCGCAAAGGTGTTCTGACACAGACACGCCGGCATGCCTATCTCGCCTCGCTGCTCGGCGTTCGGCACGTGGTCGCCGCGATAAACAAGATGGATTCGGTCGGATACGACGAGCAAATATTCGATCAGATATGCGAGGAAATCTCGACGTTCTCCGCCACACTGGGATTTGAGAGCATTACCCAGATCCCGATCAGCGCTCTTTGCGGCGACAACATAGCCCGGCGCGCCGCACATACCCCATGGTATCTCGGGCCGCCGCTGATGGACCTCTTGGAGACCGTCAAGATAACGCGCACGCCCTCCGACCGGCTTGTTATTCCAGTGCAGTGGATCAATAGACCGACTGCGGATTTCCGAGGTGTCTCGGCCACGATTGTCGAGGGCAAGTTGGAGGTTGGGGACGAAATACGCGTAACAGCTTCAGGTCAAGTTGCGCGTGTAGCTGAAATCGTCACGATGGATGGAACCACGAGGCGGGCCGACGAAGGGGCAGCCGTCACATTCAGACTCGATCGAGA
Organism: Rhizobium sp. NXC24; assembly: GCF_002944315.1. Taxonomy (NCBI): domain Bacteria; kingdom Pseudomonadati; phylum Pseudomonadota; class Alphaproteobacteria; order Hyphomicrobiales; family Rhizobiaceae; genus Rhizobium; species Rhizobium sp. NXC24. Next base: position 1,353,939 of record NZ_CP024314.1, read on the forward strand.
CATCGACGTTTGCCGCGGCGATGTTCTATCTTACGCGCAAAAGCCCTTGGAGATGTCTGATCACATTGAAGCCACCCTGATCTGGATGAGCGCAGATGCGGGTCTGATTGGCCGTCAATACGAAATCAAGCTTGCGACCCAATGGGCGTCCGCATCGATCACCAGCATTAAATATCACATCGATGTCGATACGTTTGCACACACCGCCGGGCGAACCCTGGCGCTCAACGACATAGCTGTCTGCAACGTATCCCTGAGCCGCCCTCTCGTTTTCGACAGCTATTCGACATCGAAAACACTGGGCGCCTTCATTCTCGTCGACCGGTATACGAACGAGACCGTCGCCGCCGGCATGATCCGCCACAATCTTCGACGTGCCCAAAACGTGCATCACCAAATGCTGTCGATCACCCGGCAAGATCGCGAGCGTTTGAATGAGCATCAGGGCAAGGTGATCTGGTTTACGGGCTTGTCCGGCTCCGGGAAATCAACATTGGCCAATGCCCTTGAGATGGAGCTGCACAATCAAGGCAAGCGCACATATATCCTGGATGGTGACAATATCAGGCAAGGTCTCAATAAGGACTTGGGCTTTACCGACGCGGATCGCGTGGAGAATATCAGACGAATTGCCGAAGTGGCCAAGCTGATGATGGACGCGGGGCTCATCGTGCTCACGGCCTTTATTTCACCTTTCCGCCGAGAACGAGAGATGGCGCGCGAACTGATCGGACTCGAGAACTTCCTGGAAGTCTTCGTCGATACGCCGCTCGATATCTGCGAACAGCGTGACCCGAAAGGCCTTTACCGGAAGGCGCGCGATGGGAAATTGCCGAACATGACGGGTGTTAGTAGTCCATATGAGGCGCCGACGTCGCCTGACTTTGTGATTCAAGGCGTGAGCACACCACTTGTGGAAAGTGTCAAACGCTTGGTTGATTATATCACTTTCGTCTAGCCCAAGCGCCCAATCCGCTGCTGCTGGTTCAAGCACAGCGCGACACGGGCACTCACGGCACTGTCGAAAACGCCAAGACTTGGCGTTGTTGAATGGGATTGCCAACGCACGCAGCGAACGGCTTGCCACAGTTGACGATATCGGTCCAGCTCAGGGGCCAGCAGAAACCAGAAAAACCACCGCGGCTTGGTCAATATTATCTAATGCGCGCAATACTCTCTGATCGAGATGAAGTACAGAAGCAACTTTCGAATACACGTGGGCATTTATCATCAAGGAATATTTTCCAAAATAATGCCTTTTTGTTTGATCCGCATGGAGGTTGATTTTTGTGAAATAAAATATCTAGCTATTAAGTTGAATTTTCCACGCCGTGACCACGAAATCACTTTAAGTCAGAATAAACGCAGGGCCGCTTTTGCGGCCTATTTTCATAGGCCCGCAATGTGTCTATTAGCAACTGGCATGGCCCATATTCAATTGCACTTTACCCCCCTGATACGTAAGCGCATAGGCGACCCCGCGTAGCATCCAGATAGAAAATCACTCATTTTCAGCATGAATCATGCTGGGGATCCTATGAGTGAAGATATGAATCATGGTCGTACGTTCGAAATTCTGACGGCGGAGCCGGTGCGAACGCGGCGGAAACCGAAGTCGTGGTCAGATGAGGCAAAAGCTCTGATCCTGGAACAAGCGCTGGCTCCGGGCGCGAATGTCTCTGCGGTCGCGCGTGCCCATGGAATGGACCCGTCGCAGCTCTTTGGATGGCGGCGAGTAGCCCTCGCATCTGGTTCGGTTCAGCGCCTGAGAGCAACCGAAAACAATGAGGCTTTTACTCGTTTCGAGGCGGTGCGGACGGACGCTATCGAGATCCAGGTGGGCGACACGACACTTCGCGTCAGCGCTTCGATCGATCCGGCGCTGCTGAGCGGCATTGTCAGGGCGCAAACGCACCAAGCTTTGCCAGTTATGGGCCCAGGCGGTCGACGATCGGCCATGGAATGGTCCGGCGCCACCGGCCGTGGCCTACATCTTTGCCGAAAGCCGCAGTGCGCGCGAGATCGAGGGGCAACTATCGTCATTTGCCGGCGTGCTCCAAGTTGATGGATACCAAGCCTATAAAACCATGGTCAAACGTCGGGGCAAGAGCAACGTTGCCCCCGTGCGGCTGGCCTTCTGCCTGGCCCACGCCCGGCGAAAGTTCGTTGACGTCGTCAAGCTAACCGGCTCTTCGGAGGCCTTGTCGATCCTTGCCAGGATTGCCGAGGTCTATCGCATCGAAGCAAAACTACGAGGGGAAGATGAAGATACCCGGCTTAGCGGCAGGCGTCGCGAGGCGGCTCCCATCATGAGAGAACTGAAGGTCCAGCTCACCGAACTGAGCGAAGAGGTGTCGGCGAAATCGGCGCTTGGCAAAGCCGTCACCTACACGCTCAACCACTGGAGCGGGTTGACAGCCTTCTTCGATGATGGCCGGGTCGAAGTGGACTCCAATGTGGTCGAGCGTTCGATGAAATCGGTGGCCCTGACGAGGAAGAATTCTTTGTTCGTGGGAAACGAGCGCGGTGGCAAGACCTTCGCGATCCTGGCATCGCTCGTCAACACGGCAAAGCTTAACAGCGTGGATCCCGACGTCTGGCTTGCCGATGTGCTGGAGCGCATCATCTCCGGCAAAGTGAAAGCCAACGAGATGGAGAGCCTTTTGCCTTGGGCCTGGAAGGCTGAGCGCGAAGCGATGACACAGCAGGAGCGACAAGCGGCATGATACAGAACAGCCAGGAGATGACGCCGCGACCGAAGCTCGATGACGACGCATTCGAAGCCTTTATCAGGAAACGTCGTCCGCCATCGCCTATCTGGTCAATGAGCGGCCTCGATGGTTATCTTACGGCTCTCATCATCGGCCCGAAGTTCATCGACCCACGCCAATGGATCCCGGAACTGACCGGCCCGGATGCCCTGAATCTGCCGATGGAGACAATCGAACATCGGGCCGTGCAGACGATCGTTGCAGAGTACAACCGGATCTCGGCAAGCCTCTCCGAAACGCCGAAAGACCACCGGCCCAAGTTCACCAGGATCGATGATCAGACCTTTGATCCATTCGATTGGGATCTCTGCTTTCTGCTGGGAACAGGATACGCGCCGAGGCTTTGGCAGCCGGTCCTTCGAGGTCATGCCGTCACTGGCGATATCATCGCGCCCATCCGCAAGCTCGGCGAGACAAAACGGAAAGCGACCCGCCAGGATGCTGCTGCCGTCGCTGAAGCGCTCGTCAATATCCGAACCTACTTTATGCCGAAGAGGGCAAAGCAGAAGTTCTGAAAGAAAGTGCTATTGCGATCCCATCAACGCCTAAAACCGTGGGATGTTCGTCGCGCTCACCTTCAAACCGTCCTGGTCAAGGCGCGGTGTGCCCGGAACAACGCTTACCCTTCACATCATCCGGCCAACGCCGGTTTCCGCGGCGCGGCGCGATAACTTCGTAGATCCCAACAAATCCATCATCTGCCATGCCAATCTCCAGGTGGTCCTGGAAACCTTCTCGTAACGGCCCGATTGCTACCGCGGGGAATATGGCTTGACGCGTGCGGCGATCTCTTCGTCGAGGACAAAGCAATCGAGGAACTCCTGCCATTTTTCGGCTGACCGACGCGCCTCAGTCAGCATCTGCCTAAGTTCGTCGATGCCATCGTCTGTCAGAGCGGGTGTGCTCTCGTCATCTCCGGTCACGACGCTGATGATATTCCCATAGGTCAGGTTGTCATCATTGCTGATGATCTCCCTGAGGAGGTCGACGTCCTCATCGAGGATTTCGGCGACATAGTCGATGGTGAAGACGAAGCTGACCGTTGCCATCAAGCGGCCTCGGCGCAGATGATTGCCGCTGTCGGCTTCCAGTTCCATGGAAGCAGCTCCGCGAGGCGATTTATCTTGTGATCCTGAATGCGGTCGAGCACATCAGCCAGATAGGCCTGCGGATCAAGGCCATTCATCTTGGCGGTTTCGATAATCGTCATGGCCCGCGCCAGGGTTTCTGCTCCAGTGTCGGCACCCGCGAAGAGCCAGTTTCGTCTTCCAACGCCGATAGGACGCAACGCCCGCTCGGCGGCGTTGTTATCGATTGCGACACGGCCATCTTCCAGGAACAGGCAGAATGAAGACCACCTGCTCAAGCCGTACCGGAAAGCGCCCGCCAGATCGCTCTTGCCGGGGATACGGGTCAGTTGCGCTTCGGCCCAGACGCGGAATGCTTCGACCTTTGCCTTGCTGTGCTTCTGGCGCGCGGCAAGACGGATATCGGCAGACTTGCCTGCAATGCCGCGCTCGATGTCGTAAAGCGCGCCGATACGGTCGAGAGCCTCGCGGGCAATCTCGGATTTGTTCGAGGTCCAGATATCGTGGAAGTCGCGCCGCCAATGCGCCCAACATGAAGCCTCCCGGAAGCGGCGTTTCCCGTCCGTTCCGGCCTCATATAACTTCGCATAGCCTTTGTAGCCATCGGCCTGAAGGATGCCGCTCGCCTCCTTGAGGTGACGGTGAACGTGCTCTTCCTTCCAGTCGGGAGCAAAATAATAGACCGCACCGGGCGGAGCTATGCCCGCCCATGGGCGCTGGTCCCGGACATAGGTCCAGAGCCTGCCCTTCTTCACCCCTTTCCCCAGCCCCTTGTCGCGTAGAGAACGATCCAGAACCCGGATCGGCGTGTCGTCGGCGTGGAGAAGGTCGCTGCTCATGATCGCGGCTTCGATCAACTCGATCAGCGGCAGGAGCACCTGCATGGCGCGGCCACACCAATCGACCAACGTGCTGTCGGGGATATCAACGCCCATGCGGGCGAAGATTTCGTTCAGGCGATAGAGCGGCAAGTGGTCGTCGAACTTCGAGACCAGGATATAGGCCAGAAGACCAGCGCCCGCCATGCTGCCCGATATCGGACGGCTGGGCGCGGGCAACTGCACCATCTTCTCGCAGCAGCGGCAGGACTTCTTCAGCCGGGCGATCTCGATGACCTTCATCTGTGCGGCGATCATGTCGAGGATTTTGCTGACGTCTTCGCCGACAAGCCGCAGTTCGCCACCACAAGCGGGGCAGCACGTTCCGGGATCAAGTTCCCTGCGCTCGCGAGCGGCCTTGTCCGACACGCGCGGACGGCGGCGCATGGTCTTTTCAGGCATGCTTTCCTCAGGCGCGGCAGGCTCCGTTTCTTCGTCCTCGGCGAGTGGCTCGCTGCTGCCTTCCGAAGCGGCAATCATCAGGTCCTCGAGCGCCAGTTCCAACTGCTGGATTTCCCGTTCGATCTTTTCCGACGACTTGCCGAAGCCATGTTTCTTCAGCCTGGCGATGCGCAGCCGCAGGGACTGGATCAACTGATCATGCGCCTGCAAGGTCGCAGACATCTTCGCGTTCTTCGCCTCAAGCGAGGCGATCATCGCCTTCAGGAAGGCCGGATCATCGGGAAGATTTTGGCTCGCGTTTGACATGAACCTGACTACCACAGGTCAGGGTCAATATCCATAAAAACACGCAGATTCAGGGAGATAAAGTCAACCGACACGGGCCGGAGGAACGCCCCAGTCGGGCCGTCGCCAATCAATCCCTTCCCACAGCATTGCCAGTTGAGCAGACGTCAACCGGGCTGCTCCATCTGCTGCCAAGGGCCATGGAAACCGCCCTTTCTGCAAGATTTTGTAATAAAGGCAGAACCCCTGGCCGTCAAAATACAATAGCTTCAAACGGTCGCCCCGCTTGCCCCGAAACGCGAAGACCGCACCTCCCGTCGGCTTCTGGCGCAGCACATCCTGGGCAAGAGCAGCCAGCCCCTCTATCCCCTTGCGCATGTCCGTGACACCGCAGGCGATATAAACCCGAACACCTGTCCCAGGCCCGATCATGCCGCCTCGATTGCCCGGATCAGGCGCTTCAGTGCAACCACATCAACATCGCCACTGAAGCGAAGGCTTCGTCCGCAGCGCAGTTGCAATTCCATCATTGCAGGCAAAACCTGCATGCCTTCAAAAGCCCGAGCCTCTTTGCTGTCCCCTGCCGGCGGCATGTCCAGCGGCAGAAACACCGTCGTCGACGGCGGCGACAGCAGGCCCTTCTTCCGCAATTCACGCCGCCAGGTGTAAACCTGCTGCCGCGTGACCGAATACCGGCGCGCCACCTCTGTCACCGACGCGCCGTCGACGCCTACCGACAGCACGACCTCCAGCTTGCTCTCATCACTCCAACGTCGGCGACGTTCATCGCCGAGAATTTCCACGCGCATCACAGGTCTCGCCTAAAGCACGTCGCTAACGACGTCGTTATAGACGGGTCATAAACAAGTAAGCCGATCTCCGACAGGCGGCCACAATCGGGCGGTTACACCTTCTCGCACACGCGGCAAGCCGTATCCATCCGAGGTAGGCCGCAGGGATCTTTGGGGTCGCGCGTGGTAAGCTTGCGGAATGGAGATCGACGAGGACAAAATTGACGACACGGTGCTGGCGTTGCTATGGCTGACGCTTCACAACGAGCGTTGCGCCTGGAAGGGGTTTGAGTGGGCGACGACTGATCGCTTGTATCAGAAAGGCCTGATCGGCGATCCGGTGAACAAGTCGAAGTCACTGGTGCTGACGGACGAGGGTCTGCGCCGGTCGGAAGAGCTGTTTCGGAAACTGTTTACGCGGCAGCCGGGATTTCCATCGCCTTGATCACCTTCCACTCCCAAGGCAAGAGCTCATGCAGGCGGGAGACGGGAAGCTCGGCGATGCGGGCCAGCACGTCGGCAAGCCAGACCTTTGGATCGATGTCGTTGAGGCGAGCCGTCGTAATCAGGGTCAGCATGATGGCGGCCCGGTCGGCGCCGCGATCGGAACCGGCGAAGCTCCAATTTTTTCTGCCGCAAGCCACGCCGCGCAGGGCTCTTTCCGCCGCGTTATTCGTCATGCAAATCCTGCCGTCATCGGCGTATCTGGCAAAATCGACCCAGCGCGACAGCATGTAGTTGATCGGTTCGATGACCGGTGAGGAGCGTGAGAGGCCCTCCTGTTCCTGGCGCAACCAGGCCTCCAACTCGATGAGCAGCGGCTTGCTCTTTTCCTGGCGCACGGCAAGCCGCTCCTCGGCGCTTGTGCCGTTGATATCGCGCTCGATGGCAAACAACGCGTCGATGCGTTTAACCGCTTCCAACGCCGTCGCCGAGACAGGCCGTGCGCCTTTACCGCGGCGCGCACTGCGAGAGACGTCGGCCAGCTCGAAGAACTTCCGGCGCGCGTGGGCAAAACAGAAAGCCGGCGTCACCGGTATTTGTTTCTTCGTACGATCAAAGAGCGGATTGAAGCCATTATAGCAGTCAGCTTGCAGAATGCCTTTGAACTCGGCCAGATGTCGTTGTGGATGTTCGCCACGCCGGTCGCTGGAGGCGTAGAAGACGGCGGCCGGTGGCGACTGTCCCCCAAAGGGCCTATCGTCGCAAACGTAGGTCCAGATCCGGCCGGTGATGCACTGCCCTTTGGCGAGAATCGGGATAGTGGTGTCGTCGCCATGCAATCGCTCGGCCGCAAACACGTGCGTCTCGATGAGATCGAAGAGCGGCTTGACGGCGGCGCTGACGTAGCCAACCTGGTCGGCAAGCGTCTGGGTGGACAGATCAATTCCCTCGCTGCGGAAACGCCGGCTCTGGCGGTTGAGCGGCTGATGCTCGGAGAATTTGTCGAAGACTATAGTGGCGAGAAGGTTGGGGCCGAGAAAGCCGCGCGGTGTGGCATGGAACGGCGCCGGCGCCTGGCTGATGCAGCCGCACTCCCGGCAAGTAAACTTATCCCGGACGGTCTCGACCACCTTGAAGCGGCGTGGGATCTCCTCCAGCGTCTCGGTAGTATCCTCGCCCAGCTTCGACAGCCGTTCGCTACCGCAATGGATGCAGGCGCCAGGAGCTTCGATGACGACACGTTCCCGCTCGATATTGTCCGGCCAGGGTTTGCGCACCGGCCGCTTGCGAGTGAAGGCCCGAACGGTCTGGCTTTTGGCAGAGGCCGCTTCGGACGCAAGCTCGTCCTCGGTCGCGTCGGCGACCAGCTCTTCGAGCTGCAATTCCATCTGGTCGATCAGCCGCTGGGTGCGCTCCCGGCTCGGACCGTGTTTGTCGCGTTCCAACTTGGCGATCAGCAATTGCAGATGGGCGTTGAGCGCCTCGATGCTGGAAAGCTCTGCCTTGGCTTTGGTCGCTTCGGCCTCCGCCTGCAACCGCGCCTCGCGTTCCGCCAGCAGCGCGGCGTGGGCGCTGGCAAGATCGTCCGGAAGGGAAAGCGGTGGCAATGACATGCAAATTTTAGAGCATATTTCCTGAACAAATTCAATGAAGAAGGCGCTCAAACCCGTGTCGGACGCCAGGTTTCCTGCGGCGCCCGCCAGTCAATTCCCGACAGCAAATAAGAAAGCTGTGCGGCCGAGATCGCGACGGCGCCGCCTTCAACATTGGGCCAGATAAACCGCCCGCGCTCCAATTTTTTCGTGAACAGGCAGGCGCCTTGGCCGTCATGCCAAATTAATTTTACCAGATCACCTCGTCGACCCCTGAAGCAGAACAGATGACCGCCCAGAGGGTCATGTTTCAACACCTCCTGCACCCGAAGGGCCAGCGAAGGAAAGCCGCACCGCATGTCTGTATGTCCCGTCGCCAGCCACACCTTGACCCCCGTTCCCATCGGAAACGGGTTCATCGCAACGTCTCCAGACCACAAATGAGCCGCAGCAGGACGTCCACGTCGACATCCCGACCGACGATCACACGCCGGCCGTTCGCACTCACCACCTCCATGCGACCGGGCGCGGTGACAGAAGGCGGCACAGCGACAGTCGCCGCAGGTGGCGTATTCGCAACATTAGGCTCGGTAACAACGATCGCTGGAACAAATCCGTTCGCCGAGCGGGGGACAAGCCGTCCTTCCCGCGCGGCCCTGCGCCAGGCATTCAACTGCCAGCGCGTGATCCCATGACGCTGCGCCGTGGCCGTCACCTGTCGCGGGCCGTTATAACTCTCAGCCACGATCGCCAGCTTCGCTTCATCCGTGAAACGCCGGCGACGCCCGCTATCGACAATCTCCATCCGGCTGAAATGCCCGGTGAGATCATTCCTCAAGTCCATGTGTGAAGCACCGTCTATATTGCCGTCTATATAGACAGAGCATCCACACTCTCACTCACTGCACAATGCGGCCCAACTCGGATGCGTACGGCAAGCCTCAAAATACAGCCAATCCAATGGGGCGGAGACGGCGCTTACATTCCATTCCGCTCCTATCGATGAAGGAGCTTATCTCACGGCCTCATTCACAAAAGAAAAGGTGGGTTGTTCGTCGCGCTCACCGTACTTCAGCGCAAGCCCTGCAACCGATACCCCCGGCTCAAGGGCCGCGTCGATCAAGCGTTCCTTCTCGACCGGATCAAACCGCCGCTTGCCATTGCGAAGAACCTTGACGACCCGAAGCTCCCCCTGAAATTCCCGCGCCATCCAATGTCATTGTATCCACAGTCTCCGTTGTGGACACAGATTCGCTCAACACTCCGCCAATGAACAGGTGCAGCGATTTGCGCGCTTACTTCGTAAAGAACCAAATGGTGCCGCTTACGGTCCTTTTTTCGGGATAGGTATGGCCAGATCAAATTAATGCCCTGCACTGGGCGAGGTCGCCGATTATCGAAAACCAAGAGCCTTCAATTTTTCCGGCACACCCCAGAAAGCGAGCGCTTCATAGTCGGGATAGGAATAAACTCCACGGTTCAAATGAATGGAGCCTGAGTTTGCCTGAAGATGCCGCTCGACTAGATCGAGCACAGAAATGGGGCGGCCGCTGCAGCAATTGATGATGCCCGAAATCTCCGTTTGCGCGATCACGCGTGCGAAACGCTCGGCCACCTCCTCAATAGGAAGATAGTCGCGAAGCTGATCGCCGGGTGACATATCAAACGTGGGCCGCTTCTCTGCGAGCGCCTTATCAAGCTGCGACAGAAGGCTTCGTTCTGATTGGCCAGGTCCATACATGTAGAACAGCCGCATCCACTGCAACGTGAACGATTGAGTGTTCTGCATAAGCTGAAGCGTCTTGCGAAGTGTATCCTTAGCAAGACCATAGGGCGTAGTTGGACGTGTCTCTGCATATTCGGCCAAGGGGCCGAATTGCAGCCCGTATTCGAGACAGGTTCCAGCGACGACCAAATGAGGTACGCCCCATTCAATAAGCCAGCGGAACAAAGCTATCTCTGCGCCGAGATTGTGCGTCAGGTTAAATAGACCGCGATAGTCGGGAAGACCTGGCCAGGCGAGATGAACGAATATGTCAGGGCGCTCCATTCGCGACGCCATTGCTTCTGGCTCGCGATATAAATCGAAAGCCAAAAACGTTACCGGGTCTGCCCACGGCATTTTAGTCGCTTTACTCGCATCCCGAGCGATCGCCACGATATCGTGCCCATCATTAAGGAGGCGTGCCACAACATGCCTGCCCACAAAGCCCGTGGCGCCTGAAACCGCGATTTTCATGGCAGAACAGTCAGCGTGGGGATGGCAACGACGAACTTACCACCCCAGGCACGAACCGCAGACTGTGTTTCGACGACCTCCGCGGCAATATTCCAGGGCAAAATCACGACCCAGTCTGGCTTACGCTTCGCCAATTCATCGGGATGCAGAATCGGTATATGGCTCCCTGGCATAAACTTTCCCTGCTTCGACGGAGCGGCATCGCATACAAACTGCACGAGGTCCGTCTTGAGCCCCGCATAGTTCATCAACGTATTGCCTTTGGCAGCTGCGCCATATGCCGCCACCACCTTGCCGTTCTTTTTCTGCTCCAGCAGGAAGGAAAGAAAGTCGTTCTTGATAACGTCGGCCTTTTGCTGGAAGTCAAGATAGGTGTCGAGCTTCTTCAGGCCGAACTTCTCTTCACGCTCCAGCAATTCTGACACGCGCGGTGAAGTGGCACGGGAATCCGCCGTGCGGCATCCATACACGCGCAGACTTCCGCCATGGGTAGGAATTTCCTCCACATCGAGAAGACGCAGACCAGCCCGCTCAAAGATGCGCTTTACGGTCCCAAGCGAAAGGTAGGAAAAATGCTCGTGATACACAGTATCAAACTGAACACTCTCTATCAGACGCATCAAATGTGGAAATTCGAGCGTTACTGTTCCGCCCGGTTTCAGCACAATTTCGAGGCCGGCTGTGAAGTCGTTGATATCGGGCACATGCGCATAGACATTATTGCCGCAAATGAGGTCTGCCGATTGCCCCTCATTCACCAAGGCGCGCGCGGTTTCCGTTCCAAAAAACTTTCTAAGCGTGGGCACGCCAAGCTTTTCGGCTGCATCTGCCGTGCTGTCCGTCGGCTCTACGCCGAGGCATGGAATTCCCTTTGCAACGAAGTTCTTCAGGAGATACCCGTCATTGGAAGCGACCTCAATCACGAAGCTCGACGATGACAGTTGCAGGCGATTCTCAATCATGTCGCAATAAGCCTGGGCATGACGAAGCCAGCTTTGCGATGTTGACGAGAAATATGCGTAGTCGCGTGCGAAAAGATCTTCTGCCTTCTTGTAATCGTCGGTTTCGACCAGCCAGCACTCCTCACAAACAAACAGGCGCAACGGATTGTGTATTTCAGATTGCGTAAGCTGTTCTGCGTTCAAGTAGTCATTTGAGGCTGGAGCATGACCGAGGTCCAGGAAAACAAACTTCAGTTCGTTTGCACAATGGCGGCACTTCATAGGTCGACTCCATGGAAATTTTCGTCAAGAAGGGGATGGCTCACATCCCTGGATGAAAGATGAACTGGTGGCAACGGCCATTCTATGCCCACGCGGGGATCGTTATACCGGACGCCGCCTTCGTGTTCCGGGGAATAAAATTCCGTGTGCAGATATAGAAGGCGCGAGTTTTCTTCCAGCACCTGAAACCCGTGTGCGCAGCCCTCGGGGATCACAAAAGCGAGGCCATTCTCAGGAGAAAGTTCTACGCCGTACCATTGTAAAAAAGTGGAAGAACCGCGCCGGAGGTCGACAGCAATATCAAAAACCCGCCCCTCAATGCACCGAACAATTTTCATCTCGGCCCGCGGGGCGTGTTGATAATGCATACCGCGCACGGTGCCAACGGCAGCGGTCATCGAAACGTTCGCCTGACGAATTGTTCGATCGCCAATCGCAGGTTCGAGTTCGTTTTGGCAATAGACCCGCGAAAATGTCCCACGCGAATCGCCGATGATCGTGCTTTCCGCGACGAATAGGCCTTCAATTTTAGTTTTCGTCAGTTTCATTCGACATCCCCGGACCAAGCTATGCCTCGCGTCGATGCAAGTGTGCAATAACGCTCCAGTTGGCCGGCCGATGGCACGTTGCCGTTTTCGATGAACTCCCGATACCAGGAGATTGTCAGTTCGACGGTCTCCGGAAAAGATAACACGGGCCGCCACTCCAACCGCTCCCGTGCCCTGCTGCTGTCGAGGTAAAGAAGATTTGCTTCGTGTGGCTGCTGCGTGGCAGGATAGAACCATTCCACGACCGGCCACTCCTCCTTCATCGCTTCAAGCACTTGGATAACCGGACGATTGCCTTCTTTGTCAGGGCCGAAATTCCAAGCCTCCGCAGCCGTGCTGTCACCGCTGAGCAGTGCTTTTCCCAACATGAGATAGCCGGCGAGGCATTCGAGTACATGCTGCCAAGGGCGTGTAGCAGAGGGAGACCGGATTTCCAGCTTCTGCCCAGCTTTCGCCGCGCGAACAAGGTCGGGGATCAACCGGTCTTCAGACCAATCACCGCCGCCGATGACATTTCCCGCCCGTGCAGTCGCGAGAAGCTGACCGCCCTTTTCCAAAAACGAACGGCGATAACTCGCCGCTGCAATCTCCGCGGCCGCCTTGGACGCACTATAGGGATCATGGCCGCCTAAGCGATCGGTTTCGCGGTAGCCCCAGACCCATTCATTGTTTTCGTAACACTTATCTGTTGTCACAGCGACAATAGCCTTTACCGTCTCGCTGGCGCGACACGCATCCAGGACGTTAACCGTTCCGGTGACATTGATATCCCAAGTCTCGATTGGTTCGCGATATGAACGCCGCACGAGCGGCTGTGCAGCTAGATGGAACACAATTTCTGCCTGGCTGGCTGCGATAACATCGCGAACGGCGTTCCGATCGCGAATATCGACGAAGTGAGACGGCATATCCAAGCCAAGCAGATCCCAATGGTTCGGCTCAGTTTCCGGCGCCAATGCAAGCCCCACGGGTTCTGCACCAAGCTTGCGAAGCCAAAGGCAGAGCCAGCTTCCCTTGAAACCAGTATGGCCCGTGATGAAAACCTTCCGGTTTTTGTAAATGTTGCCGAACATGCTTACCAGCTCTTCCACGGAGCATGGCCGGATGCCCACATGTCCTCAAGTAGATTCTTTTCGCGCAGGGTATCCATTGCTTGCCAGAAGCCGGTATGTTTGTAGGCCGATAGCTGGTTTTCTCGGGCAAGCGTTTGGAGCGGCTCCTGCTCCCATATTGTCAGATCGCCTTCAATATAGCTAACAGCGGAAGGTTCCAGCACAAAGAAGCCTCCGTTGATCCACACGCCATCACCTGCCGGCTTTTCCTGGAATTGCTGAACCGCACCATTCTCGATCAACAATGAGCCGTAACGGCCGGGCGGTTGGATCGCCGTAACCGTAGCCTTACGACCTGCACCACGGTGGTGCGCAATAAGTGCCGTGATATCGATGTCGGACACGCCATCACCATAGGTAAAGCAAAACGTGTCGCCGTTCAGATAATGGGCCACGCGCTTGAGGCGACCGCCCGTCATCGACTTTTCGCCTGTATCGATGAGCGTTACATTCCAGGGTTCAGCATTGCGCTGATGTATTTCGATGTCATTCGACTGCATGCGGAAAGTGACGTCAGACGTATGGAGGAAATAATTCGAAAAATATTCCTTGATTATATATCCCTTATAACCGAGGCAAATAATGAAATCATTGATGCCATGGTGGGAGTACATCTTCATGATGTGCCATAAGATTGGCTTGCCGCCGATCTCGATCATCGGCTTTGGACGCAGATGCGACTCCTCGCTTATCCGTGTCCCATATCCACCCGCCAAAATGACCGCTTTCATCAGATACCTCTATATCTTCCTTACAAGTAACGTCTCGTCCCATTGTAGGCTTTATCGCGCAGCGGAACGCCTTTGCAAGCGCTTCCATAAGCCATGGAGCATGAAAATACCACCGACTAATCGAGGGTATTGCGATAACTTCATCACCAACAATTGCTCACGAGAAATATGAGCAGACCCGATCGATGGTGCCTGCACAGGCACTGGCGAAGCGCTAGCATGTCGCTTCATCCATAGATATGTAAACGGATAAGAAGCACGTAAAAATTCGCCATGCATCGCAACTTCAGCCAGCGGCCCAGCCACTGACGAAAGCTGTGCTGTGTTTGTACGCAAAAAGCCCCCAAGTCGCCGGAGGAAAAAGACACGAGTCCTTGCGGCTAGCTTGAATGCGAATACTCTTTCTGAGAGTGCGCCACGTATGTGGTTGTCAAGAATGGAATGCAATATTGCTATTGGCATGACAAAAGAGGCCAACGGAAGGACGGCACCGGAAACAAGATCCTCAATAGTCTCCGTCCTCCAACCTTCAACTAGGCGAGCGTCTAGGTCGCATCCGTCTTTGTTGGTTTCGAAGACAGCATAGTTCATGTCAAATGCGGCCACGACATCCTCGACGCCTATTGCCAGGACATGGAACTGACGAGCGTCGCGAACATAGTTCGGAAACAACGTGGTTTTGGCATCAACGAAAGCTACCAATCCAAAGCTCTTTAACGACGCCCTAATCGCTTCCTTACATCCCATCAACACATCTTCGGCTGCAACAGAAATGGTTGGATCTGGAGATAATGCCAGGAGATCGACAAAATTTTCGAAGTATTCGAATGTCGATTGCTGGGATGTGCGGAGCCGTTCCGAGCAGATGACGATCACGCGCGATGGCTTTTCGAATTGTCCGCAAATGCCAAGCAAGGCCTCCCGGAGATCACTCTCATCACAATCGTTGCAGCGCATGACGAGCGTGACTTCTGGTAGTGTACGGTGCCGAAAACGCCGGGAAAGCGTTGCCTCCACCTCATGCTTGTAGAAGTCACGCGTCACGCCTGGCTGCACGTCAAGTTTGACCGGCCCCATGGACGTTACGATCGTCTTGTTGCCGTAAACCTTGCCGAGATTCCGTCCAAGAACTTCCGAGCGCTCCTGCCATTCGGTGACATTACCTTGACCCAGATGCCGCAACGGAAGATTGATTGTGAAGACTGGAAGACCCTGCGCCCAGGACCGGATGCAGAGCAATGTGTCGTAGTGGTGAAAGCCTCGATAATCCTTATCAAAATCCAAAACGAGATCTTTGTGGATTACAAGCAAATGCCCGTCGAGATGCACCGCGGGCAGTGGATGCGGGAATGGATAAAGAATTCCGTGGTGATCGACCATATTTCGGACGATCTTAAAATAGGGATAGCTCACGCCCGCCGGACCCAGCAGCCCCCACGCTAAGCCCGCGCCTTCGATGAGAGCGATCTGCTCCAGCAGGCGATGCAAAAAATCCTCTGCAAAATAAATGTCCGCATGCATGATGAGCAGGTGCTTGCTCGGATGGCGTGCTCTCACCTGCTCCAAAAAAGTGAAATAGTCGAGCTGGGAATTGCGGTTAACTACGAGGTCGACGGTAATCGCGTCGGATGTTCGCCATTCGTGGAGACACTCCAGCGTGGGAGCGGTTGCCTGGTGATGTTCTCCGACAAGAATGGCAAGTACGAAGTCATTGAGAGACATGGTCGAGCTCATAGGCCGCCGCCCATTCGCCGAAGGACCCGACTAAGGCGGAAGCGCAGGGACAGAATGGCTCTTTTCAAAAGAAAAACAAATCCATGACGATTATAGGTATCGCGCAGCACAAAAACACCCAAGCCGGAACCGCTCAAGTCAATGGCCGGTCGCTTTGTCGCCCCACGCTGCTCTGCACGATCCAGGGCACGCATGAGTGCGGCTCTCAATTCGACTGCACTCCTTTCCCAAGAAAAACCCGCAGCAAAAGCATGCGCGCGCGATGCTAGTCGGCGGCGCTCATTCTCATCATTCGCAAGCGAAAGTATCGCCTTTAACAAACCTTCGGCGTCGTCAACAAGAATACCTGTCTCGTTGTCGCGAACAACCTCCGTGTGGGGACCATGGCGATAGGCAATTGCAGGCGTACCCTGATACTGAGCCTCCAGTAGTGGCAAATTCAAACCTTCCCAATGTGACGTACTTACGAAAATATCGCTGCCGGCAAACGCCGCACCCATTCGATTAGCCGCGAGGTTAAGACAAGGTTCGATGTGGCGTTCCCTTAACAAGGTGGCCTCCTCGTCCCCGCCGCGCCCGACAACGACGAAGCGCAGCTTGGGCTGCATTAACCTAGCGCGTTCGGCAATTTCGAGGAATTCAGAAAACCTCTTATACGGTTGTTCGTCTGTCCTAACTTGCACGCGGCCGACCCATAGAACGACGACAGTATCGGATTCGAATTTAAGATCCTCTCTGAACTGCCGGGCTTCTTCGGTTGTCGCTTTTGGATAATGATCGCAGCCTAGATATACAACCTCTGATAATGCGCGCGATTTGTCCGGCAGCCAGCGCTGGATGCTTCGCGAGATGCATAATATTTTGTCTTCGCTCCGCAGCTTCGGAAATACGTGCTTGAAGCGATAAGCAACGGACGCCCTTAGATTGCGACCTATTTCCGGCGCAAAAAAATGGGCAGGTGGAGTGCCATATTCAACTGCTACAACTGGAGAATGCAAAAGGGGTATTGCATCATAAAACGGTGGCGTATTTACAATCCAAACATCGATATCGCAATCATTAAAATAGGCTGCGAAGTTGATGATGTTGCGAGACATGGAGCTAGTCATTGTGACTGCTTCCTGCTGGGAAAGATCGATCACTTTGTACGAGCGCAGAACAGAGCTATCAAGCTTCTGGCAAAAAACCGTTACGGAATGACCATCTTTGACAAGGAAGCTCGCGTACTCATGTACCACAAGATCGACCCCGTAGCCTAAAAGCAATCGTTCTGTCAGAAAGCCGATCTTCAAGGCCATCAGAATATACCTTTCTCGTGAAGCCTACCGGGCTTTCTCATAAACTTGCATCAAACGATCGACATGCTGAGACCACGAAAACATCCTACTGCGAGCAAAACCTGCCGCCCGCATTTGCTCTGCACGTGCAGCATCATGCACGACGGTGTCGATCGCCTTCCCAGTGCCGTCGACATCCGACGGTGAAACGAGGATTCCGGCGTCGCCAATGACCTCGGGCATGGACGAGGTATCAGAGCAGATCACAGGACAACCTGACTTCATTGCTTCGAGGATTGGTAGGCCAAACCCTTCATAGAGGGAGAGATAAAGAAAGCAATCCGCGTGATGATAAAGCGATGGCAAATCAGTTAAATCTGCGAAGCCAGTGAAAATCACTCGATCAGCAAAGCCGCATTCCGCGAGATAGTTCTTAAGATCGTCATTTTTCCAGCCCCACATGCCTGTGCAGACTAGGACGTAGGGCTCCTTAGGATTGGCCCGCACAAAAGCTCCAAAAGCATCCAATACTTGCCGGAAATTCTTCCGCGGTTCAATCGTGGAAACGGATAAAAGGTAGCGATGATCTTTTGGAATTCCGTATTTCGCGAGAAGAGCTTGTCGTTCGAAGAAGACGTACCGATCGAAGATCGGGTCAGTGTCGATATAGTTTACCGTCACCTTGTCGGGATCGATATCAGCGTGTTTCAGAAGATCGTTTCGCGTTGCAGCCGAAATGCAAAACACATGGTCGAAGTTCGCAAGGCGCTTCATCTTCATGCGCTCTTTTGTGATGTTCAGTTCCTCATGAAATTGGGGGAACAAAGTGGTAGTTAGATCAAACCACGTGATAACATTGAGCTTTGTAGACCGAGGAGGTTCAAAGAACCAATCGATGCAGTGATAGATGTCAAAGCCGCGAGTAGCCTTGGAGACTGCCGAACCGAGACCAGGCATATAGTTACGAAATACGTTTCCGGTCAGCTTACGCTCGATTTTTTCAATGAAACTTTCTCTATGCCCCTCCAGAATCGCAGCTACATCGCCATGCTGGAGAAAGGCTGCAATTTCGTGGTCGGTGACATTGCGGTCACCGATGAGAATTCGAAATTCCTGTGGCCTAAGGCGTTCCCGGTAGCCGCGCGCTACGGCATAACCGTAATTCACTATCCCTGTTCGCGGAAATCTAAGAGCGTAGCCGTCAAAAACGATCTTCAATGGTTAGCCTCAGATCAAATTTGGTCGCATTGCAGAGTACAGACCGATATCGAGAATCTCGATCTTGTGATGCGCGTTCGTTTGCCGCTCAATTTTCGGCTTAATCTCTTCAAGCCTCGCGACGGCGGCGTCCTTTGTGTGACGCGCAATCCATTGGTTATCCCAAAATAATTTCATTTTTGATGCAAAGAGCGCCTCGTTTGTCGAAAAATACTTCCAAACCAAAATTAAATGGCTCAGGGCCATGTTAAATTCATGGACAGCGATTGAATGCGGATTGTAGCGCGCCTCAAAAAGACCGTGCGTCATATGCGCGACAACAGCATCTTGCCGGTAAAGACATTGCCCACCGTCGAGCCATGCACGCCAGCTCAGATCGACGTCCTCACAATAGAGGTAGATTGCTTCATCAAATCCCTTTGTGCGTTCGAAAAACGCGGCGGAGATCAGAATGCAAGCTCCGCTGCACCAATTCACCTCCAGTGTTTCGTGGTCAAAAGCCCTCGGAGGATTTTCAATCGGAAATTGCCGAGCTTCAACGATGTTGGCGCGACCTGCACTGTCGATGAAAGTCGAGTAGAGCTTGTCTACAACATCGGGCATCAGGATCATGTCTGGGTTCATCGTTATGAACGCATCACAACGATCGGAGAGCTTTTTGGTGAATTCGTTCCAGATCAAATTCTGCTTTTCACCATAACCGCACGTTCGATTTAATTTGATGACGTTCACGGCGAGATGATCGTCGGCAAGCGCTTTGATTCGCTCGATGGCAACCTCTTCAACTGGTTCATATACGGCAATATTTATCGTCAATCTGTACCGTTTGCCGACACCGTCTTGGTAGCGCAGCGCCAAAACACAATCTTGGATATAGCGCTGGAATTCGGCAGCGCTTGAGGAGATTTGGATCGGGATATGGATCATTCTCCAGTCCTCAGCGACGTTCAGGCCGGAGTTTTCGATGCAGCCATTCAAAAAATGTCCGCGGGCGCCTGCTATCTTCAATTTTCGCAGCCATCGTAGCTAGTTTCTCTGCAACGTCGGTATAGTGAGCCATAGCAGCCTGAACCATCTTGGTTTCCAAAGTACCAAGGCGTTCAATGATCTCAGCTCGTTGCATCATGGCGGTTGCAGTGGTCTCTTCCTTCAATGAATCGAGCTTACGTTTAACTTCAATTTGCTCGCTTTTGTTGACTTCCTGGTTCGAAAACAAGCCGGCGAGGATGCCGAAAACATGTTTATTGCTGATCAAATCGAGATCAGAAAATGGATTACCACGCTGATCGTTACGAAACGCGTCGCTTAGATTATACGGCGCATTGTCGGCCACACTGAACTCACGACCACTAACGAGCCGCTTTCCAAGCATTGCCGAGGCGGCCGCTCTCTTTCGCACAATACTCACCGAATTGAAAAATTCGACGGACGAAATCTTTGCAAGCTCATCTTCGTCAACGGCAAAGCCATGATGATCCAGCACCTCCATCAAGAGGCGCTGTCTAGACTGGGGCACGCCCCAATGTTCAAAATTGATTACGTCCGTCAAAAGCTTGAAGAAGCTCATGGATGAGAAAGGATGCGCGAGGCCGCCTTCGTACTCGTACCAATAGCTACAATGCAGGTCTTCGGCGATGAATACGCCCTCTTCGCGTAGTTTCGGAAAATAATGGCAGAATGCTGCGACTATATCTTTCGACGTATGCGATCCATCGTCGATGATGATGTCGAAGTGGTCTGAAAGTCCATTGATTCGTGCGGCCGTCTCGGAGTTGGATGCGTCGCCGACGATGACCGATATACGAGGATCGCTGAATACAAGCTGTCCGCATTTCTCATCGATATCGCAACCTACAATTCGGGTCGCATTTGGAAAATAGGCGGCAAGCGTTTCTGTGAAACCGCCATTCTGAATGCCAATTTCGAGAATCGAAATTGGTCGATCGCGAAATGAGGCGAATAAGCTTTCGTAAGTCTCCAGATAAAGAGCCCATTTATCTGACGACTTTTCAACGTTGGAGAAAAAATGCTGGAGCGACGCATGCTTCATTGATCAAAACCGAGATTAATGCGATTAAATGGAATTCCTATTAGCCCCCAGCGGACTTTGGTCGACGCGACGTTGACGATGAGGGCATCGTGCAGGAAATGATGTTGAATTGCACTGTGGAGCGTTCCGTCGGCAATGGCAGCCTCGACCGAGTATTGTCCATTAGGAAGCATTGGCAGCGTAAATTCGAATTCAGCCTTGAACGTACTTCCTGCGGGCACGCGCATTGGTGTGGCATCCGTAAATGGCAAAGTATTCTCACCGAATAAGTCTTGCCCCAAACGGTCCCGCCACAAAAAGCCAATAATAGGGTTGTCGATGTCCTCTTGCGCACTTGCACGGATGGTGATGACAACGCGTTCTCCACCCTCGAAATGCCGCACCTCCGGTTTGGCTTTATTCCGGATGGAAACGCTCAGAAGCTCCGCCGCGCCCGTGCGCCAACCGTTCGCCTTCTGCAGATTATCTCGGACTTGGACGATACCGCGATAGTCCGGCAGGCTGGTCTCTAATAGAGTGGATTCTTCGTGCTCCCCTGCGGAATCGACCACTTCCGGCAGTGCATTGTTCTCAAGCGTAATGCCACTGCCGTACACATGCTGCAACGTAAAGCGTAGATATTCCTCAGCCACCGCCCTGGCAGTGTCGAGCTTGCGAATACCTCCCTGATCAAGCCAGACTGCGCGGCTGCAGAGATTTTGCACCGCGCCCATATCATGGCTGACAAAAAGGATAGTGCCCGTTTCCTGAAAGCGTCTGATAAACCGCATGCACTTCTGAATAAAGATCGCGTCGCCTACCGCCAATGCTTCATCGATAATCAAGACGTCGGCATCCACATTTGCGATCAGGGCGAAGGCCAGCCGCACATACATGCCACTTGAATAAATCCGAACGGGCTGATCAAAGTAATCGCCGATTTCCGCGAACGCTTCTATTAGGGGGATTTTCTCTAGCATCTGGGCTACGGACAATCCCAGAAGCTGCCCAGCCATGATGACGTTCTGTCGTCCAGTAAAGTCCGGATGAAACCCAGTTCCCAGCTCTAGTAGTGCCGCAACCCTACCTTTAACGAGAATATCCCCCGTTGATGGGCTGAGCGTTCCCGTAATCATCTTCAGGAGAGTTGATTTGCCAGCGCCGTTTTTGCCGACGATGGCAACCGTCTCACCTGACTTCACATCAAAAGACACATCTGACAATATCCACTTCTTTTGCACATAACGATCGTTGCCCGTTATCCAGTGGAGAATACGGTGAGTCCTACTCTTGTAGGATTTATAGTACTTACCGACACCTGACAGTGAAATTGTGGAGGTCATAGCTCGTCTACCAGATCAGACATTGTGCGCTGCACCAACAGCCGTGCGATTATCAAAAGTGCTGCCGAAAGAGCAATAACGGCAAAGACGGATGACCAGTTGGCGACAGCTCCCTCAAGAAATAGCGACTGATATGCCTGTACGATGATGGCGACGGGATTGTATGCCACAACCCAGCGAAGCCTCTCTGGCAATATCGAAATCGGATAAACAATAGGGGTTAACCAGAACCAGAATTGCAGCACGATCGGCAGCATTTGACCGATATCGCGAAAAAAGACGTTTAACGTACCGAGAATGAGACCGGTCGATAATGAAAACGCGCATAGCGCGATAAGAAGGGGAACTAAGGCAAGGAGCTGAACGCCGGGCAGCTCGCCAATTATCAGCAGAAACACGAAAAAAAATGCAAACATCAAGAAAAAATTAAGAAATGAGCTGATTACCACGATTACGGGAAGGACCGATTTTGGGAACGCAATCTTCTTAATTAACGCCGCATTTTCCAAAAACATACCGGAGCAGCGAGTAATAACTTCTGTAAAATATGACCAGACCAGAAAGCCTGCACATATATATATACTATAGGCAAACGTGGACGGATTGCCCGGAAGCCGCGCTCGCATAACGCTCGAGAAAACGACGGTAAAAATCAAAACCGAAGTCAGGGGCTGAATGAGCAATAGGAGTGGCCCCAGTGCGGAATGCTTGTATTTGATTTCGAATTCGCGCCTGACGCTTCCGAAAACAAAACTTCTGTAGTTAAGGAGAGATGCTATCATAGCTGTCACAAGATCCAGTTCCAATCGGCTGAGGAAGAGATAGGTAGCATTTATTCGCCACAACTAATCAATTTCCTGCGCTCATGTTCAAGGACATCGCGTACCAGCACATCGAGACCTAGTTGAGGTTGCCAAGATAACTCACTTTCTATCCGACCAGAATTGCCAACCATGTACGGAAACTGGTCGGGAATTGACTGGTTCTCTTCGACAGCAATGCTGACGCGCGCCTCCGACCTGAAAAGGTCGACGATTTCGCGCATACGTACAGCTTTTCCGGAGCAAACATTCCATATCTGACCACGGGGTGGCTGGGGAATTGTCAATGCGCGCCAGTATGCGTCGACAATGTCAGAAATGTGGAGAAAGTCTCTTTTACTCTCTAGGCCGCTAACACGAAGTATAGGCTCGTCGAGGCCGGCTTCAATTCTCGCGATCGACTGTGCAAAACGCGGGAGGGCGTAGAGAGAGGACTGGCCGGGTCCGCTGTGGTTGAATGGCCGGAGAATAGCTAGTGAAAGACCTTGCGCATGACAATGCTGCAGCACCACTTCCGATGCCACTTTTGTTGCGGAATAATCATCGACAGCGTTGATCGGGTCTTCTTCCCTCGCAGGGAAGCGTTGGGCAAATGTTCGTCCGTACACCATTCCCGTGCTCACGTAGTAAAGGTGAGACGACGGTGCATACCGCAGAGCAGCGGAAGCTATGTTAAGCGTACCGTTGAGATTTACTTTCCAGGCATCCATTCCGGTTGCAAGCCTTGGCGAGGCCACGGCCGCAAGATGCAGAATTCGATCAGGTCGGAAACCGCGAATGGCCGAATTAACAGCGTCAATGTCGGTAACGTCAGCAACGAGATAATCCAGTCCATTAAGCTGCGTCGTCGGCAGCTGGTGCACAAGGGCCCCGATCGCAAGATCGGAAACCTTCTGCTCGACTATCAGCTTTTGGCACACGTGACTTCCAACGAAGCCTGCCGCTCCTGTTACAAGAATTCTCATCGCGCGCGCGCTATGCCCCTTTATTCGATAGGCGTTTAAGATCAGCCTCGACCATTTCTGAGATCATCTCATTGAGGCTGATTTCAGGGTGCCAACCGAGTATTTGATGGGCTTTCGTCGAATCTCCGAGAAGCACGTCCACTTCGGCTGGGCGAAGAAAACGAGGATCTGTCACGACGTGATTTTCGTAATTCAGGCCTACATGAGCAAATGCAGACTGACAAAAATCTCGAACGGACGTGGTGATACCGGTTGCGATAACGTAATCGTCGGCCACATCCTGCTGAAGCATCATCCACATCGCTCGCGTATAATCCCGAGCATGGCCCCAATCGCGCTTCGCGTCAAGATTGCCGAGCGACAACTTGTCTTGGAGTCCGAGTTTGATGCGTGCAACGCCATCGGTGATTTTGCGCGTCACAAATTCAATGCCACGGAGCGGAGACTCATGGTTGAATAGAATGCCCGATGTAGCGAAGAGATTATGGCTCTCGCGGTAATTCACGGTTATCCAATGTCCGTAGAGTTTGGCGACTGCATATGGTGACCGAGGATAAAAGGGCGTCTGTTCGGTTTGACGCGGCTCCCTGATAAGCCCATACATTTCAGAGGAAGAAGCTTGATAAAAGCGCGCGCCGGGGCAACATGTGAGCAAAGCTTCGAGCATATTGGCGACGCCGACCGCGGTAACATTTGCAGTTAGGAGAGGCTGCGACCAGGACGTCGCTACAAAGGACTGCGCAGCGAGATTATAGATTTCGGATGGATTAGCAGTCTTATAAGCGCGCATGAGCGACGAGAGGTCGCTAAGGTCGCCATCGAGAATCTCTATATCGTTTGCGATGCCAAGCCATTGTAGGCGCGATAGGTTCAATTCCGATGTGCTTGATCGGCGCGCCAGACCAAACACCTGGTAGCCTTTGCTTAAGAGCAACTGCGCCAAATAGGCGCCGTCTTGACCGGTGATACCTGTTATGAGGGCCGATTTCTTCATGAGCTGCCTTACTCCTCGTTAGCCCAGTTTCTGGGCGATCGTTTGATACATATTCATAGCCAAAGCCGCAGATGTGGCGCCGGGATCTCGAAACTCTGCGGCTATGTTAAGGCGGTCGCTTTCTTTCCATCGAGTTAAAGCGGCATATAACGCACTTGACCAACTCGCCGACTCTTCCGCCGGCACGAGTTCGGCTAGCCCTTGTCCCGCCTCGTGATGGGCCGGAATGTCGGAGGCGACGACATTCGCACCGTGACTCAAAGCTTCCGCGATTGGCATGCCAAAGCCCTCATATACCGAGGGATATGCGAAGACACGACATGACGCATACATGGCGCGGAGATCATCATCGGGCAGATAGTCCACGAATCGGATTTGTCCGGCATCAACCAACGTGGCGGTAACATTGGGCAGCAATTTCCGTCCCCAACCGGTTCCCCCCACCACAATCAAAGGGAAAAGTGAGCGCACATCCTCGTCGAGGGCACCAAACGCCTCGATTAAAGTACGCATATTCTTTCGCGGCTCCAGCGTGCCAACGCAAAGTAGAAAAGAACCCCGGCTAAGCTCAAATCGCTTCAAGACCTTGTCAATCTCTTCCTCATGCGGTGGTTGAGCCGCCTTGATCTGCGGTGGAATAACAAAAATTTTCTCACGTGGAATCCCGTAAAAGTATTCTATTTCATTTGCGCTGAAGTCGGAGATTGTATGAACCGCGGGTACATCAGCCATCAGCGAATCAAGCGCCTTAAGCAGTTGCACCCGTTCCGACGGATGAAATTCGGGATACCTTTTATAGGACAAATCATAAATCACTGGAATAAAGCATGTCTCCCGCGGGCTCGGCGGCAGGAAGTTAAATGCATGAAAAAAAGCAATATTCTCCGTGGGGCGCGTTCGCTGGTATTGCCATCCATTGGCTACCCGATAGCCCATGCGAACCGCTTTGTTTTTCTTCAGCCGGTCTGTAACAGAGAGGCGCTCCGGCTTCTTTTGATCGCCCAACGAAGAATCACGCAGAGGCTCAATCGGCAGATCATGCCATCCGAAGCGGTGGTATCCGCGGAAGATAAGTGATGGAAATTCGGATCTGAGCGATGTCAGCAGAGCATGCTCGTAGTTTCCAACGCCGGTGCGCCTCGAGACTAGAGGTGAGGAATCGACTCCAATTCTGATGATATTCGAAGGTTTCGGCTGCATAATCCGTATTTTGCCATCACAGTGTATTGCATTTTAACCAATCGCGCTGTGCGGCCTGCGATTAGACGAGTGAATTCGTCCCCTTTACAACGAACTTCTCACTAATCCAATACCTTGATAATATTCCAGCACATCCTTCCAGAGTCTACCTGACAACCGAGCCGTTCAGCTCCGGAGCATGGATCTCAATCTTTCTCCCGTCTCTGCCGCAGCTGGGGTTCAGTGGAGGGCATCGGTACAATGATATTCGCAAAAGTCATTAGGCTGCGATACAGTGCGATACGACATAGAGGCGAGAACCGTGCAAGGTCAACACGTTTTAGTTCAGCGAGCGTCGCACTAGTTTTTTTGACAAACATATTCGTAAAGGGCTATTTCAGGCAGATGTCGTTTCCGAACGCGATCCCAATCAATCCGCTCTATCGTATCCTGATATTTGTGCACGAGTTGGGACTTAGCTTCATTCAAATGCGGCAACGCTTGCTCGGCGATATCAAGACGTTTCAAAAACGTTTTGGCCGTCTCTCTGAATTTTTCCAGTGGGCCAATATAACTAAAACTTTGCTCTACGTTGTGAATCGCAAGCTTAGCGTCGTCGAGACTGATTTCGCCCAAAGGAATTTCGCCCTCATATAAACCCGCGATCATTCGAACTTGTAGGTTGTCGAATTCATCGGTCAATCCATTGTTAACGACTTCATCGACCGTGTATTCGACACCGCAAAGATTATAGGTGGGGCCGGAATCGCTAAGTATATGCATTAAATGGGAGCGAACCCGCGCCATCGGCTCGCGAACAACGGTCAGATAGTTTGCGCGGTTACCCAGATAACGACCAACCCCGAAAGACGTATGCCCCACTACAAGTTTAAGAGTTCTCCGCTGATGCAGCGGAAGCTTGATAAACTGCGGTACCGAAAGGCCAAATTGGGGGTAGATGGACAGGAACCGGCTCTTCTCAAGGGAATTGTGAATTACGTTTACTACGCTGGTTCCCATGGTTTTTTGAATGTGCAAGTAGAAATTGCATTCTGGGACTGAAACAGGGCCTACTTCAAATCCTTCATCTGAAGGAATTTCGACGCGTCCATTGTTAAGTTCTTGTCCATCGATGGTGAAAAAGCTGAATATCGATCCGAAATTTAGCAAGAAGGAAATTGGCACGTGAAAGCCGAATATTCCCTGCTCTCCGCAGACGTTGCATACATCTGGGCGATAGTGGGTTGGTTTCCACGGGATAATGTGCCCTGACTCAGCAACGATGTTGATCTCAGCAAGTGCCTTCGGGTCCCCGACCTTGCGAGCCCAGCCAATGATTTCTCCTCCTGAAATGCCGTCAACATATCCAACCGTTTGCACGAAATTTTGCCTTCTCGAAAAGTGAACGAAATAGCCTGTAATGCCTGGGGTCAAGTGCACAATTGGCTTTTGCACGAAGGCAACTGCATTGACTATGAGCGCCCATTCCAGCGGTGTAAAAGATGCCTCAGAGAACTGGCACCGCACTCCTTTCGAGTGTTGCCCGGTCAGCCATTCATAGGGGACTCGAGACAACGTTCTCTCACGAAAAGACCTGTTTGAGATTGGAACCTCACAAATGCACAATCTGATTGCGGTCTGTGCCGCAAGCATCTCAGTTATGTTCTAATCAGCCATCAGGTGCTTCCCACCGTCTTTTGGCGAGATCTCATCAAAACACGAAGCAGAAGATTCACCGGAGATTTGGCCTTCTTGATCTTGTTGGATCTGTAGACTGAAAGGACCTCCTCACCCAGGCGGTCAATGGGTACGATTTTGGAGGCTGCTGCACGCCCCTCAGATAGTCCATGCACCAACCAGTGTTCGAAGCCGGTTTTGAAGCGTTTGGTTGCAATTGCTCTTGAAACATCTGGATTCTCGGCAAGATATCTTTGCTCGTCGAAGATCGTCGAGGACGGGATGATTCCGGCCATAAACAGAAGTTTTGCTAACTCGAGAATATAAGGCTTTTCGGCTCCATCCATGTCAACGCTCTTGCTGTAATAGGAGCGATCTACAACAGCCCCGACGTCGACAGCGCCCGACGACCCATTTCTCTTTAGACTCGCATTAGTTAAATATAGTGCGCGCCTCAGCAATGCTATCTCGTGGATCGCCTCGTCATATCGCTTTTGCAGTGGTTCCAAGTTCGATGTCGGCATTACTTTTTCTCAGTTCTCAAGTAGCCCATGGCGCCAAACGCTAGGCCAAGCCTCGAACGCGATGGAATCATTGCGGAGGTTTGGGTTGTAATATGGATCTCTCGCTATGGTTGCTTCCCAACGCTTCAGAAACTGCACCTTTTCAGCGGGGTCTTGCGACGTTCTGACGGCCGTCTGGCTTTCGAAGTGATACAGTTCACAAAACGGGTTGTATACGATCCGATAGCCGGCTTCCCGTACTCGTAGACAAAAGTCCGTATCATTGAAGTCGATCCTGAATTCCTCATTGAAGCCGCCAACTTCCCGAATAACCGATTTCTTCGTGGCCATGCATGCGCCCGTAACCGCGCTATAGTTTCGGATCGTCATGGGGTAGCCGTTATAACCAATAGAATCGCCAGGGTGGCCATGATAAAGGTGGGCTGCTGTCTCATTTACGCCCAGCGCGACGCCAGCATGCTGCAGGCGACCGTCTGGGTATAGGAGCTTGGCGCCAACAATACCGACCTCCGAACGATCTGCGTAGTCGACCAGATGCCACAGCCAGTCGCGTGAAATAATCTCCATATCATCGTTCAAAAGGACAACGATTTCGGTTCTCGCCTGATCGAAGGCGAAGTTGGCTTTGCTCGCAAAGTTAAATTGGCCCTCATAGCGATAATGCACTTCCCGATGGCCATGCTCCACTAGTAGCGTGCGGACCTGCCCGTCCAAATGGCCGTTGCTTACCACGACAATTTCATAGTTCGGATAATCGGTGCGGTCGATTATGGAGGACACCAAGTGGCCAACGAGGTTGATCCTTCCTCGTCCTAATATGTCTTTTGTTGCATTATTGGTGGTAATCACCAAAGTCACCGGAGGTGCGATCCGACGTCCTCTTGTTACTCGAAATAGGCCAGTTAGTTTTCCGTCTTCCACCGACGCGCTTGGGCCGAATTTTTGTTTCGCGTACTCGGTCAAAGCTGCGCGTGCATTAAGTAGTGCCGCCGGCTTGGCATCGACCTGCGCGGCGGCAGATCCTTCGAGCATCCGCCAATGGTATAGGACTTCTGGAACATGTACGACCTTATCTCCCGCAAGTGAGATTCTAAGCGCAAGATCATAATCCTGAGCCCCTGTATACCTTTCGCGATAGCCGCCAAGTTCAAGAAACCGAGATTTCCTTACAACAATCATGTGAAGTACATACATCGTAGATTCCAGATGCTCTGGTGACCAATCTGGTTTCATATAATGATCAACATACTCGCCCGTTGTGGAAATCTTGTCTTCATCGCAATAGAACAGAGCCGCCTCAGGGTTGGCCTGTATCGCCTTTGCATAAGAAAGAAGCGCATTTGGGGAAATGGTGTCATCATTGTCGACAAACGCCAGGTAAGAACCTGTGGCGATTTCTGCCGCCGAATTGCTGCAGCGCGAAATGCCCACGTTCTGAGGCAAGCGCTTGATCCTGATTCGGTGATCAATTCCACGAAGTCGCTCCAAAGTATCAATCGTCTCAGGGAGCGTCGATGCGTCGTCACAAAGACACAACTCCCAATAGGGATAACGTTGGCTCATAACAGAGGCTACGCAGGCTTCTAAATATTGCTTTGAGATATTATAGACGGGGACGATAACGCTGATCAGTGGCCATTTGGAAGTCTCTGATATGGACGGCTCTCTGCAAGGCGACAATGAAAGGGGATGCCTCCAAACGTATTTTGCTTTCTTTTCTTGGTTGGTAAGTGGAGAGCGTTCGTCACTTTTAGGCAGGCTCAAGCGCTCTGCCATAAGCGCTGCGATCTTCTTTTCACTGAGATTTGCCTCGATATATTTCCGTCCCATTGAGGCGATCTTCATCACCCGTGCGGATTCAGAACGAACTTCTCTCAGCTTGGAAACTAGACTATCGTGTTTGGGAGAGGCCCAAACATATCCGAGTGGATAAGGACCGGCTGGATCTGAAACTTCAACTAATTCATAATCCACAAGGAAGGAGTTGCGCTCGTTGCAAAATTCCAGGTTCCCTGAGTATCCGGTAACCACGACTGGCTTGCCGCGAACCATCATCTCGGCAATATTGAGCCCGAACCCCTCTGCGCGATGGGGAGAAACAAAGGCGTCGCAGATCTCTTTAAGTGAGTGATTTTCTCCGTCATCGAGAAGACTGTCGATGAGCACAATGTTGCCCCGATCCGCAGCCCTGCGGATATCAGTCAAGCGCTTGGTGGCATGTCCGGTAGTATGACATTTCATTACTAGGACAACATCTGGGGCATTGTCAAACGCCGACGAAAACGCCTCGATGAGAGCTTCCGGATTCTTTCGATCCATTCCACTACTTGCGTCGAACGCATACAGAATGGCAAACGCATCATCGGGAATTCCAAAATGAGCTCTCCCAAGGTTCGCTTTGGTCTGGGGCGGGGACACGACGTGCGGAACGGTGACAACCGGAAGCGATCGGGGCGCGAGGCACTTAATCGCATCTGCGGAAAACTGACTGGGCGACCAGATTTCATCAAAGGCCGCAAAGTTTGCAATCCATTCCGCATTGAACGCCGAGAGCTCCCATACCCAGATTCCGATGGAATAAGCGCCGTCAAGAATATCAGGCGAAACCATTCGGAAAAAATTTTGGAGGGCGTCTGAATTTTGATGAATAATAACGATGTCCGCCTTTGTCGTCGGTCTCGCGATAGGCGGAAACTCCCTATCCGGGTATAAGGCCGCCGTGGTATCGATAATATCCACTGAATTGCTGAAAGATCGCAGCGCTGAAGCATAACCTCGCGCTGCTTCTCCCAGACCATTTTTGGCTAACAGCGGACCGTAAAACGCGATGTGGGCGTCGGCTTTGTGTGGATGCTGCCGCGGAGGACGTCTATTAGCGAAAGGGCAGAGTCCAGATCCAATGCGCCCCTCGACTCTTCCGTGAGTTAACCAATGTGTGTAAGCCGCTGAACTATTTCGCCCACCCAGCGCCTCGGCAATGTCGGGATTTGCATAGAGGTAGCCTTGATCATCGAAATTTAGCGCGCTAAGTGATCCATTGATTGATCGAAGTTCATCCGCAATCGAATCGAGACCATTTTCGCTCGAAAATCTGATGATGTTCTCGATATCCATTTGCAACCGATCCAAATTTCTTAAACGAACAGATAAATCATCACTCGCCATGCGGCGCTATCCGATTCACCAAGCGCAACCCAAGATTTAAATTGAGATTCGCAGAATGTTTAACCAAGGAGAAATGGGAGAGCAATACTCTCACGTCCATAAATTTGGCCCTGCAGCACACGTAGTAAGTGACGTATTTGTCACGAAATCCGAATCTCCACGAAGGCGCGATATTTCCATACCATCCTTTTGAATAGCGAGTGGACTACGGCAATCGAAAAATGAAAAATGGTGGAGCGCGGAGTTGAGGCAGAACGCAAATTGGCATTTCCACTTTTAATGCTTGCACCTTGCGTTTCTCAGCTTTCTGGCAATTATGGGTGTAATTGCTTTGAGAAAATTTGGATACGATTTGTCGCCACTATTTTGGGACACCTCAATGGAAAATCGCGGTGAGAAGAGGAGGTGTATGTCCTTTGCGGAGCTCCTGGGGCAGAGACAAAATGTAATGAGCGCCGTGATCCTGCGCGATATGCGGAGCAGATTCTTCAATCACGGTCTCGGGTTCATTGTGCAATCTCTATGGCCGCTTGCTCATATGGTCGTCATTATATTCATTAACGCATATGCTGGGCGTGCAGCACCATATGGCGAAAGTCCGCTAATCTTTTTCGGGGTAGGGGTAATACCCACTTTGACATTCCTGTATATTTCAAGATTTATGTCGCTTTCGGTGCTTATGAATAGGAATATGCTAAGTTTTCCAGTCGTGAGAGTGGTAGATATACTATTCGGGAGAGCGCTTCTGGAAATAATGGCAGGATGTATAACTCTTGTTTTTTTGTGGGTCGTATTCACCGCATTGGGATTGAACCCCTATCCAGCAGACCCGGCCCAAGCCGTCCTGGCGTATTTGGCTACCATTCTTCTTGCAGTCGGAATTGGTACAATCGCTGGTGTTATCACCTCGTTTATTCCATTTTTTGCAACTGCATATGCCCTCATGAGTATAATCTTTTACATGTCATCAGGATGCCTTTTTGTTACGGTGGACCTTCCTGATCAGGCCGCAATTCCGCTATCATACAATCCTGTCGTCCAATGCGTTGAATGGATGCGTACCGCATATTTTGAGAACTACAGCGATCGGCTTGTAGATAAGGAATATTTACTGGGTTTTGGGATTGCGTCGCTCTTCGTAGGCCTTGTTGCCGAGAGATGTTCTCGAAGGATTCTAATGGACAGTTGAGCTGAAGACGAACAGACGTATCAGGGTAAGCGGTTAGCCGATAGCGGCAGCCCTAAAATTCCATGGCATGAGCAGCTCAATATCAGCGGCTGGCCAGCGATTTGCGATGCGGGTGAGCGTTTGAGATAGCCAGGTGTCAGTACCGGAGCAATACTCCCCAATAGTGCCGTTTGAATCTTCCCCATAAGTGCCGAAGTAAAATTCCCCACTTATGCCGACGTGGACGCCAGGGAGATTTGGGGATTTTTCGGTGGACGTCCGCGTGGCTTTTGAGGTGGCGCGAACGCCGGGGGTGCGATCAAGGCTTTGGACCGGACATGCTCCGGCATCAGCTCGGCATGCTGCCGCAGCCGATAGCTGGATCCTTCGATCTGCACGACGACGGCATGGTGAAGCAATCTGTCGAGCAGCGCCGTCGCGACGACGGGATCTCCGAACACATCGCCCCATTCTGCGAAGCCGCGGTTTGACGTCAGGATCATCGCACCACGTTCATATCGGGCATTGACGAGCTGAAAGAAGAGATTGCCACCGCCTTGGACGACCGGCAGGTAGCCGATCTCGTCGACAATCAGCAAGCTTGGTCTGCAGAGAAGCGAATGCGCTCCTGAAGCCTGCCTTCTCGTTCAGAACGGGCAAGCGAACCAATGAGGTCGGCGAGCGTCGTAAAATACACACTCTTTCCGGCCTTCACGGCTTCGACACCGAGCGCTGTGGCGAGATGGCTTTTGCCTGTTCCCGGTGGTCCGAGGAAGTGAACGGCCTCGTGACGATCGACGAAGCCGAGCTGCGCCAGGGTGAGAATCCGATCGCGATTGAGCGAAGGTTGGAAGGTGAAGTCGAAGCCGGCGAGCGTCTTGATCGTCGCAAGTCTGCCCATTCGCAGTGCGGTCTTGATGCGGCTGTTCTCGCGTAAAGTGAGTTCCTCAGAGAGAAGGATATCAATGGCTTCCAGCGCGGAAAGTTCACCGTGCGCCGATCCTGGTCGAAGCGAAGGCAAATGCCCGATGGTCGCTGGATTTCGTGCACGACCAGTTCGCCTGCGGCAGACGCTTTCGCGTTCTTAACATCGTCGACGATGTGACGCGTGAATGCCTGGCAGCGATCGCTGATACGTCGATCTCCGGTCGCCGTGTCGCGCGAGAACTGACAACGCTGATCGAGCGGCGCGGCAAACCGGCGATGATCATTTCCGACAACGGCACCGAACTAACGTCGAATGCCATCCTCGCCTGGTCGAAGGATCACAAGGTGGAGTGGCACTACATCGGTAAGCGCGATTTTCCCCGCACCTTCTGCAATTGAGTGAGCTTTGGCATGAGGTGTCCACCAAAATAGGTGGACACCAAGTGATGGAAGAAGGTCAAAAACTTGCCGTGCGGCTGGTCGGTCGGAATGGGAGACGCCGTTTCGAT
Source organism: Rhizobium sp. NXC24 (assembly GCF_002944315.1). Classification (NCBI taxonomy): domain Bacteria; kingdom Pseudomonadati; phylum Pseudomonadota; class Alphaproteobacteria; order Hyphomicrobiales; family Rhizobiaceae; genus Rhizobium; species Rhizobium sp. NXC24. The sequence goes on from NZ_CP024314.1 coordinate 1,387,573, forward strand.
CAAAGTTCGAAAGACCGCCTTATTGCGGCCTGCCTTGAACCTGGCGCATCGGTATCGAAACTCGCGCGCGAACACGGGGTCAACGCGAACCTCGTTTGGAAATGGATACGGAAGCACACCCAGCCGCTTGCGTCGCCGCCGTCTTCGACATCGTCTTTTATTCCGGTGCAAATCACCGCGGCCAGCGACGAGTTTGAGTTTGGTGAAGAGCTGCCTCGGAAAGCAGAGAGGAACCGGCCGCTGCCCTCTCCAGCGAAGGTGAGCGCGTCACTGCCGAACGGCGTGAAGCTGACGTTGGAATGCGGTGACGTAGATGCATTGACGGCAATCATCGGAGCGCTGGGTCATGTTCAGACTTGGCGCTGATCTCAAGGTTTACCTGCATCGCGAGCCGATCGACTTTCGGGCCGGCATCAACAGCCTTGCTGTCCTGGTCCAGGAGACGATGGCGCTGGATCCCTTTGCTCCTGCGGTTTTTGCCTTTTGCAATCGCCGTCGTGACCGGGTGAAGCTTTTGTTCTTCGACCGGTCCGGCTTTGTGCTGATCCTGAACGATCTGCATTCATACTGCATCTCTCTTTCGCATTCAGTTGAAGGTTTTGGCGTGTCCGGCATTTTGCTTGCGGGCGGCGACGCGATCGATGAGCTGGTTCCATCGACTGCATTGCTTTTGCGGTAAATTCGTCTTTGGAAGCTCGTACAGGTAGTAGTGCCCGTTGTAGGCATGGCTGGTGACGAGGCCGTGTTCAGCCCATCTGGCGAGAGTATGTTCATGGATATTGAGGTGTTCAGCCGCCTCCTTTTTTGTCAACATCCCACGATCCCGGAGCCGGTCATAGCGTGATCTCAGCTTGTATTCGCGAACGAGATAGGTGACGCGTTTGGTTGTGAAGCGTGCATTGCACTGGTCACGGCGCGTCACCGAGCCCGGCCGATATCCCTGATCGTTGAGAATCTCTGCGATCTCGGAAAAAATATGATTGTCGAGGAGGTTATCGATCAGTGCGATGATGTCGGGGTTCGTCTTGACCTGCTGGCTGGGCGATTTTGGGCTGATGGTGACGAGTGTCTGGGTTTTGCCGCCTTTGAAGCGAATATGAGCCTTGGTTGTGCCTCTCTTCGGTAGTTTGAGGAGGGTGACGTCCTCAATGATGTGAGCAAGCAAGCGCTTTCGTTCGCGGTTCGGGGTCTCTGGGTTGGTCCAGAGTTTTTTGAAGTCCGCCGTCATGGCGACAAACCGCTCGTGGACGGCCTTATCGAGGATGAATTGATCGTGCTCCCGGGCGCGCTCGCGCTCTTCGCGGGCATTAGCCAAGATGCGGAGCTTCTCGTTCCATTCGCCTTCGAGCGTGTCGGCGACGAGGCGGTTATTGGGATCGACGAGCATGAAACGGCGCTGGGCGAGATCGGCTTCCGTTTGCGCGCGCTCGATTGCGCGACAGCGCAGCCGGTCCGTCTCTTCATGTCGCGCTTCGATCTCTTTGCGGACTTCAATCGCCAGTTCGATGGCTGCCGGCGTCATCTGCTCGGCGATCAGCATGCCGATGGCTTCGTCAACAGGAGGTGCAGCGATCGCCTGGCACAGGGGTTCACCGCGATTGGTACGGGCGCGATCACAAACGTACCAGGCTTCCTGCCGACCGCGTCGGGCAGCGTAGCGCATGCGAAAATGCCTGCCGCATTGCCCACACACGGCCCGCCCCTGCAGCAGCGCCGGGCCTTCCCGCGGCGGTGATGCGACCGCCACGTTCCATTTATGGCAGATGTTCGACTTCAGAATCCTCAGGTTCTCCTGATGCTGCTCCCAACTGATGTAGCCGGGATGGGCATCTGGAATGCATGCTGTCCAATCGTCACTCCCTTGTTTGCGCACGAGCTTTTTGCCATCGATGGTTCGTCGATAGCGACGGCGGCCATAGGCATAGGCTCCGGCGTAACGTGGATTGTGCAGCACGCGCATCGCCGTCGAAGGCGTCAGTGGCCGGAAAACCGTCTGGCTGTCGTGCAAGCGAGAGGGAAAGAGAATGCCTTCCTGCCGGAAGGCCTTGACGGTCTGGGAGGCGGATCCGACGCGAGAGAACGTCTCGAAGAAATGGGCGATCGTCTCTCTGACTTGCATGTCTGGATCAAGCGTTACATTGCCGGAGTGGTCATAGACCAGCCCGGTTGGCAGCGGGCAACGGAACTCGCCACGCCGGGCCTTATTGAGGATGCCGCCGCGCAGCCGCGCCTTGATCACATGCAGTTCGGCCTCACTCATTGTTCCCTTGAGGCCGAGCAGGAGCCGGTCGTTGAAGCTTGCCGGATCGTAGACGCCGTCCTCATCGAGGATCAGGGTGTCAGCAAGGGCGCAGATCTCGAGTAGACGCTGCCAGTCGGCATTGTTGCGCGCCAGACGGGAGACCTCCAGGCCCATGACGATCCCGGCATGTCCCATGCCGACATCGCTGACCAGCCGTTGAAATCCCTCTCGCCAGACCGCCGATGCGCCGGATTCACCTTGATCGCTATCGATAACGATAATCTGCTCCTCGCGCCAACCAAGGGCGATAGCGCGCCCGCGAAGCGCATATTGCCGCATGGCGCTCTCGGTATTGTCGATGACTTGCCGCATCGAAGATTGGCGGATGTAGAGGTAGGCGCTGCGTTCGAGGTGATGAGGCTGGACTTTGAGATGTACATTCATCGTGATCTCCGATCGTTGATGCTCATGGCGATTGTCGCAAGGACGTGAACGACGGCGCTGTGTCCGCGGTGCAGCGGCCAAGCAATTGACGATGGGTAATTCTGCTCTCGCGGGGTGCTTGCTGTTGCGGTCAGCGTCTGAGCCCATCCCCACATGCCCCGGCGCAAAAAGAGCATCAGGCCACTACGGGCCATAAGTGGCAGCGCTGCGCCGAGAGCAGCCTTGCGCAAGACCTCGTACTGGGACGCGATGGTCGACGGTAGGATCGGGCATGCCGCCGTCGCGGCAAGGTTTACCTGCCGCTTTTTTTTAGAACCCGCTCGATCGATCTGGGATGAAGCTCGATATCGAGTTCCTGGCGGAGCAGCTTGGCAAGTTCCCGGGCGCGAACGGGTTCTCCTGGAGCGAGCTGCGCCTGCAGAAATGCCACGACCTTGTCGTCGATCTTGTGGGGGCCCCGGGGCCCCGGCTTTGTCGGCACCAGTCCGGCAATGCCGGCCATATCGAAGTTCACCTTGGCCTGGTAGTAAGTCGGCCTGGAAACGCCATACTCGTCGGAGGCCTCCGTCACCGACACCTTGTCGATGGAGACGCGACGCAGCATCTCGTATTTGACCTGCACGGCGTCGTGCGGATCGAAGAACTCGCTGCCCCGAAACTTTGGATCGCGCACCTTCTCGGAGGTGGGATTGAACGTACCCTCTTCGATGAGGGCATCCGTCTTTGTGCGCTTGCTGTCGTACTTCGCAGACATCGATGGCTCCGAGGACATGAAGCGACGTAATCGTAATGTTAATTATGACGCATTTTACGGCCTCGTCAAGACAATCCTCATAGTTTGGCATTAGATAAACCTTGTATTTGCGGGCGACATTCCCACGAAAATAAGACTCATGCGGCATAATCAGCCTTACATGTGCGGCATATTTGTCTTTACACATCTGCCCATCATCGTGGTCTGGAAAAACGCTCCACCAGGGCGGCCAATTCCATTAAGTCGGCGACCCGCAAGAGCGACCGTCCGTTACCCATGACAACTTCAGGATCTGGGCTCACAAGTTCAGTCCATTGCGGGGGAACGGGCCAAACGGTGGCATCCTCGGTCTGCAACAGCAAACGTTTGCCCTGCGAGTTAGCTCGCTCGCCGACGCAAGGAAGCTGCTGTCCAAAAAGGGGATGAAACGGGTGCATGACCCGCACTAACTGCTGACCTGCGCTGGTCGGGGCTGCATTCTCAGATGAGGTACAAGCGGTTGACTGAGGACAAGTTCAGATGGCCCCGCCGCGAGGTGCCGGTCGTTGTGCTGACGACAGAACAGCTCCACTGGATTCTCGACGGCATCGATATCGATGCGATGATCCGCCATCCGGTGCGGCAGTATCAGGTCGCCGGCTGAGGATGGCGAATAGCGATTGACGCGCAGGGGCGGTTCAGATTCAAGAATCTGATGACTCGCACCGGCGAACCGAGCATTGCAGAACTGATGGCGCAATTGGCAGCCAATGCTGCCGAAATCGCTGCGCTCAAAGCCGAGAAGGAAGCGCTCTCGCAGCGGGTCGTCAAGCTTGAGGAGGAGCTGGCGCTTGCAAGGCTGCATCGCTTTGCACCCCGCAGCGAAAAGCACGTTGATCGCCTCTTCAACGAAGCCGAAGAGGCTGCCGACGAAGATGACAGCGGCGACGGTGATGACGTTGTCGATCTCCCGGACACGGGCCTGCCGGCGGTCGCGAGCGCCGTGGGAAAAAAGCGGGGACGCAGACCTCTGCCGGAAGACCTGCCACGCGAGCGTGTCGAATACGACCTTGCCGACGATCAAAAAACTTGTCCGTGCTGCGATAGTCAAATGCATCGCATGGGCGAGGCCGTTACCGAGCAGCTTCATATCGAAGTCAAGGCAAAGGTCCTGCAGAACGTCCGGTTCAAATATGCCTGCCGCCATTGCGACCGCACCGGGATCAACACACCCGTCGTGATCGCACCGATGCCGACGCAGCCCCTGCCGGGCAGCATCGCTACCGCTTCGACGCTAGCCTTCGCGCTCGTCCACAAATACGTCGATGGCACCCCGCTCTACCGCGTGGCTCAGACATTCGAGCAGGCCGGCGTTCCGATCAGCCGTGGCGCTCTTGCTCACTGGGTAATCGGCTCGAGCGAGAAGCATCTGCATCGCATCTATGACGCTCTGAAGCTGCGGCTGCGATCGCAGCCTCTCATACATGGCGATGAGACGACGGTTCAGGTCTTGAAGGAAAGGAACAAGGAAGCCACCAGCACATCTTACATGTGGGCATACCGCAGTGGCGAGGACAGTGAAGAGCCGATCGTGCTTCTCGATTATCAGCCGGGCCGTGGCCAGATACACCCACAGACCTTTCTTGGTGACTACCGCGGCATATTGGTGAGCGATGGCTACACAGCCTGGCGCACATTGCATGGTGCCACCCATGTCGGATGCATGGCTCATTCCCGGCGGCGTTTCGTTGAGGCACTCAAGACCAGAAAGAATGGAGGCGGCCCGCCGGAACAGGCACTCCGGTTCTTCGAGCAGCTATACCGGATCGAAAAGCAGGCAAGAGACAAAACCCTAGATGCCGGTGAGACGACGGCTGATTGCATTCGCCGTTTCCGCCAACAGCACAGCTTGCCTGTCCTGAACGCCCTAAAGGCGTGGCTCGACGCCATCGCGCCGAAGGTCGTGCCGGATACCAAGCTCGGCGACGCCGTCTCCTACGCCCTGAACCAATGGGATTACCTGACACGCTATGCCAGCGACGGCAGGATGCCGATCGATAACAACATTCTGGAACGCGAAATCAGAGTTTTTGCCACCGGAAGAAAATCGTGGCTGTTCAGCGACACCGCCGACGGAGCCAAGGCCAGCGCAGTGATCTACAGTCTGATGCTCACTTGCCGCGCCTGTGGCGTCGACCCGCTTGCCTGGCTGCGCTACGTGCTCACTGAGTTGCCTCAGCGGGACGAAAGGGCCGACATCGTCGACCTGCTGCCGTTCAACTTCGCCAGAACCGAAGCCGCCTGACACTATACGGTTCCAAACGTTGATCCGATGCCAATCAACGGGTGGGCGTCAACGTGCAGCGAAAATCGCGCTTACCTACATCGCGCCAGGAAAGCCGATGCAAAACGGCTATGTCGAGAGTTTCAACGGTCGGATGCGCGATGAACTGCTCAACGAGAGCCTGTTCTTCGGCCTCGATCATGCCCGCAGCGCTATCGCTGAATGGGCGGACGATTATAACCATTTCCGGCCGCACTCATCGCTCGGATATCAGACCCCGGCAGACTATGCCGGAACCATCGCCGCAACCGGCTCCAACGCTGCGCAAGATGAAAGCTTCGCGTTTCCGCCGGTTGCTCACCCAGCGCCACTTGGCGTATTCAAAACTGCCGGAGCTCTAGTCGCCGCTGGATGAAAGTTCCATGGCAGGTCACCATTCGCATGGCTACGCCACGTCCTCACCGAACTGCCGCAGCGCCCCGACGATGTCGATATCGACGACCTGCTGCCCCTTAATTTTAAAAGCCAGCCAGCCTGAGCTGCCCCTTCAAGCCGCTTACCACGTGTAATGAAACGCGCCCTTACTTTACGAATTGAGACGGCATTTGAGGTAAAAGAGAGGTCTAGCGAACCCGTCGCCGTCCCCGGAATTTGTTCATAAATGAAAAGCTCGCCCTAACGTGGGGCACCGGCGCAATTCGAAACAATTCCTCCACATATCCTCGCCGAAGCCAGTACGGACTTCTGTAAACGCTTTGGAAGCCAGGATTGTCACTAAGGATTGTTGATACCTTTGCATGAGCGAACGTCTCATGATTGATACTGAGGAAGTATCCTTGCGTGGTGCGCCCGATCTCTTTCACGTAGATATCAAGCATTCGGCGATTGATTTCAGGAAAGGAATCTTGATTTGCAGTCAGGCTAAAAGCACCGTCTTCTTCACCAACGCAGTTCCAATTTGCTCTCAACCTGATTGCGTCGTTCCTTTCATTTTCGCCTTCAAGGCAAACTGCCTCATCACCCAACGCATTGATTAAGAAATGGCCGGCAAGCAGGTTTACGATGGGAAGGTCGAAGATCGTAACGGACTTCCACCCCATTCGATTTAGATAGTACGCGCCTATTCCGAGACCACCGCCGAATTCGCAAATGCGATCACCTGGCAATGACAATTCCCGTATGCGATTGGCCAAGTACAGCGAATTTATATGACGATAATGCAGGGGGCCGCTTCCAACGTCCAATCCAGCAACGAACGTACACCCAGTGGGCGGCACAATTACTATACCAAGTTTTTCTTCGATTTTTCGTGTAATCTCAAAAGGACCCAAAAGCGCATTCTTGCCCCAGTTCCCCTGTGCGCCAGCTTCGGGGTTTTCGATTGGAAGCACAGCCAAGGCTTCGGCAAGACAAATTAGTTTGTCATAGTATCCGTAAGCTACCGTATCGTCATCTCGGTCCCAGTGGGTATATCCGTCGACGCCAGTTGTGATTCCACCAAACCATGTATATTCCCTACCAAAGTTGGCCAAGTAGTGGGACAACTGCTCCGCATCATCCCGTTGAATGAGATCAAGCAGATCCCCCAGATTCTCCCTTATAAGGACGGACCAGAGGTCCTCATCAGTGATTGTCTTTATTGAACTTTCCTGATTCATCGCCGCCTTGTACGCAGCGATTAAGCGCCGAGCGGTCGCGACCCGTTCGGAACTCCATGAGGCATCGACCTTCCGAAACGACAACTCTGGAAGATCCTTTGAGATTGGATGAACAATAGTTTGATAAAATGCGTCTTCCATCGAGCACCTGGGTTCGGTTGTGGCGGTAGGCTTATCGAATGAGCCGGCGTTACACAATCCCCGCGCTCGATCGGTCAATGCGATACCCTATGCAATTCCTTGTCCGCCATGTGAAGATTTCAGCGTCGGTTTGATCGCGCTCTCAATGCGATTGCGTCATTAAACACCTCTTGAAGACGCGATGCACTCAAGTTCCAATCGAACCGCCGTGCGTTAAAAAGCGAAGCCTGCGCTAATTTTTCGCGTAGAAGAGGGTCGGTCGCCATTTGTTTGAGCCCCGCGGCAATAGAGCGAACATCATTCGGGTCAACAAAAAAAGCGGCGGTACCGCCGACTTCAGGCATTGAGGAGATGTTCGACGTCAGGACCGGCACGCCGGCTGCATTCGCTTCCACTATAGGAAATCCGAAGCCTTCATAGAGGGAAGGCATCGCGAGAAATTCCGCATTCTGATAGAGCTTCGAGAGTTGCTGATCGGAGACATAACCAGTGAGCCGTACTGAACCCTGAAGATTTAGGTTGGCTATGTGCTGTTCCAGATCATGCAGCCGCCAGCCTTGCCCCCCTGCAAGCACGAGCAAAAGGTCTCGGCGTACTTCGTCGGGCAAGAGAGAATAAGCCTCCAATAGTTTTTTTAGGTTTTTGCGGGGCTCAAGAGTACCGACAAACAAGATATAAGGACGATCAATTCCGAAAAGCGGGACCGTATCAGGCTGCGTAGCTCCGGTAAGCTCGGTAATGCCTGGATAGATGACGCGGAGTTTGTTCCGATACTTTTCTGAGAGTACGCATAGCGCCTCGCCGGTAGCGATTGAATCTACTACGATTCGATCGGCAGAATTGGCGGCCGGTTTCATAAGAAGTTGGTCAGCTAACCGCGTTTGCAGACGCATTGTCGATGTTTGGTCGCGCCAAACGAGATCATGGATCGTCACGACACGTGCGATCTTCCGATCGAGGTAAAATGGAAGTCTATGCGCGGGTCCCCAGAAAACATCAATGTCGTCGCGGCTAGCCTGGCGCGTGAGCACTGTTTGTGCCCAAATCATGCGACGGGGGCCACCCGCGAAATTTGAAACTCGTACCCGTACATTAGACGCCTTGATTGGCTCAGCGTTTGGCCTTTCTGGGATATATAGAAAGATCTCATGGCCGGCTAACGCCAGCTGACGAGTCATTTCCTGGACATATCGGCTTATGCCGGTTGTCTTTGTAACCAAATTGCGAGCGTCAATCCCAATTTTCATCTGTCCCCTTCACAGCCATTATCGAACCCACCACTTCACGACGAAACGAAGTTTGCTTGGTTCATTTACTTCCTAAACGAAATGCGGCTCGGCCGTGACAGATAAGAGTTTTTCTGTCAACGCACTGGGCATTTTCGAAGGCCCGGTAGGTGTCTGCTGTTTCACACTCACGGAAGTACCAAATTTCACTGCAGCTCGCGGAAATCCTCCAATTGGATCTCCAAGAACGGACAATCGCTCAACATGCCATTATCGGGTAAGATCCGAATTGGCGCCCGCTTTTTGCGCACAATTTACGCTCGTTGCGGTCGGAAATGTTACGTGCCCAGTTCGCCTCGCTATCCAAACGCGTCGGCAATCAGCGAGCAACTTCATCGGCTTGGTTGGTCAGTGCTTCGAGCTTCGCCCGGCAGATCGTCTCGACATGAGCGATCAAACTTGCGACGCGCGCTGAAAGCCATGCTATTGCTTCCTGGCTTATCTCATAGTGTTTCGAATAACGTGCCTTCACATAGGCTTCGTTGACAATATTGAACCAAGCGACGTAGCGCTGTTGATCGCGAGGCCAGACCTCGGCTAATTGAGGGGCTTGACTCTTGGCAAGGCCACGCAAATGTTTCAGATTGTGCGAAGCCGGGCTGTAGTTCGTCAGCACGAGCAGAAGCGTGGCGTAAGCCTGTTCGATTGACTGGTGCAAAAGGAAAGCTGAACGATTCAACCATCCATTTCTAAAGGCAACCTTAGAAAGGTTCTCGAATTCTAACGCGCCCTGATATCGGCTCTCAAAATGCTCTTTGGCAATCTTGTGTGCCTCCGCCTTCGAGTGGGGCCTTGGTTCCACCAACGGCTCGTCGTCGAGCTCGTAGAGGACGATACCATCCCGGCGGATGTCTTCGAAAAAATATCGGCCCCGCTTAAGCGCGGTGTTCACCTCCCGACGGGAATGAACAATAAAGCGCACTGGCGTCTCCACCTCGCGTAGATGCATGAGCCGGTCGTCGGCATTCTGCCAATAGCGAGCGAAATTGGTGAGCTTACGATTGTTGACCACGATCATAAGATCGAAATCCGAGCGATAGCCCTTGCCCTTATGCGGCTCATCGACCCAGTCGCCGCGCGCATAGGATCCAAACAGAATAATATTCAGGATACGCCCGCGCTTCTTGAAGTCCGACCAGCCACCTTCCAGCATATCCTCGAACTCCTCAGGCAGCACTTCGACGACAAGGGAAAGCTCGCGCTGCTTGACGGGCGGCAAATGTTCGATACTAGAATTCATTGGCGGAAGCGGTTCTTTCCTGGGCATGAGCAATGAATAAAGGAGGTTACGCTCCAAATCCACAGAGTGCAGTAAAGATTGACCTGCCACTGAGAATATCCTCCAGAATGGATTAGAGTCCGGCCAATTATGAACCGCCCCAGGTTTCTGGACCAGCGAAGGCTGGAGTTTTCCGGCTTCATTCAGGGAAGCGGGCTGGTTACGCTTCCCGGATTCATCAGTGAGATCGGGACTTTGTTGCCGATCGCACCATGTGGCCGAACCTCATTATAGTCTCTACGCCAATCCTCCATCTTTTCGCGGGCATCCGCAAGGGTCAGGAACCAATGCTGGTTCAGGCAGTCCGCTCGGAAGCGGCCGTTGAATGCTTCGATAAAAGGCATTGTCCGTGGGTTTACCCGGCCGTGAGAAGTCCAAGATCACGCCCTTGGCATAGGCCCACAGGTCAAGATCGCGGGACACAAATTCCGTACCTTGATCGACACGGATCGTCTTCGGATAGCCGACCTGCCGGCATACCCGTTCCAAGGTTTGCACGACGTCCCCGCCGCGATAGCTGTGACGCGGATCAAGCACCGGCACATAACGCGAGAAGGTGTCGGTCACCGTCAGAACCCGCAACTTCTTTCCGGTCGCCAGCTGGTCGTGAACAAAGTCCATGGCCCAGATATCATTCGGTCCAACCGCCATTTGCCGATCCTCCCGCAGTTTGGCTTTGACCCGGCGCTTTGGCGTCTTGTTTCGCAGTTGAAGGCCCAACTCCCTGTAAATCTTATAGGTTCGCTTGATGTTGGTGCCCCAACCCTCACGCTCTAAGAGCACATGCACCCGACGATAGCCGTAGCGCACTCGGGTTTCGCAGATCTCGCGAATACGACGTTCGAGACCGGCTGATCGGCACGGCGAGAGGTGTAGTGGTAGCTTGAACGATCGAAGTTCAGCGCCCCACAGGCACGCCGGATCGAGATCGCCCAATCGCGGCACATGCCCTTCACCACCTCCCGCTTGCGAGCAGGCCTTAAAGCTTTCGGCGAATAACGTCCTGCAGCATCTCGCGGTCGAGTGTCAGGTCCGCGACGATCTTCTTCAGCCGCGCGTTCTCGTCCTCGAGTTGCTTCAACTTCTTCATCTCCGGGGGCAACATGCCGGCATATTTCTTCTTCCAATTGAAGTACGTCGCCTGGCTGATTCCCGCCCTCCGGCAGATCTCAGCAACCGGCACACCTTCGTCACCCTGCTTCAGAACAAACGCTTTCTGAGCGTCCGAAAACTGCGATGCCTTCATCGTCTTCCGTCCCTTTCCCAGCCAGGAAAATGCACCGGAAAACTCTAACCAAAACTGGTCCAGTTTGAAGGGTTCAGATCACGCACACGCCGTTCCCAATAAATGGTCCAGGCACGAAATGGTCCAGGCACGAAGCCCGCTTTTTTGCACAGGGCTTACGGCATGTTGATCCACTGTTTCGTCATCACTATTCCCGAGCCTTGCAATCGAGCTTGGATCCTTAGGTGAAGGCAGGGTCTCTGCGTTCGTAGAGTGCTCCAGGCCTGGTCAGGACGACCCAGATGATCCGGGCCATTTTAGCGGCAAGTGCAACGACAGCTTTATTGGGGTGCATCCGAGCCTGAAGGCCATCCAGCCAGTTCCCCAATCGATCTCGTGTTCGGTCGAGGTGCCGAAAGCATGATCGTGCTCCATGTACGAGGAGCTTGCGCACGTAGCGGTTCCCCCGCTTGCTGATGCCGAGAAGCTTCTGCTTTCCTCCGGTCGAGTATTCCCGTGGCACAAGGCCAAGCCACGCTGCCAGATCGCGAGCTTTCTGGAATTGTCGGCCGTTTCCAATGGCAGCCAGGAGCGCAGTTGCCCCAACGCTCCGATCCCACGGATCGTCATGAGCCGTCTTGCGGCATCCTCTCGACTGGCTATAGCTTCGATCTCGCGTGTGACGTCGCCAATGCGTCGCTCCAACTGGCCTAGATCGGTGAACAAATCTGCAAGCAGCTTACGCATCGCCGACGAAAGGTCGTTTGACCGGTCCTCGATAACTTGCGGCAGGTCCAGCTTGAACAGGCCCGCGCCCTGCCGGAGGGCGATCCCGTATTCGAGGCAGAAAGCCCGCATCTGATTGATCAGACGCGTTCTTGTTCCGATCATCTGGTCTCGCACTCGGTGCAAAGCCTGAAGATCGGCTTGTTCTTCGCTTTTGAGCGCTGCAAACCGCATCGTTGGTCGGGTCGCCGCCTCAGCGATCGCCTCCGCATCGATGATATCGGACTTGTTCGATTTGACGTAAGGCTTCACAAACTGTGCAGGGATCAAGCGTACCCTATGCCCGAGAGCCTGTATCTTCCTGGCGATCCACTGAGATCCCGCGCACGATTCCATCCCCACGATCGCCGGCGCCGCTCGTTCGAAGAACTGCAGCAGTGTGTCGCGTCGGAACCGAACCTTCTGGACAGGCACGCCATCACTTCTGAGGCCGACGACGTGGAATATGTTCTTGCCGATATCAATTCCGTAGACTGCTCCGGCGGGATGGAGAACCGTCCGGGGTCAATCGCATCTACCGGCAACCCGCCTGATCGAGGATCAGAACCGCGTGCGCACCGTTATCGACCTCGCTGCTGATTTCCTGAAGGTGCGCGTTCATTGCCTCTGTGTCGCACCAGGGCATGACAATGCCTGCACCCTTACCCTTCTTCGGGCAGATCGCCCCGAATATGTAGGTCCATAGCGTTCGCTGATCGTGGGGGCCGATGGACGCGTTCCCCGTTGCGCCCATCGCCGCGTCATCTTGTTCTTTTGCCCGACGCGGGCTTCATCTTGCCACCACAGCTCTATTTCTGTGCCTGGAGCGAGGGTCTTGCTGATCGCGCTGATCTCTTCCGGGAAACTTTTTTAAAATCCTCCACCGCCAATTCGTTCTGGGCATAGTGGCGAGGACGGGCAGACAGCTTGGCAGAGCCCATGGCCTTCAACTCACGTCCCACGGTGCTTTCGTCCAGCGATATCCGATAGTCCTCGAATATCAAGCGTGCCAGGTCCTTCAACCGCCAGCGCACAACGCCGTGAATCGCCGGGATCGGCCCCTTCTCCACAAGACGACGAAGCTCCTGGCGCTGAACGTCGTTGAGTTTCGGACGCTTGCCCGGAGCCTTCACGTTTAAAAGACCCTCAGGGGCCTTGCGTGTTAAAGCGCTCGACCCAGTCCCGCACGATCTGCACAGTCACGCCACCAACTCTCGCGGCCTCGCCGCGCGTCGCTCCATCATAAATCTGCGCGAGAGCCAGAAGCCGCCGCGTCTGAGCGGCATCTTTCGACAGCCGCGCCGCCTTGCGCAAGTCATCGCCGTCCGAAGCCGAAGTGCTGATCCCATGGCAACCCTCCCGTTTGCACCATGGATTCAGATTCATCGCTCAAGAGTCAGCAGCAATGCCGATTGGTATTACAATTGAGGGATAAAATCTGCCGTTGCTGCCCGGTCAAGAACGCGGCCGCTTCCTCGGCCTCACTTGACGTTGCTGCCGCTGCCACTCTGACACGGCGGTTCCAATCCATATCTGTAATCGGGAAATCGCCGCGCAAAAGCCATGGCTGGGACGCAACTACTGGGCCGATGCCTTCCATTGCGGGTGGGATCCGTGTCACGTTAACGTGGTTCAGCCTGCATTCACCTTGCCATAGAGCAACGGACCGGTTGCGGCCAAGATCAACAAGCTAAAGCTCATAAAACGATCCATGTATGGAAGAGTCGCGATGGCCTCCTACGCTCACGCACTCTCGGAACATGAGTTGCATCGAAATTACCGAAGAGCCCACATTTGGGCAGATCCAAGCGGCATCCGTCAGATCACCACTCAAATATCGGGAGACGAGGCCAGACCCGATATGAAAAGTTGCTCCTACCGAATATTCACAATCGCAAAAACGAACGAACCGGCGGCGACGCAAACAGCAAGGGTTGCATAGTAATCCATTTTCAATTCCCCTCATCGCGATAGATAACAGCCTAGGGGCTACCATGTTTACGAAAAAGACGTAAAAATAAACTGTCGCGCACTTTTTCTGTCGCGGGGTTTCATACTGTGACGCGACATCGCCGATGAAAAGGCAAAACCACACCGACATGATCACCTACACTATTCAGGAATAGACGGATGGCGCTCAATTTTCACTTAATCAGGATGCTGAAACTCCCATTGTATCTGAGCATTTTTTTTGTGGTGCCGCGCTAATCGACGACATGAAACCCTTGTCGATTGCGTAGAGCTTGGCGAACGGCGTATCACTGACAATCTTCAGTCCTGCGGGTATTCTGTCGCCGCTATATCGATCGGGCAGATCAGCGTTAACGACAAGCACGAAATCAAAGCGGCGCCGCCAATCTATCAAATAGGGCGTAAAAGCGCTGAAGCTTTCCACCAAGTCCGGACAATCTAGCACACTGACGGAAAGCAGGTTGCCCTCTGGAACGGCGATATTGGTCCATGGCGGCAATACCGCCAGTGGCTGCTTGCCTTTGGCAGTAAATAGCGTCGGCACGAAAGAATGGGCAAAAGGAACGGCGAGCGTCGGCAGGTGCCGGAAAGTGTTCTCATTCCATGCGAAATGCCGATGCTCGATTCCGATTGGAATGTCTCGGGGCTCATGGGCCACTGGCAGGATTGCCGATCCTTTCGGTATGGCGGCGAGGACCGCGCGAATATTTGCGACATCGGCCTGCCCACACCACCAGTTGAAACCAACCCAGGCCGTTCTGCCAAGGACCACACAACTTAGAACGGTAACGAGCAACAAGGCTTCGCGGCGTGGCAACTGCGACAGAGGGCAGATCATCGCCATTGCCCCAAGCGCCGCCATAATCGGAAAGCGCCAGCTGATCCAACCCGTGCCCATGATATGGAGGGGCGACACACAAGAGAGAATGACAAGACCGACCACTGTTACCCCTAAGCCGCAATGCAGCCGCAGGCGTCTGGTGCGAAGAGCGTTCGTACATATTAGCACTAACGGAATTAGAAATAAGGCGTCCACCATCGAGGCATAAGTCCAGATGGCAGACATAAGATTTGCCAGAATTAAGGTCGGCGAATTGTTCCATATTGCACCGAAGTCGGCATCCCCACTGTTGGGTAGCACGGGTGCGTAGATGAACAGACATACTGCCGGGAGCACGCAGGCGAGAATCCCAATCGCGAGCCTTACGCACAGACGCACAATATTACGCGGCGCCAAGGCCTCAAGTGTCGACGAAAGCTCGAGTCCGCACAGAAGCGCAATATAAAAGCCGAGCGAGAAGATATGCATAATCGTCAGAAGCAGGCCGGCGGCAATGCGCCACAGCAGCAAAGCTGTCTGGCTTCCTGGCTGCAAGGCATGATCGACCGTTGCAAAGAACAACGCCATACCTAAACCAATCTGAAAATTGATAAAGCCGCCGATCAGCGTCGCACACCACGCGAAATAGAGAATGGCAACCTGCCAATAGAACGCTCCTTGAAAAAGGCGCCGGTGCAACGCAATTGCCCCTAATGGAGGCGATACGATTGCAAGAAAAAGCAGAATTCGCGCCAGAAACGAGACGCCGATCAGCGGCCCGAGATAGTAGGCAAGGAGATCGATGCCGGCATTGGTGAAAGTCCTGCTCCAGTCGATCGCGTAGATCTGGTGAAACGGCTGCTCCGTTATTCCGCCGGCGAGCAGCCACATGCGCGCATAATGGTTGGGATAATCCAACAATGGTGGAAACTCGAACGCAGCCACGAGAACGGCTACGATGCCGACAAAGGCCGCGATCGCGATGTTCGGTCGCTGCTCGACGATCACACAACCGTCACTAACATCTCCCGCCATGGAATCCGCTGGTTCCGACGCGGTAGAAATACCCAAAGTGTGCTCCACGACGCGTGACATCATCGATGCATTTTCAAGTAATCGGTATCCGGCAGAGTTTCGATTTGCGTGGCCAGAGCAGCTTCAAGCGCTCGGCGTTTTTCCGCGGCAGTCATATCGGCAAAATCGCTGGCAAGGTCGATGGAATGTCCATTTTGAACGAGACTTTCAACCACGAACATCGGCCGCCTTTTGTTCTCCTGAACCAGCCGGCCGATATATTCGCCGATGATGCCAATGCAAATCAGCTGGATCGCGCTAAAAGCTGCGATCGCAGCCATGATGCTTGACCAGCCAACGATAGTCTCGCTCTCGATCCAACGCACCAGCGTATAGATCAACAGAGCAATAGCGGTGGCCGCCGTAACCATGCCGAGCCATGTACTGATGCGCAGCGGCACGGTGGAAAAACTGGTAATGGCGTCGATGGCGAAATTGACCATCTTGCGCAGGGGGTATTTTGTGACGCCAGCGAACCTGGCGTCGCGCTCATAAGGCAGCGCTACCTGCCGCCCGCCGATCCAGCTCACCATGCCACGAATAAAGCGATCCCGCTCGGGCATCGACAGCAAGATATCGACGATCCGGCGGCGCATCAGGCGGAAATCTCCCACGTCGCGGGGGATAGCCACAGAGGCAAGCCGCGACAAAAGGCGGTAAAAGAGCGAAGCGGAGGCGAGCTTGAACCAGCTTTCGCCCTTTCGTCGCGCGCGCTGCCCATAGACGACATCTGCGCCGCGATCCATGATCGTCATCATCATCATCATTAGCTCCGGCGGATCCTGCAAATCGGCGTCGATCAGAAGCACACGCTGGCCGCGCGATGCGGCAAGACCGGCTGTCGCGGCAAGCTGATGACCATGATTGCGCATCAATCGGACGCCGAGCACCTGTGTGACTTCCCCGGCAAGCGAGGCAATGACGTCCCAAGTCCCGTCCGTTGACCCGTCGTCCACCAGAATTATCTCAAAGGCATCGCCGGCTATGTGACGCGCTGTCGCTGCCGCTCGCCGACAAAATTCCCGCAGCCCCTCTTCCTCATTATGGCAAGGCGCGACGATGGAAAGAAGGAACTCTCGCGATATATCGTTCATAGTCACCAACACGGGATTGAAGCGGCGACATTAAGTGCAAAAAGTCAAACAAGATTTAAGGATACGAAAGACCGGACAGAATCGGCTTAACGGACTTGAATATAGACAGTGTTGAGAAGCCGAAGGTGTGCGGATTAGATGCAGCGGGTGCCACCCCAAGCGCGCCAGAATACTTCGACGTGTCGCTTCAGTTCGTAACACAATGCGCAGACCGCAAGCGTAGCGACGGCGATTGGAACAAAGGATGAGGTAGACATCAGCCCCATCTGGTGCAATCCGTAAGCAAGAAGCAACATGACCGTCTGATGGAGCACATAGTAAGTGAGCACTGCCCTGTTCAGATAACTTACGACGGCATTTTCCGAATTCCAGCAAATTTTTGCATACCCGAGAATGGCAACGATAGTACACCATTGAAAGGTGCCCCCGAATGCTCGTCCTGACAGAGCGCGCCACATCTCGGGCTCTCCGGCTGGCAAGGCAGGAAAGAGCAATGCCAAAACCATCGCGCACGCCAAAGCCAGAATGAGAGCCGGTTTTCGCATGCTGACCACTGCATCCCAATATTCATCACGTGTCGCCATGACGACACCGAAAAGGAACGATGCGAAGTAAACGGCATGGCTATACCAGTCATCCAAGATATTGAGCGTCGGGGGAAAAGCCGGCCGTAGAACGAGCCTTATCAGCACGAACAACACTGTGGGCACGATTAGTATCCATTTTCCCCGCAAAAGAGCCGCCAGCCGCCTGCTCATGCTAGGCAACAACTCTGGCCACACTGATGCGGTGAATGTCAGGATCGCGGTATAGATCCAGAGATAGGCGAGATACCATAGGTGCTGCATTCCGCCGAGAAGGAGAGTGAGTTCGCCGTCCGGCAGACGAACCGGTGTCAAGGTCACGTAGTGACAGAAGACGTCAAGCAAGCTGATATCGACTCCCCCGGCAGCATTTAGCCACACATAGATCTGTGGAGGTATGAGAAACAGGAGACCGACAAGAAGCGGCGTCAGTAATTGCCTTGTTCGCGCGCTCCTCAACGCACCAGGAGGATGCCTCGTCAACAAAATGCCGGTCACTGCTCCCGAAATCAGGAAGAGCAGGGACATTCTCCAGGGATGCGTCCACAGATGGATTAAGTCAAAGACCGAGGAGCTGTCCGGCGCCTTCAGTATAAAGTTTCTCGAATTATACATCAGGCTGACGTGATAGATGATCAGCAGCATGAACGCTGCGACCCTGACAAAATCCAGATCGTGCCGACGTGACATTCCATCCATGATTTCGTTTGTAGGGCACATCCATTAATATATGGTTCAGAAAATGAATTGAAATCTTAAGATGCATGCGGTGCTCCTCTTTACCGACCCCAGAAATCGCCAACGCTTGTTCAGCCCTATCCAAGACGGTTGGTAACCAGACCGTGTTCCATTTCCAATTTGCGAGAGCCCTTGCGTCCGAGCCGTTCGGCGGAAAACAGCTATAGACCTAGTCTGGTAGGATGTCGTTTCCCCGACGGCTGGTGGCATCTGCGACATGGACTGGGCTTACTCATCTTTCGCGCCGATCATGTGCCGTTACTGGATTTAGTTAGGTCAATTATCCTCTGGCCAATCGAAATTTTCCGCGTCAACCCAATCGGCGGTAGCAGGTCTCTTCTCAGGGGTACCAAGAAAATCCTCTAATACCGCTCCCGCAATATCCCAAGGAACATAACTCTTTCTAAGAACGGAAGCTCCATTATTCAAAATATCAAACACTTCTTCGCTCATCGCAATAGATCTGGAAGTTATTGAGAAGTTTCGTGCGAAATCATCTGCATTGTAACGATATGGCATCGAAATACCCTCTCCTTTCATATAGTATAAGAGAGTATTGATCTCCACTTTCAGCTAGAAATTGGATTGAGCCACCCACATCTTCTTCCCATCGTGCTAGGCGCTGCTTCGGATCATGCGTGGGCTGGACACTTTGCGGTGAATCCGTTTCCGATGGGAACAGGGGTCAAGGTCTGGCTTTCGACGGGGCATACGGCAAAGGAGGTCACGTATTCAATAGGAGCCCCGACTGCGAGACGATGGGACGGCTGTTTGTAGCCATTCCATCGGACAGAGGAGCTCGTCATGACCCCACTTCGCCAGCGCATGAGCGAGGACATGCAGGTGCGCAATTTTTCGCTCAATACCCAGCTGTCGTATCTACGGCAGGTGTCGCTGTTCGCACGATACTTCGGCAAGTCGCCGCACTTGCTCGGCCGCGAGGATATTCGGACCTATCAGGTCTATCTGGCCAACGCGCCGACCTCAATCCATATCGCCGTTTCGGCGTTGTGCTTTTTCTTCAACGTCACGCTCGAGAGGGATTGGGTGCCTGCAGAAGTATTGCCGCTTCCCAAGAAGCCGCAGAAGCTGCCGGTCATCCTCAGTCCGAATGAAGTACGGCACTTTCTCTGCTGCGTGGCCGATCTCAAACACCACGCCATCCTGACGACGTGCTATACCGCCGGTCTGCGCATTTCGGAGGCGGTGCAGCTGAAGCCCACCGACATCGACAGCCAGAGAATGATCGTCCGTGTCGAGCAGGGTAAGGGCCAGAAGGACCGCTATGTGATGCTGTCGCCCAAGCTCCTGGAGATCCTGCGCGACCATTGGAGGATGCGGCGGCCAGAGCGTGGCTCTTCCCTGGCGATCGCACCGGCCAGCCGATCAGCAGGGATGCAGTTGGGCAAGCCTGCGCAAAAGCGCACGATCTTTCCGGCTTGTCCAAACCGGTGACACCGCACAGCTTGCGGCACGCCTTCGCCGTCCATCTCCTGGAGGCCGGCACCGACGTGCGCACCATTCAGTTGCTGCTCGGTCACCGCAGCCTCGCGACCACCGCCCATTATCTACGGATCGCCACCAACAAGGTCTGCGCTACGGCGAGCCCGTTCGAGCTATTGCCGCGTCCGGCGCCGTCCCCGCCGCCCGCCAAGCCGGAGTATTTCTGATCTCCCGATGGCCCGTTCGGGGCCGGAAGTGGCGGATATCTTCCGTCGCTACGGCGAGGCCTATCGTGCCCAGCACATATCGTTGTCCACTGCGCAGCGCCGCGTCATGACGGCGATCGAGTTGTGCCGCACCGCTGCCCTCGGCGGGCACGTCGAAGCGTGCGATCAACGCGGCCACCGGCGCATCGCCTTCAACAGCTGCCGTGACACGCATTGTCCCCGCTGCCAATCGCTAACCCGGGCGCAATGGCTGGAGGATCGTCGCGCCGAGTTGATCGACACACAGTACTTTCACGTCGTCTTCACGTTGCCGGAGGCCATTGCTGCCATCGCCTACTAGAACAAGGCGCTCGTCTACGGTCTGCTGTTCCGCGCCACCGCCGAGACGCTGCGCACCATCGCCGCCGACCCCAAGCATCTCGGCGCCGAGATCGGCTTCTTCGCCGTCCTGCACACCTGCGGGCAAAATCTGCTGCACCATCCCCACCTGCACTGTGTCGTGCCGGGGGGCGGGTTCTCGCCGGACGGCGCGCGATGGATTGCCTGCAAGCCTGGGTTTTTCCTGCCGGTCCGCGTGCTCTCACGCCTGTTCCGGCGATTGTTCCTGCAGCTCCTGGAGAAGGCCTTCGACGCGGGCAAGCTGCAGTTCTTCACCGCCTTGCAGCACCTCAACGAGTGCAAAGCCTTGTCGGTTACGGGAGGTTCGTCGGCGCGGAGGCGACGGTTGTGCTTGGGCGTCTCTATGACGTGGTGCGTCTCTACGGCAACCTGTTCCAACCTTCGTTCAAGTTGCGGGAGAAGAGACGGATCGGGGCTCGTGTCATCAAACGCTACCATCTGCCCATGCCGCCTGTTGCGCGGGTGCTGGCCCATTCCGGTGTGGCCGAGGCCGACAAGGAGCGGCTGCAGGCAATGTTGGAAAGGGAAGATCCGGTGATGCTGTTTGCCGGAATTCGTGCCGCCCAGGAGGAGCTCGGAAGGCGGGTCGATCGCCGAGGCCTAAACGCCAGATCCGAAGAACCGGTCGCCGTCGATCTGCATCGATTTACCGTGAGCCTGAAGACAGCTTGGCAGGTTGGGGAGAAACGGCCGACACATCGGAGGCCATATCGTCGGACCAAGCCTTACCCGAAAAGGCAGAGCATGCTGGAGCCGTTCGAGCCCAAGATTCGAGCGTGGCTTGAGGCGGATCCGGCGGTCTCTGCAGCCTCGGTCCTAGAGCGTCTAATGAGCGCCGATCCGTCGCGCTTCACGAAGAAAAGCCTGCGGACGGTGCAAATGGCGGTCAAGGCTTGGCGTATCGAAACAGCCGGGCAGATTATTCTCGATGGAGACTGGATGAAGCGCGCGCCGTTATCTTCTCCCGCCGCGGCAGGAGAAGATAACGGCCATCTCAGCGCACAAAACTGCGGTAACATTCGTGGGTGAGGCAATAGGAGGGGTCAATTCCTCGATTCGCTTGACACGGTCCCCGCGAAGGTGCGTGCCGTCGCACCTGCCAGCCCCTCCTGGTAGGCTACAGCGGTCATCGTCACCCTTATCGAATCCGGAATCCGCGCCGCTTTCGCGCCCCTGCACGACCGCAACTGCCACGTTAATGCCGCCACACGATCCTCTTCCCTTGGAAGGTGCCATTCAATCCCCATAGAATCCCGGTCGCGCCCGCAGCTTAGCCCAACACATTTTTTAGCGCACCGTCGCTGTCGGGCTCGGCGCGCTCCTCAACGTTGATACCCGCGACGCCACGCTAAAAACGCTCTGCATTAGCGTCAGCCATAACAGCGCCAAAACGGCATCATCAATTTTGTCCTCATCAACCTCCATGAACCGACATTACCACGCGCGCCGCCCAAAATCCGCGGTCCTGCTCGGATGGATACGTTACTTCTTGAAGTTCCAGGGCATCAAAGCGTCGAGGTCGGTCGCTGGCCAACCTGCGGCGATGCGCTCGCCCGTCTGCGTCAGCAGCGCCAGTGGATCGACTTCGATCATCTTGGCGGATGACGGCTATGAGCACTCTGCTGGGGCACCCCTACGAGATGGCTATAGCCACCTGCTCAATAGCGTAGCGAAGCCCGTCACTTAATTGGCGCTCCTTTTGCCAAAAAACGACGTAGTGGTAGATCGCTCCTGGCTCAAAGGGCCGAAATTCTACGCCGAGGCCAGAGTATTCCTTCGCGATAATCTCGTTCGTGACAGACACACCGATTCCCGCCATGACGAAGCCGGCGTCATGACCGTTGGCATCATATTCGACGACAATTTGTGGCGTGGCCCCCAGATATCGAACTGCATTGACGCTCATTTGGTGTGAAGCAAACTGTGGATCGATGTCGATAATGGCCTCGCCGACAAGGTCTTCGGCGGTGACAACCTGCTGCGATGCAAATCGGTGATGTGCCGGAAACAGACAGACATTCGTGGCCGCGCCAATAGGCATCCAATCAAAGATGCGTCCGTCGAGAGGCAAGCGCGAAATGCCAATATCCGCGCGGCCGTTTAACACATGGTCTGCGATCTGCTGATAAGTGCCCGTTTTAACCTGAACCGTATAGGAGCGGCTTTTGTCGCGGATCTTTTTGACAACTTTCGGCAGCGTTCCGAACGAGAATGCGCTTGGAGCCGCAATCCCGATCACCCGTATATCATTGCTCTTAAGAAACTCGATTGCTGGCCCTATTCGGTCGAGACCAGCAAACGCGGCATCGATCGTGCGCAAAAACTCCCATGCCTTATCGGTCGGGATCAACCTGTTGTTTTCCCGGCGGAAGAGTGCAAATCCAATCGTCTCCTCCAGTTGCTTGACGTTCTGACTGACCGCCGGCTGCGTTATCCGCAACGCCTGCGCCGCGAGCCGTTCCGAGCCCGCACGCATGACCTCGCGCAGGATTTGCAGCTGCCGGATCCGAACTCCTGAACCATCGATATCCACAATGAGGTCCCTCGACTGTGATGTCGCGCAAGCCCAGTTCATAAGCGGCGCTTATCGAAATTTCTTTCATCTTATAAATTGACCGCGAAAAAGCAAAGTATATTTTTGACTATATGGCACATTAACTAAGAGTTAATTAGATATAAAACCTCGCCAACTGGTTAGTGTTGCGACTTTCTCGAACAATATTTGAATTAAGTGCGACATTATAGAGTGACATACCCGACAGATGTAGAGGAGGTGCTGATTTGTACATTTTCTTAGATCAGTTCATCTATGGGATGACGAATACGATTGTTGTCTTTTTCCTGAGGTGCGCTTTGGGAACTTCATTAGGCTTGCTTATCGCGATTTTCGGGATCTCACGCCGAAAAGCCATCTCAGCCTGCTTGCGGACCTATACGGGGATCATCCGGGGCGTTCCCGAACTCCTGATCATCCTGCTAATGTATTTCGGGGGAACAGCCTTCTTGAGCATGATTGTCGGCCGCTACATCGAAATCAATGCGTTCGCAGCCGGGATCACGGCATTGACCATCGTGTTCGGCGCCTATGCTGCCGAGATATTTCGCGGTGCGATCAATGCAATTGCACCAGGCCAAAGAGAAGCCGCTTTGGCGCTCGGGCTGCCGCGGTGGCAGATCTGGTTTCTGATCATCATTCCCCAAATGATCCCGGTCGCTCTACCCGCCTTCTGCAATCTTTGCATCTCTTTGATCAAGGATACATCCTTGATCTCTGTTGTGGGTCTGACAGACGTCATGCGGGTCGCCTACGTGGGCGCGGGTTCCATGCGCGCGCCCCTTCCCTTCTATCTCGCCGCATCGGCGATCTATCTCATGCTCACCAGCCTTTCCCTACTGTCGTTCAAGCTCATCGAGCGTCGCTACTCAATCCCGTTTGGGAAAGGTTGAACCAATGAATACCGCTGTTGTGCTGGATGCACTATTCACCCTTCCTCGCGGCCTGGTTCTGACTTTGACGCTGACATTCGCATCGCTCGCGGCCGGTTTTGTGATCTCGATTCCTCTGGCAATCCTGCGTGCATCGACCAGTCCTTGGGCGTCCGCATCGGTGCTAGCGTATACCTATGCCTTTCGCGGCACACCGCTGCTGGTGCAGCTTTTCCTGATCTACTACGGCATCGGCCAGCTTTCTTTCGTTCGCCAGAGCTTTCTCTGGGAAGTGATGCGCGAACCGTTCTGGTGCGCATTCATCGCCTTCACGCTGAATAGCACCGCTCACACCACCGAGGTCCTTCGCGGTGGGATTCAGGCGGTCCCACAAGGGCAGATCGAAGCCGCTCAGTCTCTTGGTCTATCGCGCCTCCGCACGATGTACTTGATCACATTTCCTCTGGCCATCCGTATCGCGCTTCCCGCTTACGTGAACGAGGTCATTGGAATGCTGAAGGCAAGTTCGCTCGCAAGCACAATAACCTTGCTGGAGATAACCGGCCTGGCACGTCAACTGGTGTCTGAGACATTCGCGCCGTACGAGGTCTTCGTTGTCGCAGGCGCTCACTACCTGCTGCTCACCCTCATGATTACTCAAGCTTTTCGGGTTCTTGAGGCGCATTGGGCGCGCCCAAACAAACCGCCGAGCGTTGCGGTCGCGAGCAGTCCAAAAGGGGGCAGGCCAAAGCCATTCCTGACCACCGCGGCGTCTTAAGCTGTTCCGAGGTCGGGCCTATCAGCGATGAAACAGTGAAACTCAATGAAGGAAGGACGTCTCTCATGAAACGAGCTGCCACGCTTGCCTTGTGTTCCGTGCTTGTCGGTGCCACAGGTTTATGCGCTTTCGAAAAGAAAACGATCACCATTGCATCCGAAGGCGCATCGCCTCCCTGGAACGCCTTAAATGCCGAAGGCAAGCTTGTCGGGTTCGATATCGATGTGGGCGAGGAACTCTGCCGGCGCATAAACCTCGAATGCATTTTCGTGGCGCAGGATTGGGATGGGATCATACCGGCGCTGACCGTCGGAAAATTCGACGCCATCATGTCCGGCATGGCGATAACCGAGAAACGGAAGAAGTCGATCGCCTTTTCTCAGCCTTACGCCGGCGGTTTTAATCAGCTCGTCGTGCGCAAGGAGTTGGATCTGCCGCCGACTGACACGTCGATGAAATTGAACCTCACCAACATCGACGCCGACAAGCAGGCGGTCATTGATCAGCTTCGAACAGCACTCGCCGGCAAAACCTTGGGCGTGCTGCGATCATCAAATTCGGAAGCGGTCCTGAATGATTTGTTCGGCAAGGTGGCGACGATCAGAAGCTATGATTCCCAGGACAACATGCATCTAGACCTCGCAGCCGAACGCATCGACGGCGGGCTCGCCGACTATTTCACCTGGAAGACCTTCCTCGACAGTAAGGACGGTGAGACCGCAACATTGTACGGCCCGCAACTCTCCGGCGGCTTGTGGGGACCTGGCGTTGGTGTCGGGCTTCGCAAAGACGACGCCGAACTCATCGCTGCTTTCGATAGTGCCATTGCGGCCGTCACGCGGGATGGGACGCTGAAGCGGTTAAGCGAACAATGGTTCAAGATCGACGTTTCACCGCAGGCTTCGAAATAGAAGCACGCTACCTGCCCTGTGCATTTCCCGAGAACGGCTTGATGTATGGGCCACTCGATGATCCTAAACTGAAGGAAGAGCCTGTGTCTGCCCTCTTTTCCATTGCTCTGACCGGTCAGTCGCTCATTCGCCAAGACCTAAGAACGATCAGCGACCCGCGCCTCGATGAAATCGTCCAACTTCTCAAGACGAGCGACGTCGTCTTCACCAACCTCGAGACGACGATCTACGGGCGCTATGGCGGCTGGCCTCTCAAGGGCTCCTATTTCGGGGCCGCCGCACCCTCAGTTCTGGCGGCGTTGAAAAAACTTGGCTTCAATAGCGTGGCTTTGGCAAACAACCATGCCTTTGATCTTGGCCCCCCAGGCATCCTATCGACACTAGAGGAAGCGACTGCCCAAGGCTTTCTTCATGCCGGTATCGGCGCCGACCAGCATCAAGCTGCAAAGATCGAAAAGAAGATGCTCGGATCGAGGCCGGTTGGACTCATCGCCTTGGATGCTGGCCCCGGTCCGTCGTTCATGTATGCCGAAGATGCCGTCGAAGACCGTATGGCAAGACCCGGCGTCAACAGGCTCAAGGTTTCCAGGGTGTTCGAGCTTGAAGTGGAAACCTTCAATATGCTTCGCTCCATTCAAAAGCGGTTCCTAAGTTCCGATCTGGAACGGGCCAATTATGCGCAACCGGAGGATCCGCCTCAGATAAATGCCAAGGACGAAATCGATTTCTATGGAACGGTGTTTCGGAGATCCGACCAGTACGCCCGGCGCATTGTCGTCGACAGACAGAGTGCCTGGAATCATCTTTCAGCGATCGTGGAAGAAGCAGGCCGCGGCACATTCGTCATCGTCTACTTGCATCACCATCATTGGGAGCCGAACTGGCAACAGGTGCCGCCATGGGTCCAGGATTTTGCGCATAATTGCGTTGACGCCGGCGCCGGTCTTTTCGTCAGTCACGGAGCGCCCGTTCTGCAAGGGATCGAGATATACCGTGGCGCCCCGATTTTCTATGGTCTCGGCAACTTCATCTTCCATACGGATAAAGATGAGCAGGAATGGAGCCCGCCCGAAGTTTGGAAGAGTGTCGTCGCGACCTGCGACTTCGAGACGGGCGGACGCTTGCGGGAGATCAGCTTGCGCCCAATCATCGTCGGCGGCCCTGAAGCGCTCTCGGATCGGCAGCTTGATCGCCTACCCTTTCCCGTATTTGCCGAGGGTAAGATAGCAGGAGACATTCTCGACGATCTCGCCGACCGAAGCGTCGGCTTTGATACTGTCTTGTTTCACGAAAACGGGATCGGTCGAATAATCCTATAAGGCTTAGAACTCGTTCTCTCGACGCTCTCGCAATCCGGTCGCGACAATCGCGGCCTTGCGGCCGCCAATTTTTCTATATGCTTTCGCTAGAAATCAGCGTCCGGCCGCTCTTCCAGCTCCTCATCGGCAATGGAGCTGACGAGCGCCACGACCCGGCTGCGGACACGCGGCGGAAGCAGCAGAACATCCTCGATCAGGCGACGGCCTTCCGCGGTGGAGATATAGGCGATGCGGTCATCGACCTCGGTCACGATTTGCGGATCCACTGCGCCTTCGGGATCCGGAAGGCCCTCGAAGAATTTGGCGACAGGCACCCTCAGCCGTTTGGCGACCTCATAGAGCATCGAGGCGCTGACACGGTTCCTGCCATTTTCGTATTTCTGCACCTGCTGGAAACTGACGCCAATGCCGGCGCCAAGATCGCCGAGCGATACATTCGATTGTATCCGGCGGATACGGATCTGCTGTCCGACATGCAGATCGACGGGATGCGCCGACTGGATTTCAATGGTCGGCTGCTTGCTTTGCGCACGTCTCGACGATCGGATTTGTGCGGCTGCTGTACGGCGATTCATGGTCGATACCCCGAATGGAGAGTTTCATGCGGTACGCCCCCGCTGAAAACTCGCTCAACCCACTGATCGGGGAGTGCAAACCGTACACGACGGCCCTATGGCCTTTAGCTCCGAGGAACCTGGACATACGCCACAGGCTCCCCGACCTCAAAGGTCAAGGAGTGTGGTGCCGTCACGGCCGGCACCAACCGCGTGTAGGGGTTTGCAGCCCCAAGGCAGCGCGTACTGCCTCGCAGAAAAGATAGAGGAATTCGGTCTGCTTCGCAACCGAATTCTCTACAAGATTCAATAACTTCGTCTTGGATTCACGCGTTAGCTCCCAGAACAACAAATCCGCGAATTGCAGATGCCGTGACCCGCTCAGCTATTTGAGGACGATCAGGAAAACGCCCATTCCGGCGCATCTGTGCTCAGCGCCCCTGCTGAAAAAGCCGCGGCCAGGTCCGCCCACAGCGGATCCTCCGTAAAGCTTGACAAAGGTCCAGAAGCATCCTCGATGCTCATCTGGCCAAATCGTTCCAGAAGGCTCGAAATCCCGTTGCTGCCGGGCGTGTTCAGCAGAGAAAATGGCTCGCATGGCGAGGAAATGACGCGATGGCCCCACGCGCCCGGCCGCTCATCCTCAGTCAGGGCGGCGAGAAGCTCCGCGTCACGATCGTCGCTCCTTAGCGCTTCACCGAATGCCCAGCGCATCAACGGATAATAAACCGTATGACGACTTCCGCCGAGAACACGCACCCGCGGCAGGATCGATGTGACGAGAAACATCAGAAGAAGGTTCGGAATGATCCGTCCGTTCGCCAACGCCGCGCAAAGAGCTGCGGGTGAAAATTCGACATGGAAATCCTCCGTACCCCTCGGCCGAAGAACCGCATCATCTAGCCACAATGGAAAGAGCCGCCCGTCGATGCAGCCCCAGAAGAAATGGGTCGAATTCTTCAGCCAACCTCGCCAGGCGGTATCGGCGAGTCGATCAATGCCATCGAGAAGCCGTCTCGCAAAGCTGATATCCTCGATTAGCCGTGCTCGCAGCCAGGATTGCTCATCGGAAAGATGATCTCTAACCAGATCGGAGACATCATGATCATCGAGTTGCAGAAAATCGATCTGGCTGTCGAAATAGCGCTTCCACAGACTAAGGTTTGCCGCCTTGATCGCTTCGGCAGCCGACGGGAATTCGCCGGTCGGCAAGATTCCTCGAAGACGACAGATTGCGTCCGCCTCCCCACCGGGCCGATCGACATTCTGGAGCTGAAAGCTATAGCCGTTGTTTCTGCCCAAGATGCTGTAGGGGATCATCTTGCTGCGTGACAAGCCAAACACATTGATCGCCTGGCCTTCAATTTGCAGCCAGGCAGGACCTTTGCGGCCGCGCTCCACGAATTTGACGGTCGAACAACCATAGGAAATGTAGCATCTCCTTCCATGGGCGCGGAGCGCCATCAGCGAGAAGAGATGGGTATAAAATGCATCGGGCTCGATCAACAGATGTAGATGCGGACCGGTTTGCAGCACCGGGGCAGCTTCGATCTCTCTTTCAAATCTCGATACTTGCTCTCCCGAAAAGCCACGGCGTTGCGCGATCTTTCCGATCCGCGAGCGCAATAACGACAGGGCTTGGTGTCGGGGGGTGCAATCCGATTGATAAGAGGCGACGGTAAAGACCGCATTGGCATAGTCTGCCACCGGAACCCCCGCAAACCGACGGGCCCAGGGGAACAACTGAAATATTAGAGCCTGAAGCTCGTCCTTGGATATTAGTTCTGCGCCGCTTGATGTCTCCATTCTCAAATGAGCCGGCTTTCCGCCGAACCTCCCCGATTCATTCTGAAGCAAAAGAAGAGCGCAGCGGCGATCATGACCGTGCCGAAAAGCCCGAAAATTTCCGAGGGCAGGATCGCGTTTCCGAAAACGCCGATGATGCCGCATGCCAATAAGCCTGTGGCGACGCAGACCGTATGAATCTGGCTCCGCGCACGCCCCAGCGCATCGATCGACACGGTCGATTGAACCTGAACGTCAATCAGAACCCGCGCGATGTTGTAGCTCAATCCCAGGATCGTCATTTGAATGAGAGCGAAGACAAAACTTTGGTAGAGCCAAAAGCCAAGAAGAAACATGCCGGCAAGTACCAAATGGACGAGAATGTTCTGAAGTCGCCAGAACCAGCTACCCAAGAGAAAGATTGCGCAGCCGGCAATGGAGCCAACGGCCCAGGCCGCCTCAAGACATCCGAATTGCAGCGACGTCCCGCCCAGTTCACGGATCACGTAAGCCGAAGCCAACATGTTCACAAACATGCCCATTGCATAAATCAGTCCGTACATGGCTGCGCCGGTCTTTAACGACCCAAGAGCGAACGTCGTCGGCAGCAGATCCGAGCGACGAATGTCGCCACTTTTAGCGCGATGATGAGCCGCAGAATGCTGGCGTATGCTGCTCATAGATAGCAGCCCCAGGAGGGAGAGGACAAAGAACCCACTTGGCAACAGAGGTGCTAACTCCCGGCCAGCGTTGCTCAGCATGAAACCGGTGATTATGGCCGCGAGCAAATTGCCAGCCTGCATTCCAATATACGCGCTCGAATTGAACGATCCGAGATTCTCGGCGCGCGCTATAGATGGGATTAATGCCTGCAGCGACGTCGAGTAGGTTCTGTCGACGATCGCAAAGATGGTCCAAGATAGGTAGAGAACAATGAGCGGATCGGCGAACAAGAACCCGAGCCCGGTCGTGAGCATCAACACCAGCCGAAATAGATCGCAGACCATGCAGACCATGCGACGATCGAACCGATCAATCAGTGCACCGCCGATATTGCTCGTCAACAGTTCGGCAGCACTGCCGAGCGCGAGAAGAACGGCAATAGCACCGGTGCCGTGGTTGACATCGACGGCAATCCAGGCCGCCAACACAAAATAGGCATTGCGCCCAGCGGAAGATGTGACAACGCAGAAGTGATAGATGTCGGAAGCAGTGTTCCTCCCGCTCAGGCCAATCAATATCCCGACTCCATCTGCAATCCTCACGATAGTTTGTGAGGGCATCCTATTCGAGCCGATGGAGCGCGGCTTTCACGAATGTGATATTTCTTTTCTCGCTCGCGATCAGTCTATCCCGTCCATAGTGCACGATACTGCGCCGGCGAAAGTCCGGTCTCCCGCCGAAACCTGGTCGACAGATGGCTCCCGCTTGCATAGCCACAGGCAATCGCAACGTCTGTCACGGTCATCGTCGTCAAACGCAGAAGATCGCTGGCGCGTTCAAGTCGCCGTCGATTGTAGAACGCATAAGGTGTCAAACCTTGGGATTGTTTAAAGGCTCGACTGAAGTGCTCACGGCTTATGCCCGCCTCCTCAGCGAGTGTGCGCACGCTGGGCGGTTGATCGATATGGGCATCGATTTGCTCGATCACTCTCTTGAGGAGCGTTGGTGCCAGTCCTCCTCGAAAGGCCTTGCCGGATGTTCTGGAGTGGCGTTGCAGAAGTCCGAAGATGGCCGCCAAGTATCCTTCGACGATTAGATCACTCACAGGATCATCGTGTGATAGCTCCCAGGCAATCTGCCGTGCTACGGATTGGATCGGCAGATCCCTGAATCCGAGTTTGGGACGCCAATTGCCGACAGCTGGCAGTCTCTCCGAGAAGTTAGTCAAGAACGCCTTCGCAACTGTGATCATGAGATACCCGGCGTCGGCATCGCCTTCATCCCAACCACTCCAATGACAACCCGGCGGAATATAAACAAGAGAACCGTCGGGTCGCGGAGTGAAGCCAACATTGCGCCCGTCAATATAGTTTTCCCCGAATTTGGCAGAGCCTCGCATGTTGAGGAAGATTATATGGTGATCAGTTGCAACTTCGATGTTCTGCCGTCCTAAATCGATCCGGCGAACAACATCGGCGCGCGCATCGTTCCAAAGACCTTGCCTGTGAAGGATTATTTGTCCTTGAGACTGCTTTATCCTTTCGGGTCGAATGGCTGCAACGGGCACCTTTTATGGCTTCTCCTGCTCAAGAGCGGCGGCAGTGACCGTACCGTACCAAAAGTTGCTCGACAAATTTCTTTTAACCAGAGGACGAATTATATGTCACTTTCATGAAAGCAGATCACAATCATGGATGCAAAAACCTGATGAATCCGCTCATCTTGCCTTCGTGCATTATCGCGAGGAGGCGTCGTACCGCTGGTTACCAAGATCAGCCACGAGCGCATAGGATATCAAAGAAACCGGAATGCGATGATGCGAGAGAAAGGTCTTTCGCATGCATGATTTTCACGACTTCCTGGAGGAGTGCGACCGTGCCCCTCGGCTCAACGAGCTTTCGGAGTTCTTTTCGATAACCGCAGCGGGTCGGGCAGGCATGCCCATCCGCCCGCCTCAGCTCGACCGCCGTCTCTTTCCAATGGATCTGACGTTCCGGCGCTTTTCGGCCCTTCATCCGTTGCGGCAAGGTCCATTCGATCAGCACTACCTCAGTAGCATTCCGTATCGGTTTGAGGAAGAGTGCCGTATGGGCTGCGCGATCCTTAAGTATGCACGCGCCAGAAAGGCGAAGCTCAACCTCTATACCTTGGGCACCGCCGAGGGCACGATGGCGCGGGTCATTGCCGAGCTCGGCAATGGCAAGATCGAGACACTATCCTGCAGTCCCAATATCGAGAACCTCAGAAACTTCTATGCCTGGGGCGTTCCACCGCATGCCATGTTTTTCCATGGACCGTTTCACCATCTGACCCCCGAAAAGATTCAGCAGGACGAAAAGCTGAAGACGTTCGCGAACGGCTTCGACATCATTGTCGAAGACACGACGTTTCAAATGTATTCGCCCAATCGCTTCGATCAGATTCGTTTCGTTTCGCAGCACCTGAAGAGCAAGGGGCTGTTTATATTCGTCGAGAAATTCAAGCACGAGGATGATGAGGAGTATCGTCGGCGCGAACGGCAAAAGGACCATGGCTTCAAAGCCCGCTTTTTCAGTTCCGCCGAGATTCGCGCAAAGGAAGAGACGGTTCTAACGCGAATGAATCGAAACGAGGTTACGCTGGCAGAGATCATTGACACGATGCGGCGCTTTTTCAAGCATGCGTTCGTGACCTGGAACAGCGGGAATTTCTATACGCTGATCTCCAGCAACAGTGCAGAAAACCTCGACCTCTTCCTGTCGAAGCTCTGCCCAGCCGCGATACCAGCAGAATATGCCTACGCTGATCTTCCTTACAGACTTTATGAAGCGACGGGAGAAAGCGGTTGAGATGATGGTCAGCGAGATCCCGAGGTTGTTAGGCGGCCTCCATGATCCAGCATCTACTTGCCTTCCTCGGAACGCAGCTTGGACATGGCTTCCACCAGAGACAGCATCGATTCCACCGCCTCGTCGGGGAGGCCCTCAACGACCTTGATGAGTTTCCGGCGGCGTTCTGATGCTTCCGGAGATTTGCCAAAACGATAGGGAGCAGCCGCCATGATCAAGTCGATCGGCGAGAAATCCAGCAATTCGCTCAGATGTATGAGGCGCGAGACATGCATCTTCGTTTCCGCGCGCTCATAGCGCCCATAAACGATCGGATGAAGCCCGAGAAGCGGTGCTACCTCCGCATGGGTCAAGCCGGCACGATCGCGAGCCTCGCGCAGGCCATCGGCAAGGCGACGATCGAGTTCGGCAAAGGTCGGGACCGCGTCATAACCCGGGCGGCGAAAAATCGGCTTCTCGACTTCGGTATCGATCGTTTCGATCAGATCGTTCTTATCGATGTATTTCTCAAGTCTGCTGGTCATGAAACATACCCATGCTGATTTCCTTCCTCATACATTACCGACGTTGCACCTGGCTACTGCCGGCCGAGCCCAGACGGTTCGGCCGATCACATTCTTCCCGCTTGAGAAGGAACTAAGATGAGTGGCGACGATCCGAGACGCGGACTTACTGATCTAATCGATGATCATGCTGCATTGATTGTCGAATTGGAACTCGTGCGCCAGTCGAAGCCCAAGATACCAAAAACGGAGTTGACGCAATTGCGCATCAAGGAACTGGAACTCTACACGACAATCAGCGCATGGCCGCCAGGAAACCGCATTGAGGCCTACAGTAAGGTCGAGCATGTCGCCCGCGTCCTGGCGACCGGGGTCGCATTAGATCGGACAACAGTGGCTTTTGTCTTGCGATCCGTGCAGCCATTCTTCAAAGAATGACGAAGATCCTATAGACCACAATCCAGCGTCTTTAAACGCAAGTTCCGTTATTATCGGCACGTCATCAAAGATCGGCCAGAAGATCGGCCATTTCCCATGGAAATCTATAGGATAGCGCTGTAAATAAATGGAAATTGCGACATAAAGCATCGGCCAAAATGACCGCCGTCGAAGCACCTAGCCGGATTGAAACGGCACGCATAGAGAATCCAAGCTGCGAGTTGGTCGACCTTGCGCTAGAGATCGTCGCGAAGGTGGAGCTGCTCGGGCGCGCCTTCCACGCTGAAACTGCCGCCCAATTGGCTCGGACAGTCCGCATTATGAAGCGTGATGGACGCGGCAACCTATCGAGAAAGGGATTGGAGTTGTTCACCGGATGGTCCTCCGCGTCTGCGTCGACCAACTCGATTATATGGGCAGTCTTTTCGATCTCGATGCGCTGGGATGACGTTTGAAGCGTTATGTCGATCGGCATGAGACCTTGCCTGCGGAAGCTGCACGGCTGTTGCAGGAAGCGTTGGTGCGAGGGGCATTCGAGCGTGGCGAGGCTCCGCGCTTTACAGGACTTCCTGAGCGCTCGGCACGCCGGCTGCTCAAGGCGCTGATTGACGAGGGTCTACCGGCATCGACGACCGAAAAAGGGGCGGTGTCGCTGCGCTTTCCCACGCATGCGCTCGATATACTCTTCCCGCGCCTCTACCCCAAAGGGGTGTAAGACGATCGGCCGACTTGGCGACATGGAGGTCAGTGATATTGCGCTCGGACGAGAGCCTGGCCTCAAAATCTCAATCTCTCAGATCAAAATAGTGACGCTCGGTCGTCTCTTTCCCTGAACTTTCGATATCGAAATAATAGGGCTGATCGCGTAACGGCCGCGCGGTGTATTCGCGATACTCGCAACTGCTCGAATCCGAATAGACGCGCGTGACGCCGTCCTTCGTTATCTGCGTCCGACCGTCATCTCGGTATCGCTGGAAAGCCTTGGCCTTACACGCGTTGACGGTCCGCATGCAGCGCGACAGTTCGTCGGAACGACCATGATTGAAGTCCTGGTCTGCCTCGGTCGGCACCCAACCAGCTGGGCAGTCCGCATATCGCTCGAAACCAGGCTTGCCAGCCCCGCCTTCCGGGCAGGTCGGCCAGGAGAACCCTGGGCGTTTCATGGCCGAGATCAGCCGCTCCATCGGCGGATGGCAACTTTCGACGCCGTGCCACGACGGATTGTCAGAGGCCGCACAAAGCAGCACCTCGCACCCCCACTCGCTCGCTTCAGCCGGTGAGAGCGGCAGGGAGAACATCAACACCGACACAAGCGGCAACACCATTCTCATTGTCCGACTCCCTCCCTAACGATCTCTGCGCCGCGGCCTGTCGCGCCAGTCGGCAAACGGCGGCGTGATCTCCTGCTCTCGCTCCTGAAGGAGTGTCCGGTCCGCCAGGGGCCGTCGCTCCATCGTCCGGTCGACAGCCCTGCGGTTCCATTCATCCATGTCGAGAACGTAAGTCCCCCAAAGTCCGTACCGTGCCGATCGGGCGTACCTTTCTGCTGTGAGATATTGCGGATCCGGCTCCGTGACTGCGGCAACCCTCGCCCAGCCGACGCGGAGCATCTCGAGGCCGAGGTCGCGTCCCCGCGTCGAACATTTGGCGGCCGGCACTTCCGAGCCATAAGGAGGAACCAGCCTGCAGACCACCGGCCTATTGCCAACGACGCGCTTCAGCCAGGCTTTCGCCAGCGGACCGGATGGAATCGGCGCCGTAATGGCTATTGTTCCTTGCGGCTTCGGATCGAACCCCCATTCCGGGACTGGGCAAGCTTGGATGCCGGCAAGCCGCACGCGTCTTCCGAGAGTTGGAAACCACAGCGTATCGCCGCTGATAACCGATACTTTGCCCCTTAATAGTGATTGCGTTTCAGGCGCCCCGAGTCGCTGGCCGACCGCCGAACCCGGCACAAAGTCGGCAGCGGAAACCGGATTGATGCCCGTGCAAAGAAGGACCAACGCGCCGATGGCAAAGCGAGCGCTCATTTGGCTTTCTCCTGATGGTAGCTTGCAGCCCGTCCCAGCAAAATCGAGGGATGACGGACGTCTGGGAACTGCCAAAGGCCCGCCTTGCGCGCCTTCGCCTCCTGCTCGCCAACGGCATAGGCCGGATTGACGGGCATGCCCTTCGCATCAAGGGCTGCGAAGGCATAACCCTCCGAGATCAGCATGGTGGCAAGGTCCAGGCGCTCCCCCGCAACCGCCGCAAAACAAACGACGTAGACGACGCCTGCCGCTCGTGCGATCGGCGCACAGGAGGGATGCGTGTCCTTGATGAAGGCCGCGAGCACCGAAAGCGATGCATCGCCGCAATCCTGTGTCTTGCCGGCATTGTTGGTAAAGGTCGTCCCACGCAGACAGGCCTGTACGCCGTAAAGCCGATAACGCTCGCCGTTCGCCGTCCAGGTGTCGCCACTCTCCAGCGCCACGCCCGTATCCAAATCGAAATACCCCATCGGTGCGGCCAAGAGGGGCTGAGCTGTAACGAGAATAGCCACGGCAATGAACAAGGACATTCGGTTCATCGGTTTTGGACCCGGGGATCGGCCCACATCCCAAAGCCGCTGCGGCCAATCTTCTCGGCCCCGGCAAGGTCCGGACGCATCAGCGTGCCGTCCGGCTTTTTCGAGAGCTTGACGGCGCCCAATGAGAGCAACTGCTCCTCGATATTGTCGACGGTATCGAGCGTGCCGGGGTAATTGTAGTAGCCGAAGCAAGTCGCGTCCTGGAGCGGCGCATTCTCCTCGGAAACGAACGCCCGGCAAAAGAGCACCTTCGGCGACTTCAGGAGGATCGCCAGTTGCTCTCTGGCGAAGTCCTCGCATCTACCGGCAAAATTCTCCTTTCGGTTCACCATCTCGCCGACACATGGCTCAAGTCCGAAAAGATGGAGCCGCACCTTGTCGGCGACGGCGATATCGGTCGGCGACGCGACTTTGAACCCGGTTGCCGAGGCAAAGCCCCTTCGGCCGACCACCTTCCTATCACCGTTGTAGTACTCGACGATGAGCACGGTCTTTCCCGGCGCCGCGAAGGATTTCACATAGGCTTCATCAACTGCTCCCGCGGCGGCAATGACGCGCCCCGCCATCAATACGAAGGCCGCCCTGACCAAGAGCTTCTTAACTGGATGCGTTACAATTTTCTTTGGCACGCTGTTCATTTTTAGCTTTCCCTTTCGAAAAAACCGATGTAGCACTAAACCACATAGGTTATTTGCATCGCAAAAACAAGCGGCCATTTCCGCTACCCGGCAACCGACTATATCGAATCCCAACCCGAGCGAGGATATCGCATGCGGTCGAACGTCATTTTGCTCTCAGTCATGGCTTTGCAGGGTCCTATCCCTTCGACTTCACTTGCTGATGAGCTGAATTCTTTCGATTTTTCGCGCTTTGCAACGCCCACGTCGGCGTCGTCCTGGGCCAGTCCAGGACAATCGGAGGACGAGTTTTCGATCGGGCAAGACGGCATCGTCATGCCTGAGATCGTAGCCAAATCACATAACTCAAATGGTTTATTTCCTGCATCGACCCAAGGAACGGAATCCGGTGCCGGATCACAAACTCATCGCGCTACGCCGCTTCGTCAAATCGATAGCATGCCCCTATGCGGCCCTTCACCGATCGATCCAGCAGGGATCGAAGCAATGGTTACAGACGCCGCGGGAAAATATGGCGTCGATGCGGGCTTCGCTACCGCTATTGCCTGGACGGAAAGCCGCTTTGATCAAGTCCGCAATAGCCCAAAAGGTGCGCGCGGCCCAATGCAATTGACGCCTGCGACGGCAGCGCGTTTCGGCGTTACCGACATCTGCGATCCGGCGTCGAACATCGATGGCGGCATACGCTATCTGCGCACCCTCCTCGTCCGGCTCAAGAACCCGATCCTGGCCGCGGCCGCCTATAATGCGGGCGAACAGGCGATCTACGACAACAAGGGCGTCCCCGCCTATCCCGAAACCGTGCGCTACGTCGCCTCTGTGATCAATCGGCAGCTCGGCGTCAGCTTCCCCGACAAGCGCTTGCCCAATCCTCGCAATCAAAAGTCACCCGACAACACCGACCGGCAGACCGGCAGCAGCGACGTCCTCGGCGCCCGCGGCGCGCCGTTCGTCGGCGGCGTCATGCAATTTTGAAACGAAAGGAGCGGAACATGAAGTTGGAATTGTCCTCGCGTCAAAAGACGATCCTGCGTGCCACGCTGGTCTTGTCGCTTGTGGTTGCTGCGCAATTGGCAGGTGCTGATCTCGCTTTTGCCCAGGCAACAAACCAAGCTTTTGCGCCGCTACAGGCTGTTGTGCAGGCCATCGTCGACTTCATCACCGGCCCGTTCGGTCGTCTGGTCGCGATCATAGCCGTGATCAGTCTTGGCTTCCTCGCTTTCGCCGGACGATTGAGCTGGTTCACAGCCGGCGCCGTGGCGCTTGGTATCGGCCTGGTCTTTGGGGCACCTGCCATCGTCGATCAGCTGATCGCAACGGTCGGAAACTGATCATGGCACAGGCCGACAACGACAAACCCCATCTCACTCCCCTGGTGATCGGGCTGACGCGCGCTCCCACCCTATGGGGCGTACCCTATATGGCCGTGGTCATCATGATCGGCACCACCATCATCGCCTGGCTTGCGACCAATGAGTTATGGGCGCTGCTGACCGCTCCCTTCGCCTATGTCGTGCTGTTCACGCTCAGCACCTTCGATGCTCGCATTCTCGATGTGCTGCAGGTCTCAACCCGGCTTACGCCAAAAACCCAAAACAAGACGTTCTGGGGCGCCAACTCGTACGGGCCCTGAACATGCTGAACGTCATCCGCGAAGAACTCGGATTTGGCGCTGTCGCTCATCGCGAGCGGCCGATGTCGAAACATATCCCCTATTTCCGCCATGTCGCCGACACGGTCATCAAGCTCGAAGATGGCGCGTTGATGAGCGTCATCCGTCTGGACGGGCTGTTCTTCCAAACAGAGGACCAGGCGGAACTCAACATGCGCTCGCTCATTCAGAACACCTTGATCCGAGCTTTGGGATCAAGCCGGTTCTCCCTGTGGTCGACGGTCATTCGCCGGCAGGTCGACACGACGATCTCAAGTGAATTCGACGATCCATTCTGTGCGGAACTGGACCGGCGCTACGCTGCATCGCTCGCCGGCAAACGCATGTTCACCAACGAACTCTATCTGACTGTCCTCAGGTCCGGCATGCGGGGCGCGCTCGCTGCCGGCGATCGGATCCGCCGGTTCCTCGACCGGGCAGCCGGGCGCAACGCCCATGACGAGCAATTGCGCGACGCCGTAAGCGAGCTCGAGGAGTTTGTCAGCAACATCACCCGCGACCTCAGCAAATATGGCGCCCGCCCACTTGGCATCGCCTACCGCAAGGATGAGCCTTATTCGGAGCCTTGCGAGTTTCTAAACGCCATCCTGACCTGCGGCGTTCCACGTCGCATGCGCCTGCCGCGGATGGGTCTTGCCAATTACATCGGCACCTGCCGTCTGCATTTCTCGCGGCGAACGATGCAAGCGCAGGGACCGACCAGGGACGAAGACAGGTTCGGCGCGATGCTCTCGATCAAGGAGTATCCGCCATTCACAGGTCCGGGCATGCTCGATGGCCTTCTGCAGGTGAACCACGAGTTCATTCTCACCCAGTCCTATACGATCGCCGACAAGCCGATCGCCCAGGAGCGTATTTCGCGGCTCAAGCGTCAGATCGCGGCCTCCGATGAGGCCGGCAGCGACGTCGAGGGCGACATCGATTTTGCTTTGAACAGCTTGCTCAACCAGGAGGCCGTTTTCGGCTTCCACCATCTGTCTCTGCTCTGCCTGTCGCGGGATCTCGACGGCGTCAACAAGGCGGTCTCCGATCTCGGCGCCTGCCTCACCGACATGAACATCAATTGGCTGCGCGAGGACCTCAACATGGAGGCCTCATTCTGGGCGCAGTTACCCGGCAATCACGCCTACATCGCCCGCAAGGCGATGCTGTCGAGCGCGAATTTCTCCGGCCTGTCGTCGATGCATAATTTCGCCTCCGGTCAGCGGGAGGGGATGCATTGGGGAACACCGATCTCCATCCTCGAAACCACGAGCCAGACGCCCTATTGGTTCAATTTCCACCAGCGCGATATCGGCCATTTCCTCGTCACCGGTCCGACCGGATCAGGAAAGACGGTGGCGCTCACCTTTCTGCTTGCCCAGGCTTTTCGGGTTCGGCCGACGCCCAAGGCAGTCTTCTTCGACAAGGACCGCGGTGCAGAAATCTTCATCCGTGCGATGAACGGCGCTTACGAGATCCTCTCTCCCGGCATGCCGACGGGGTTCAATCCCTTGCAGCTCGAAAACACCGGCGAGAACCGCGAGTTTCTGCTCCGGCTGCTAAAGGCGATGCTGCGCAAGGATAAGGAAGGCGCCTTCGATCAGGAGGAGGAAGACACGCTTGAACGCGCCATCGTGCGCCTGATGCAGGAACCCACCGCCGAGCGCAATCTCGCCAATCTTGCAGGCCTGCTGACCGGCCGGTCCCGTGCCGATCCGAACGATCTCCATGCTCGCCTCAGGCCCTGGATCGAAGGCGAGAAGGCGTGGCTTTTCAATGCACGGCACGATGTCCTCTCATTCTCCGGCCATCGGGTGTTCGGCTTCGACATGACCAACATCCTCGGCAATCCGGACGTCCGCACGCCCGCATTGATGTATCTGTTCCATCGCATGGACGAGCTGCTGGACGGCACGCCCGTGATGTTCTTCATGGATGAAGGCTGGCATCTGGAGCGTGATCAGACCACCAGCGACTTCATCGTCGATAAGACAAGAACCATCCGCAAGCTCAATGGCATCATCGGGTTCGGCACACAGTCAGCGGCTGACATCGCCAAATCACCGATATCGCATACGCTCATCGAGCAATCCGCGACCCATATTCATTTCCCCAATCCTCGAGCCGACGAAGACAGCTATATCGGGCGCTTCGGGCTGACGAGGAAGGAGTTCGACTTCATCCGCAACACGGCGCCTGAGAAACGCACCTTTCTGATCAAGCACGGCAATGACAGCGTGATCGCCCGGCTCGATCTTTCCTCGATGCCCGATCTGATCAAAGTCCTCTCCGGCCGCAAAGACACGGTCGAGGAATGCGCGCGGCTCCGCGATCAGCATGGCGACGACCCGGCCGGCTGGCTTGCAGAATTTTGCGGGTGGGCGCGCCCGTGAGAGCTGATTTCCTTCCCACTCTCCTTGCCGCGGCATTGCTGCTTGCCTTCGACGCAGGCTTTGCGTTTGCCGACGTCCCAGTCCTCGACGACACCAATCTCGGCGAACATAAACAGCTCGATGAGGCGGTGAGCAACGTCGAAGATACCGATCACGATCGCTATACGATCCACACCTCTGTCACCTGCTCGATGTATCGGCCAGGCCGCCGCAACGACGCCGTCGATACGGCCGAAGCCAATCCGGAAATTTCAGGTCTGGTGCGACGGGTCGCGCGCGAGGAAGGTGTCGACGAGAACCAGTTTCTAGCCCTCGTCTACCAAGAAAGCCGGTTCAACCCATGCGCCAAGTCGGGCGCCGGCGCCACCGGCCTCGCACAACTGATGCCGGGAACGGCGGCTGAGCTCGGTGTCGACGAGAACAATATCGAAGAGAACTTGCGCGGCGGTGCTCGTTATTACAAGCAGCAACTCTGCCGCTTCAACGGCGACGTTTCGCTGGCGCTCGCAGCCTATAATTCCGGACCGGGCAATGTCAGCAAATATGGCGGCATCCCGCCCTTCAAGGAGACGCAGGCCTATGTCGCCTCGATCACCCGGGACTGGCTGCCGGCTTTCGGAGGATCCGACAAAACGGGAATAGCCTTAAATTTTGGAGGTGGAGGAACCGCCTATACCAGCATGCGGTCATCGACCTTGAACGCCATGGGCACGTCGGCCGCCACCTCCGATAGCCTCGGAAACGTCGCAAGCTGGTATCAACAACTGGGGCAGGTCCAGACGGGAACCATTCAGGACAGTTGGGACCATAATTCGGCGGTCCGCAACGCCAATCTCGCGATGATGAACAATGCCATCAAGCTCGGGACCGAGATGGCCGACCTCGTGAATACCCGCAATGCCGTCACCTCGGCTAACCTCTCCGGCTCGTCGCGCGGCACCGATCACGATCCCGATAGAGAGACGCCGCGCGAGACCACCGGTCTCTGCGATCCCCGCCAGAGCCTTGTCTGGAGCGATGCAGACAAGGCCTGCGTCAAGAAGCGCCCAACCGCAGATCAGGTGCAGCTATTGCTGCAGCCGCAATAACAGGAGAAGCGAAATGAAATTAAAAGTGCTCACACTCTCCGTGCTCCTGGTGTTGCCGTCAGCGGCGCTCGCCGACGTGCCCGTCATCGACAAGACGAACTACGAGATCGCCAAGAAGACGGCTGAGACCACTGACCATATCCTCGATACCAACAAGAATATCCTGTCGACCGTGCAGGATACGCTGAAAGCGGTAACCGGCGACCGCGGCAGTACCGCCGCGCCCTTGAAGGACCTGGCGATCGGCAATGGCTTCAGCGTCTCGGCCGTGCCTTCCTTCGACAGCATCCTGAAGGAAGGTGTTCCGAATTTCGGGTCGATGAGCGGAGATATCGCCAAGGCGGCAACCACGTTCATCAACGGCCTGCAGTTGGTGAAGTCGTTGTCCGGCAAGGAAAACAGCACGTTCTCCGGCGATAAGTCCTACGAGCAACTGGTCAACACCGTGCTTGGCGTCTCGGCGCTGATCAACGGATCGCGCCAGGCGATCGAGACACGCCGGAGCGCCTTCCAGCAGGCCGGCGCCCAAATCGGGTCCGCTCAGGACATCAAAGGCTCGATCGACCAGAATACCCAGCTGCAGGTGCAGTCGGGACTAACGCTGAACGAGATGATCGGCGTCCTGAACGGTGCCGTCATTTCGCTGCAGGCGGAGAACCAGCGCCGGCTCACCGACATTTCCAATACGAAGAAGGCTCTCACCTACGGAAACTGAGATGGCAAAATACCAAGGTCTCTTCGCCGCGCTCATCGTTGGTGTCCTCATGACAGCCTGTGGAACTGTCAAGGAGAAGACGGCGCCCTGCAAACGGCCAGCCAATCTCACCTCATTTACGGAGGCCGCAGAGAAAGACTGCGGTCCCTTACGTCCCGTCAACGATCCGGTCGCCGCCTTCGCTGCACTCGGTGTCGCCGATCAGTAATAGGGCTCAGCAATGCAGGACTTCCTCGGCGACCTTCTCAACCGCATCGAAAACTCCGGAACCAGCTTCTCGGAGCAGGCCTATACGATCGTCGGCAACGAGCTGACGCCGCTGCTGAAAATCATGTTCGTCGCCTATGTCGCCTGGTACGGCCTGCAACTGATCATGGGAACAGCGCGCATCGGCGTCGGCGAGATCATCGGTCGCATCGCCCGTATGATGATCGTCCTTGCGCTCGTCAGCTCCTGGGGCAATTTCAATAATCTGTTCTATCATTGGATCAACGATACGCCCGAGAATGTTGGCCGCGCCATTCTGGCGGCGGCAGGAACCGGCATCAGCGAACCGACCAACGGCATGTCGCAGATCTGGAAAACCGCGAGTGAGGCAGCGTCTGCCTTTGCCGAGCAGTCCGGCTATTTCTCGATCCTGCCGAGCATGATCGGCATCGTCATCATGGTCGGCGCCGGCGTCTTCATCGCGATCGCACTTGCGATCCTGATCCTTGCGAAAGTCATGCTCTGGGTCCTGATCGGGACCGCGCCGCTATTCATCGCCTGCATGCTGTTTGAACGGACACGTGGCTACGGTGTCGGCTGGTTCAACCAGGTTCTCACCTATGCGCTCATTCCGCTGTTCATCTACGTGATTGCCGCCTTCCTGATCGCTGCGATGAACCCGGAGTTGACGAAGATCGACGCAGCCAGCGGGTCCCGCACTCTCACTCTGGCCGACATTGCCGGGTTCCTGTTGCTGTGCATCGCGGGTGGCTTCGTAATGCTCCACATCCAGTCGCTTGGGCAGGGAATTGCAGGCGGTCTAGCGGCCGGCGTCGGCAATGCGGCAAAACATATAACGCACTTTGCCGGCGTCAGAACGCCTCGCGCCGTGGGGCGCGCTGGCGTTTCGGCCGGCCAAGGGGCTGCGCGCGCGGGCAGCAATCTTCGCGAGCGGTTCCGCCGAGATGATGGTGACGACCCCGCGGGCGCCCGCGCGGCGATGCAGGACAAAATCTCCAAAAACGGCACGCCGACATGACCTCAAACCTTCGAGCGGTTGATTGACGATGGCAAATTCCAGGAACATCAATTTGGCGACTTACTATCAAACCGGCGACATCTGGGAGCAGGAGGTCGTCAAAAAAGCCAGGCGGTCGCGGATCATTGCCTGGTTCGTCACCACGATTTTTGGCGGCATAACGCTGCTGAGCCTGCTTGCGCTGGTCATGCTCGTGCCGCTCAAGAGCTTCGAGCCCTATATCGTCGAGGTCGACAAAAGCACCGGCTATGTCGAGGTGAAGACCGGCCTGACGCGGCCGGCCAATCTCACCGACCAACAGGCGATTACCCAGGCCAATATTGTCCGCTACATCCGCG
The DNA here is from genome assembly GCF_002944315.1 of Rhizobium sp. NXC24. Classification (NCBI taxonomy): domain Bacteria; kingdom Pseudomonadati; phylum Pseudomonadota; class Alphaproteobacteria; order Hyphomicrobiales; family Rhizobiaceae; genus Rhizobium; species Rhizobium sp. NXC24. The sequence goes on from NZ_CP024314.1 coordinate 1,431,826, forward strand.
CTCGCGAAGGATATGACCCTTACACGATCGAGCAGAATTTCGGGATCTCCGCCCTGCTGTCGACCGGCAATGCGGCAAGCGAGCTTCAGAATCTCTATAGCGCCGCCAATGCGAAAAATCCCGCCAAGATCTACGGCAAAACCAAACGCGTGACGACGGAGATCGCCTCGGTCACCTTCCCGAACGGCTCGACCGGTATCGTTCGCTTCTCAACGACGGAACTTTCCGACACGGATTCGATCACCAGCCATTGGATCGCGGTGGTGCGCTATCGCTACACCGACACGCCTGCGACCAACGAATGGCGGTTCGAGAACCCGCTGGGCTTCCAGATCTATGACTATCGTCGTGACCAGGAAACGGTCTCCGGGAGCAACCCGTGAGTGTGCGCCGTTCCCTCAGACGCTATATTTTGGCGGCCACTCTCGCCCTTGCCACCGGCGCCTTCGCCGCAGAGACGCCGTCCGCCGGGCGGCTCGACCCGCGTGTGACGAGCGTCGTCTTCCAACCGAACAATGTCGTGCGTGTCTTTGCGACCTACGGCATCTCGACCATGATCATCTTCGATGAGGACGAGAAGTTCGAAACCATCGCCGTCGGTGACAGCGAAAGCTGGGACGTGGTGCCGACTGACAAGGGCAACATCCTCTTCGTCAAACCGAAGGCGAAGAACGTCTCGACCAACATGAACGTCGTGACGTCGAAGCGCATCTATTATCTCGAGCTCAACGACTACGCGCCGGAGGACAACAAAAAGATCTTCGGCATTCGTTTCGTCTATCCGGACAAGGATCTGAATGCGTCACTTCGCAAGGAGGCTGAGGCGCGTGCAGGATATCCGAACATCTCCGGCATCGACAAGGCCAACGTCAACATCGATTACTCGTTCTCCGGAGACGGCAGCCTGAAGCCGCTGATGGTTTTCGACGACGGCAAAAAGACTTATCTCAAGTTCGGTCCGAAGGTGCCGGCAATCTTTGCGGTCAATAACGATTTCACCGAGACGCTGCGCAACGTCCGCCGCGAGGGCGACTACATCGTCGTCGACGGGACGGCGACACAATACACGCTGCGCGACGGCAATCAGTGGACCTGCATCTTCAATCTCAGGAAGCCGGACTTCGGCCAACCGGATCCAGCGGTCATGGGTCCCGCCCCGGATACCAAGGCAACGATGCGCAGAAGGAGCGGCAACGGATGAACAGATCGCCTGAACTCGAAGCGATGCTCGCCGGTGATGAGATCGAAGTGCGCGATCGGCGCGCCAAGCGCAATCAATTGCTTGGAGGTGCCACCTTGTTGCTCGGCGGAGCGCTCCTCGCATACCTCACCGTCTTCGCGTCGCAGAAGCAGCACCAGGATGCGCTGCACGGCGACGAGGAGTTCTCGACCACGACGTTTCGACCGCCCTCCTTCCTACGTGACGACCAAAAGCCTGAGCGGAAGCCGGCTGACAACATTATCCAGCTTCCCGAGCCGCCTAAGGAAAAGAAGGAAGAACCAACCGATACGACCGAGTTCGACGTCCCGCCGCCCCCGGTGGCGGTCCAGACGGCGGACGAGAAACAGCCGCCGGCCGAGGCGTTTCCCAAGCGATATCTTTCGAAGCAGATTATCGTCGATTCCGCCAAAGCGGATCCCGGAAGCGGGGCGCTGTCAGGAAATAGTTCGGAAGGTGGTCCAACCGTTGCCGGCGAGGATCGAAGCAGCAAATTTCTCGCGAGTGCTTCCGCGATCGGTGACCGGTCGGCCAAGGCGCGGCAGATCGGCCGCATCGATGCGATGATCCCGGAAGGCACGCTTATTCCCGGAATTCTGGAGACGGCGATCAACAGCGACCTGTCCGGACAGATTCGCGCCATCACATCTCAAGACGTCTATTCCTTCGACGGTCGTCGGGTTCTCATCCCGACAGGAACACGGCTGATCGGCGAATATCAGTCTGATATCACCCGCGGGCAGAAGAGAATTTTTGTCATCTGGACACGGCTGCTGCGCGACGACGGCGTTTCAGTCCGACTGAACAGCATCGGCACCGACAGCCTCGGCCGATCTGGTCTGACCGGCATCGTCGACAACAAATGGCGCGAACGCTTCGGATCGGCGATCCTGCTGTCGATCGTCGGCGCCGGATCATCCTACCTGACCGGGTATGGCAGCAATCAGTACGGCACGAGCAGCGGCAACGGTGAATCCGATTCCGACCGCGCGGCGGAACTTGCGCGCGAGACCATCGCCCAGACCTTCTCCGACATGGCCAACCAGGCACTCGGAGAAAATCTGCGCATTCCTCCGACGATCAGTGTCCATCAGGGCGAACGCATCTTCGTCTATGTTCGCCAGGACCTCGATTTCTCCGCCATGTACCCGGATCCCGTCGAAGAAGCACTGAAGGAGATCAAGCATGAGCGAGGCCTCGATGCGGGTCGTGCCATCAGGCAATGATCCACATTATTTTCTGAAACGAGCGCTGTCGCCGCTCGCGGAATTTCTTGCAGATCCAAGCGTTGTGGAGATTTCCGTCAACAGACCGGGCGAAGTCTTTGTCGAGCGGCTGGGTGCTGGCCATATGGAATTCCATTCAATCCCTCAGCTGACCTCTGCCGAGATCGAGCACATCGGTGAACGTGTCGCAGCCGCCAGCAATCAGTTCATCAGCCGCATAAATCCGCTGCTGAGTGCCGCCCTTCCCTCCGGGGAACGCATACAGATCATCCTTCCGCCGGCAGCAGCCGACGGCGGCTCCATATCGATCCGAAAGCAGGTCATCAGCGATTTGACGTTGGCGCAGTATCGCGATACCGGCGGCCTCGACAACGTGTCGGTGACCCTGGGCGGTCTAAACGAAACCGACCAGAGGCTGATTGCGCTTCTCGAAGCAGGTCGCGTCCACGACTTCATCGAGATGGCTATCCGCGAAAGGGTGTCGATGCTCATCAGTGGCGGAACGTCGACCGGCAAGACAACCTTCCTCAATGCCTGTCTCAAGAGCATCGATGATCACGAGCGCATCCTGACATTGGAAGATACGCGCGAACTCTTTCCTCCACATCGCAACAGCGTCCATCTCGTGGCCTCGCGCGGCGATCAGGGCACCGCCCATGTCACCATTCAGTCGCTGCTCGAGGCGTCACTGCGCATGCGGCCGGACCGGCTCTTCGTCGGCGAGATCCGCGGCGGGGAGGCCTTCGCTTTTCTTCGCGCCATCAACACCGGTCATCCCGGCAGCATGTCGACCGTGCATGCCGACACGCCGATGGGAGCCTACGAGCAACTCGCCATGATGATGATGCAGGCCGGCATGTCGTCCGGCTACTCCAAGCAGGATCTCATGTCTTACATCCGCATGGTCATTCCGATCGTCATCCAGTTGCGCCGCGACGGTGGTCGCCGCGGTGTCTCCGAGATTTATTACGCCCGGCGCGCACCATGAGCCGGTCGTACCTGACGTTCTATTTCATGTTTTGCGCACTGATTGCCGTCGCTGTCTGGATGCTGAGCTACAGCCTGATCCTACTGCTCGTCTGGAAAGACGGTCGCATCCTGCATCTGATGAGCACGAGTAATCCGCTTGCACCAATCCAGCAATTCCTTGCCTATTCCCATAACCGGCCATTGCAGCTTGTGGGATTGGCAGCGCTCGTCCCTGCCCTCCTCACGGCTGCGGGAGCTGCCGCATTCGGATTGCGGCAAGCAACGAGCCCTTTGGGCGATGCAGCGTTTCAGGATGCGGTCTCCCTTCGTCGACACGGCTGGTTTCGCAAGGAGGGGCTCGTCTTCGGGCGGATCGGCCGCAGCATCCTCCGCCGGAACGACGATCGCCATCATCTGATTATCGGCCCGACCCGATCCGGCAAGGGCGTGGGTTATGTCATTCCGAATGCCCTGATGTTTTCTGGCTCGATGATTGTCACCGACCTCAAGGGCGAGATTTTTGAACTGACGGCCGGTTATCGGAAAGCAAGGGGACACCAGGTCTTCCTGTTCTCGCCGGGATCCCAGAAGACACATCGCTGGAACCCTCTTGACTTCGTGCGCACCGATCGAGGCAGCCGGACCATCGACATTCAGAACATCGCGGCAATCCTGATCCCGGAAACGGTTGGCTCCGAGAACGCGGTTTGGCAGGGCACCGCGCAGCAGATCATTGCCGGTGTGATCAGCTATGTCCTGGAAAGCCCGCACTACAGGAACCGCCGCAATCTCGGCGAGGTGAACAACGTCTTCAATGCGGGCATCGACCTGCAGGTGCTCATGAAGCTGATCAAGGAGAACGAGCCTGATCTGTCGAGGTTCACGATGGATAGCTTCAACGCCTATATCTCTCTGAACGAACGTGCGGCCCGTTCGGCCTTGCTTGACATCCAGAAGGCACTGGCGCCGTTCCGGAATGAGCGGGTGACTGCAGCGACGGCCATTACCGACATGGATCTCGCTTCGCTGCAGCGGCGGCCGGTGACGATCTACCTTGCGCCGAACATCACAGACATGACCATTCTCCGGCCCCTGCTAACGCTGTTCGTGCAGCAGGTGATGGATCTCCTGACGCGCGAGCACAATCCGGCTGCCGTGCCCGTCTATTTCCTGCTCGACGAATTCCGGCAGTTGAAGAAGATGGACGAGATCCTCAATAAGCTGCCCTATGTCGCCGGTTACAACATCAAGATGGCTTTCATCATCCAGGACCTGAAGAATCTCGACGAGATTTACGGCGAGACTGCCCGCCACTCGCTGCTTGGAAATTGCGGTCTGCAACTCATCCTTGGCGCCAATGATCAGGCCACCGCCGAATATGCTTCCCGTGCCCTTGGCAAGAGAACGATCCGCTATCAATCCGAATCCCGCACGCTCGAATTGGTCGGCCTCCCTCGCCGCACCAAAGTCGAGCAGATTCGCGAGCGTGACCTGATGATGCCGCAGGAGGTCAGGCAAATGCCTGAAGACAGAATGATCCTGCTGATCGAAGGACAGCGACCGATCTTCGGCAACAAGTTGCGATACTTCGCAACGGAGCCCTTCAAAAGCGCCGCCGAAATCGCCAGTTCGCACCGAGAGGAGGTTCCTGATGTCGAATTTCTCCAGGCCATGACTGTGCCTGCACTCATGCAAGACTATGGCGCAACGCCGGCCCCTGGTAGCGAGAGCGGCGGAATTGAGAATGCTAGGGAGATCGAAGACGTGCAAGTGACCGCCGCGAAAGCGCCGAAGAAGGTGGCTCAAGTCATTGGGCGGAAAACCGCTGCCGAGCCGCCTCGGAAGCGAGCAAAGTCAGTTCCATCGAGCAAGGATGCTCCTGAAACACGCCTCACTTCCTCAGCCAAACGGTTGAAGTCGGCCGTTAATTCGGCACTTACCGGATCGCCGGACATGCCAGCGCGGCAACGGCGAAGCATTCAAGATATTTTGGCGCAAACTATTCCTGATCCGGAAGAAATCGGATTGGACTGAGCGGACTCTGTGGCCACGTCACAGCACCCGCCATCTTGAAGGCAAAAGCTGGCTTATTGCTTTAGACCTAAAAGACCAGACAGAGTAGAGCGTCTTGCCGGCCAGCGGTAAATCGAAGCCTAGTTTTTGGGATTTCAGTTACTGCAGTTAGGCACGGCTTGCCCTATATACATGGTCAAGGAGTAACCGCCATGACCAGCCACGTTCTTCAGTTTACCGAACTGCCGGATCGCGATCGCAGGGCCGTTGCGCCTATGCCCAAGCTGGCAGAAGGCGACCATGTCGAACTGCGGATTCACCGCGAAGGGGGGCAGCTTCAGACCCTTTCTCTCCCGGCCTCCGCTGTCGCACCTGTCGAAGCGCTCCTCGACCACTTGCGGCGCGGCGAGCGCGTCGCCCTGCTCACGGAAGATCAGGAATTAAGCCCGACCGACGCTTCGACGATTCTCGGCATCTCACGTCCTCTCGTTGTGGTGCGCATGGATCGCGGCGATCTGCCGTTCCGCTATGTTGGCAAGCATCGCCGAGCCAAGCTGCGGGATGTCCTCGCGCTCAAAGCCAGGCTCGATGCACGCCAACAAGCCCTCGATGCACTGGGGGAAGACACAGAGGATCTGATCGTCAATCATGGCCTCTAAGCCGCCCGTCGCGGTCTATCCTGCGTCCTCTATCCCTTCCATCTGCGCAATGTCCTGGTCCAGTGTGCCTTCGACGGCCTAATCGAAGCGCACTGGACAGACGACATTCATGGCGAATGGATACGCAACCTGGCCGCCAACTCACCCGAAACGCCCGTCTCACGTCTTGAAGCGACCCGCGATCGGATGAAGGACGTTTTGCCCGACGCCGATGTCGCCAACTATCGGGCTCTTGTCCCCAGCCTCTCCCTACCCGATCCCGATGACCGGCATGTCTTGGCCGCTGCCGTCGCCGCAAAAGCATCCGTGATCGTCACGTGGAATCTTAAGGATTTTCCGGCTGCGGACCTTCGGCCCTATGGCGGAACCTGCACGTCACCCGACGACTTCCTCGCGGGTCTCTATTCCACTTTCTCGAGCGCGTTGATCGACAGCGTCAAGAGCGCTCGGCAAAATCTGCGCAAGACGACACCATCGGCTGAAGAGTTCATCGACGCGCTGGATCATCAAGGGCTGAAGAAGGTTTCAGCCATCCTGCGCCAGAAGGCCACACAGTTGGACTAACGAGCGTCACTCCCGAACTATTTTTCCATGTTGGAGGAACTGGCTCAAGCACGCAACGCCCGCAACTCATAAGACGGTACCCGCCGGCGCGTACCGTCATCATCCCGGTAAGCGGCAACCCTGCTCAGAAGAGGTGGGATAAAATCCACTTCCTCGAAGGTCACGGGGATGGTGTAAAGGATGGCGGCATTTTCGTTCGCCCATCTCACCTCACGCCTTGTAATGGATGGTGGAGCAACGCTGAGCAGGGCAGCCAGCGCGGATAGCGCCATCGTTAGAGCAAGCAATGCGAATTCAACTGTCATGACGAACGGCGGAAGTGGTCCCATCAACGCACCAAGGATCGCCCCAGCCAAAAAAACCACGGCCGGCGCAGCCATCGACCAGACTGTCATCGGTGAGCGGAGCATATAGTTCAACATAGCGACGACCATCCTTGATGCTGAATTTGGTAGAAAATTATCAAAACGGTGACTGCGCAAGGAACCAAGTCCATTGCGATAGCGCCCATTTTCAGGCGACGGTCAGAGCGTGATCGATAACGCCTATGATCATCACAGCCCAGAACACAATGCCAAACACCTTTGCCAATCCCTCTTCACTCTTCTGGCCGGTCTCAGGATTGACGATGATCCGTCGCTCGTATCGCACACCCGCCTCCTATCGCTCGCGGTCGTTCTGATCGCGTTCCCGCCTTTCGTCAGCCTCACGCTGCAACTGCTCGAGTCTCCGAACGTGCTGCTGCACGGGATCCGTCCTTCTGGTATCTCCCGCGTTGCGGTCCACTGTTCCCTCAACCAGCCGCTGGGAAGCAGGGCTGGCAGAGGGCTCCTGAGGCGGATCGCCGTCATCGCGATCCGGCGCCTCTTCGCGGCCTGAACGATCTTCATTGTCGGCGCGCACCTGAACTCCCGCCGCGGCGCCTTCAGGGTCCTTACCCTTTTCGCCACGCTGCTGGCGCGCCCGCTCGGCAGTTTCGATCGCGGTCCGCAGCTCTTCATCGACTTCGGCGATTTCGCGGATCAGACGATTGCCGGCAGCGCCAAGCTCACCGGCTCTCGCCAGCTCCAAGTTGAGACTCGCCTGCAGAGTTTCCTTATCGTTATTGACTTCGCCGACGTCAGCAAGTTCGATCGCTTCACGGAAATGCTCTACTTCGAGCATGAGCTGGTTTGCGGCTTCAACAGTCCGAAGCCCGTGCCGCGCTACCGCCTCGTCCCATCTTTGGTTCGCTTCATCGCCCGCTGGACCTCGATCTTCGTCAACTCGCTCGGATCTTGCTTCGCTCTGCTCGGCCTGCTCCATCAGTTCGCGACGGACATCAACATGCTCGCGGGCAGCTGCGGCGATTTCCTCGAAACTCGTCTTCTGCTCCGGAGGCATTACGCGTTCTGCCTGAAACAACGCCATTTCCACGCGCTTTTCATAGGCTTCAAACTCGGATCGGTTCATCTGCGATATCCGCTCATCCGGAAAAACGATCTTCTGTAATGTTACCAGATACGTTTCAAATTGCGAGAGCGATTTTTCCGCTTCGCTCGCGACAATCACGGCTGGCGAATCCTCGCTTCGCGCCAATTCCAGCCGCGAAACCTGCTCTTTTGCGAAGCTTGCCGAGCGCTCATCGCTATCCTGCGAGGCTAACACCTCCCATTCGCACTTAGCAATATCAGTATAGTACCGGCTGATCTCCGTTCGCGCAAAACTACGGTGATCCGAGCGCTTGGCGTCGTACCGGCGCTGCGCTGACTCGCTTGTGCCCTCATGCTCGGTGCGCCCAAGCCGGCTTGTCGGACGCACCTGATTCCTTCCATAGGCCGCAGCGCTGGCGCGTTCACGCCGGTCCGTCATTTCCATATTGATACCGTGGGCGCGCGCCTTCCCGGCTATCGTCGCCCGCCAACGGCGGAATGTCGGGATCGTCGTTTCGATCCGGTCTCCCATGTCTGACCGCATCGCGATGATGGCATGCACATGGACATGCGGCCGCTTGCCGCCAGCCTCCTCCACTTTTGGATCCCTGGACGGATCATGCAGAGAAAAGACGTAGCGATAACCGGCAAATTCCTCGGCCAGAAAATCCCGGGCGGCGGCATGGAAGGCCTCGCTATCCGTGCCCGCCCGCGCAGACAGGACAAGATGCATGACATCGCGCGGCTTGCGGCTATGCAACTGGTCTCGCCACTCCTGCTGTACAAGCTCTCCAGCTTGCTTTTCGTCGGAGATTGCCTTGCCCTTTTCATCGTAAACCGCGCCACCATGCCGTTCGACGAGATCGCGCAGACGGCTCGTCCCGTAGTCGGCTCCATTGCCGTAGCCGGTAAATCGGAACGCTGCCGTCTCACCACGCTCGGCGCCGCCATCAAACCGATCCTGAACGATCTCCGACGCCTTCTTGTCCGCTGTGAGCCGCTCACCATTGCTGTCCCGCAACACCGCGACGCCTTCGATCGTGTAACTGGTCCCTTCCCGCCCCGGTCTGACTGCATAGGCAAAACTTCGATCCCCAAGACCGCGCTTCAACAACGCCAGTGAATGCTCGTGATCGTTGCCCCCTTCGCGGAATGCCCCGTTCACCTCCACAGTGAAGGTGGCGATGTCGCGGCTCTCGGCCCGGTTCTTCATCAGGTGGTGCCATTCGCCCCTGACGGCAGAGAGTTCATCGCGACCCTTGAGTTGCTCGCCGCGCTCGTTTTCGACGACCACTCCTCCATTGCGCGACACATAGGTGATCATTGCGCCGAGCCGGCCGCCACCGCCAAACGATGCCATCTTGACGACTGCCGGTTGGCTGCCTGACGCGAGGGCGGCAAAGCGACTTCGCATGGAAGGCTCGCCGTCGCGTTCAATTGCGCGCGCCAGCGTTCCTGTGCGTCGATCGGAATTGCCTCGAAAGCCGCGCACCGGCGATAGTGCACTCGCGCCACCGCCGCGGCGGCGCCTGCGCTCTTCTTCGGCGTCGGCCTTTCCGCGTCCAAGCGACCGCTCGTGTAACAACGCCGCCCGTCGGCTCTCCCATTCCTTCTCAAAGGCGCCGAGAAAGAACTCCATCACGCCGCTCCGCGTCGACGAGCCGCACGGACGCCGTAACTGCGCAACTCCATGGCGACCGCTACGACGATTTTTTGGATGTTGATCAAAGCGGAGGACACCCCAGCCGCGTCGATCTGCCCTGCCCTGTTGGCCGCGCGGGCAAGCTGATTGAGGTTCACGCCGATGGCACGCATCTCTGAAGCAAGGATATCGAGAATGGTCCTGTCGTCCTCCGTCAGGAATGGCTGAATGCCCGCTCCTTCCAGCGCCAGCGAGCGCATGAAGCCAGAAACCGTCATGTCAGCCGCGGCGGCCGCATGCTCGACGGCAACGTGTTCCCAGACAGCGAACCGGACATGAACGACACGCTCCTTACGCGCCTTCGCCGACACCAAGTTTTGCGACCTGCCGCCGATCACTGCCATTGCACCCTCCGCCAGAAGACCCGCCGCAGGCGCCATCGACGGCCCGTCCGTCGATCGTCAGCAAATTTGTATCACAATTTTGCGTATCCTGCCAAACAATAACTATACCAACTAAGTTATATTTTCAAGCTGACTTGGTACGAAACTGAACCTTCATAAGATTGCCGACTGAACCGGGATAGCTGTTGCATCGCCGTTGAGACGCAGACCGCGGGTCTACTGATTATTTCCACAATATTTCAATATAAATGCGTGATGCAACGATACTGGTGGGTCCCTCGCAATACCCAAAGACCGGACCTGCATTCTACGGCCGACCACCCATAGAGTGTTTCTGATTGCCAAATTTCTGGTTGACAGAAACTAAACTCATTGCGTTATATTCCGACATCGCCGACGATTTTGGCAGCGAGAGGTTCTGGAGCATGGGGCGGATTTATGCGGCAGTGAGCAACAAGGGCGGCGCCGGCAAAACGACGCTCGTAACCTTGATGGCTGGCGAGTACGCCTTGCGTGGCGAGCGCGTGCTTTTGATCGACGCCGACAGCCGCCAGAACCTTTCGGGATGGTGGCGTCTCTGCCACAACAAGAAGAACATCCCCGCGAATATCGTAGTGACCACCGCCTCAGCGTCACGGACCCTTGGCTCGGCCGTGGAGCGATTTGCAAGCGCGTTCGATCTCATCATCATTGATGCGCCGGGCGTAGACAGCTCGTTGCAGACCGGCATCATTCGCGCAGCCGAGCTCGTCATCTCCCCGATCCAGCCTGCAATCAAGGAGATCGAAGCTGCCGGCCAGGCCGTGGCAATGGTCAGCCAGATCAACGACGAGGTCGGATCGAGAATTCAGCATCTCAATGTTCGCACGCGGGTGACAATACCCGGCCGTAATCTGGAGGCGTATCGCTATATCAGGCCCTTCGTCGCCGGCCTGCGGGAAGCGGACTATCGGACCGCGCTTCTCGAAACCGAACTCTTCGAGCGCAACATCTATCGCGAGATCCAGAATGGTCTTGGAACCCTGCAGATGCAGGAATTGACCGACAGTGTCCGCAAGGCGCGCTCGGAGGTGCAGGCCCTCGTTTCCGAGATCGAGGAAAAGCGGTCCGCGTATGATCGGGGGATTGCTGCATGAGCAAGGTGGGCTTGGAGCTCGGCGACTTCATCATCGCGCCGCGGACAGAGCAAACGGAGCGTGGCCGCCAGGAGCCGATGGAGCAGAAACCAACGACCTCGCCGGCGACGATACCTGCGGCAGAGATGGGCGAAACAAAAATCCTGCCAGGGCTTTCAGAGCAGGCTCGCCGTGAGAAGGCGACGTCAAGCGCGATCGTGCGGGAAGATGCCCGCCTTGCACTGAAGAACCTCAAGCGCACGAAGGAGCGCGAAGCCAAGTTCTACGTGAACGTCGCCTTGGACTACGATACCAAGGCGCGACTGAAAAAGGCCGCCCATGAGAACGATATCAACATGACGATCATCATGCAGACAGCGATCGACACCTATCTGAAAGACAATGGCTATTGAAGCTCACGCGGTGAAGCCAAGCAAAGACCGCGGAATCGAGGCTGGAGAATGACAGACTGGAGGCAGAAATCGTGGCTGAAAAAGATAGGAGGCAACATGCAGCCACTTTATCCGATTGGCTTGTGCGACTGCTGCCAACGCGACTACCGCCTCAGAAGGGCGGCTTGGCGCTGATGCGACCGTCCTGCTCGGCCCAGATCACCTCGCGCTCGGCGATTGCCAGCTCGAGTTCGGCTTCGATCTGGCGGCGTTCTTCGAGCGTCGCGGCAGCCCGGGCCTCGGCGCGCAGTTCTTCGATGTGCTGTTCGTTGGTCATCGTCGTCTCCTTGAGAGATGTGAGAGATGACGGCGGCACGCAGGGCGGGGAAAGTTAGGTCAAGGCTCGTGGGACACGACCGGCGGAGCCGGCGCGCGGAGGAACCGATTTTGTCGGAGCGGAGTGAAACGAAGGGACGAGAAAATTGGAGGGGCCGCGCGGCCTTGAGCTGGCTTTGCCCGCCCGGCACAATCGGCCGGTCTGAGCAGACAGGTTTTCCTCTCTTGGGGCACTCCATTGCGAGCGTGCGACTTGCTCGAAGGTGGCCAGAGCAATGAGACGGTTCCTGATCAATGGGGAAGTCAGCAGTGATGATGCAGATGATTTCCAGCATCTGCTGACTCTGGCCTATCGCGATAAGGCCCGCCCGCTTTGTCTCTGCAAGGACGAAGGCGTGCCGATGTACGTCGCCAAGATCGGCGACCAACTGGTGATCAAGAGGATGCCGCTCACCGGCGCAGACCATGACGCCGCATGCCCGTCCTACGAGCCTCCCTATGAGCTGTCGGGTCTCGGCCCCCTGATGGGAGGCGCCATCAAGCTCGATCCAGCGGCGGGGACGGCAGCGCTCAAACTGGACTTCTCGCTATCGAAGCGCCATTCTTCCGGTGCTGGTGCTGTGGGTTCCGAGACGGCCGACAGCGTCAAGAACGACAGCAAGAAGCTCTCGCTCCGCGGCCTGCTGCATTTCCTCTGGCATGAAAGCGGCCTGACGGAATGGACTGCGCATTTTGCGGGCAAGCGGCATTGGTGGCAGGTCTATCATCATCTTCAGGAAGCGGCTCGAACCATGTCGGTTCGGCAGCAAAGTCTCGCGGAGCGCCTCTTTGTCCCCGAGCCGTTTCGGGCCGAGGAGAAGGCAGCCATCGAGCAACGACGGGCGCAGGCCTTATCGCCTTTGTTTCACGCCTCTACCGGTCCAAAGACGTTGATGCTTCTGGTGGGAGAGGTGAAGGAGTTCTCGTCAGCGCGAAACGGTCAACTCGTCATCATCAAACATATGCCGGGGTTTCGTCTCTATCTCGAGGAACCGGCATGGCGGCGCTTGCAGCGCCGCTTCGATACCGAACTGACCCTCTGGGGAAGCAACGAAACCTCCCATCTCATTGCCATCGCGACGATCGCCGGAAGCCCTTCCGGCGTCGTCACCATCAACGAGATCGCGCTGATGACGGTGACGGAACAATGGCTGCCGATCGAAAATGCCTACGAGGAGCGGCTGCTGGATCGATTGACGCGGATGCGCGAAAAAATGGTGAAAGGTCTGCGCTTCGAGCTTTTGCGGACGCAGCCGCTTGCGAATGTGATCCTGCCGGAACATCGTCCATTGGCCCGGGCACTCTATATCGTGCCGCAAGGCGCCGATGAGAGTTTCGAGGCCGCCTTGCGGGAGATGATCGACGCGCGGCCGGATATGTCTGCCTGGATATGGCGCACCGGTGAAGCTGAGATGCCGCCGTTGACTGTCTAAATCGGCCTACGCTTCAGGGGCGCCTTCGAGCAAACCGTCATAGACTTCCAACAGCACGTTGGTGATGGCTTGTCCGAGCGCGTTGCCCGCCGATCGAAGATCCTGCTCACTACCATCGCGGGCGGCCTTCGCCAAATCGAAGCCCTGCTCGCTGACGATCTGCTTCGCCGCTTCGATAGCCCAGAGCCCGAAGTCGCCTCGGCTATCGATTTCCATTGTTTTTTGCATTGCCATTCCATCTAGTTGCTAGCGCGGAGTTCCAGTTGCTTTTGGCCGCAGTGATAAGCGCGACGCACCCATATCAGCAATCCGCACATGATCCATCACCGTCATGAATCCGCAAATGCCAATTGATTCAAAACTGTCGTTGGACGGCGCCTCGCATGGAGGCGAGAATCCGTTCCATGTCACACGAAGAAATAGGTGAGCTTCACCTTTGCCGAAGCGATCCCGCTCAGAACATGCGGCGCTTCTACACGCTCGCGATCCAGCCGAACTTATTCGGCGGGGGTGGTACGCCATTGGGGCCGGATCGGCACGAACGGGCAGGGAAAGATCGAGACCTATGATGAGCCTCAGGCAGCGGAAGCGGCATATGGGCGGCTGGAGCGCGTCAAGCGTCGAAGAGGCTCAAGGAACTCGAGGTCGAAGAAAACCGCTGACATCAGTGGCCGATCTGTTCTACGCCGACGATGAGTTCGCCGAGAGTCTTCAGCCCTCGTTTCACCGGGGCGCCTTAGCCGACGAGAAGCTGTGGAAATCCAGCGTTTTGGGCGCTCAACTCGCTCTTCAACCGATGACAGGACGAAAATCGCCTGTCACGGATTCCGTATCCATCATAATGCGGAGACTAACATGACCACCACAAATGAAATCGCCGACAAGATCGCTACTGAGCACAGCCTGACCAAGGCGCAAGGTAAGGCAATCGTCGAGGCTGTGATCGCCTCGATCACCGAGGCTGCCGTCGCCGGAAACGAAACCTCGCTGCCCGGCTTCGGCAAGTTCAAGGTCAAGGACACGCCGGAGCGGGAAGCGCGCAATCCCGCGACCGGCGCAACGATCAAGGTCGCCGCGGCGAAGAAGCTGGCCTTCACGTCGGCTAAGGCACTGAAGGATGCACTGAACAAGTAAGTCCAACGGGACGAACAAAAGGAAAGCCCGGCCTCCAGCAGAGGTCGGGTTTTCGAGTTTTGTTCAACAAGCGCCGGTCACAGCGTTTGAGGCTGCAAATCCTGGATAATGCTATCAGGCACCGGGCAGATCGCCTCTCGGCCATAGTCATTGAGCAGCCGGCATAGGATGCCAGATGCGATCGGAACGAAGTCATAACCCAGAGCGATCGCGGTTGCGCGGAGATCGGACAGGGTTTCGAACGCCCGGATATCAGTACCGAGCCAGAGCGCCAGGTTCTCACCCTCGCTATCCGCGAAAGCCTGGAGAAAGAACCTCTGCAGCGGGCGGTCGTATCCGATGACAGCATCGGGATCGGCATGGCGGGATGCGGTTCTGGTGACAATGATCGTATAGCGGCTCATCGCCATCTCCTCGGATTATGTGGATGGGAGAGGCCGATCCCTTTCGGGACCGGCCATCTCGCTCAGGCCGGGTTGTTCCACAGGATGACCTTGCGATTGGCTTCGCCGCCGGGAGCCGGTGCGAGATTGCCGAAGATGACGCCGATCTCGGGCGCTTCGAGCTTGACGGAGAGATATTCTTCGCCGGTCTGGCGGGCGATGCGGGCCCACGCCGCGCCGATTTCGAAGCCGGTCTTGCGGTGGATGATGCGGTAATCCGGTGCTTCTTCGCTTGCCTTGTTGGCATTGGGGATGATGGCGATCGGGGCATTGACCCGGATGGTGGCGAAGACGCCTTCGAGACTGCCGTCGGTCTTCTGCGTCAGGGTTGCGATCGTGGTAGCCATGGTAATTCTCCTTCGGTTGCTCGGGACCATTCCCGATGGCGCCCGAAGAAGGGGCCGAGCCGCAGGCGTCACCGGAGCGTCAGCGCAGGGGAACCCCTTGCGGGTTGACGCTGATTGCGGCCGGTCCCTTAGAAAGGCGACATAGAGAACGGGAATGGTTTTGAAGCGACCGACGGAGAAAGGCCTTGAGGCTTGACCGCACGCTGATGCAGCCACCGGGAGCCGTTACCGTCTCTTGAGGCATCCGGACAACCGACGGCTTGCGCGGTTCCCCTCGTGTAAACGGCTTGCTCCGAAGCCCGATCGCCTCAATGGCGCTCGCCGTCCTGAGACTGTTTTAGCAGGTCAACCGTGAACACCCGTCTGCGGCGACGGGCGAAAGGCAGAACGTCAGCCGAAGACAAAGCCGCATCAAAGAGCACTATTAGGCGATTGTCCGGCGTCGGTTCCGGCTGGAGCTTACCGCTTCCTCTGAAACAGTACCCAGACCGCAAAGGCCTTCCGATCGGATCGGGGCGCCGCCAGCAGGTCCTTGATGGCTTGTTCGCAGTTGTCGATCAGGACGAGGACATCGGGCCGCGCGAACCGGGCGAGCGGATCGTAGTCCGCCCGATGACGCTCTTCCTGCATGGCAACGAAGGTGTCAGCGACGGACAGAATGCCGTTCGGGAAACTCTTCGTTGCGGTAACCTTGCAGGCATTTCTGGAGATACCGTGCTCGAGCGCGCGATACATTTGAACCCAGGCAGCATCACTGCGGCTGTCACCGGCTCCAACCAGAAGATCTGCGCACTCACGCGCCAGGCAGTGAAAAAGCGCATAGTAAGCGGTGCTGACACCGCGCTTCAGGTCGGATTGGCGTGGACGCTTGGGGCTGGCTTTCGCAAGCCGGCGTGCCGTGGCGATTAAATCGTTCGACACGGATCAGCTTGCGATCTTTTGTTGTTCGTTGAAGTGATGACGAACCTGCGGAAATCGACTTTCCCCGAGAGCCATCAAGGCTTTCCGGAGCTCGGTCGTCAAGCCGAAGGTCACTTTCGAGCTAATTGGCCGGTCGACAAAGCGGTACTTTACGTCAACAACCAGAATCGGATCGCCCTCGAGATCGCGGTCGGATCGGATATCCGCGCCTTCAAAGCCGCTCGTTTCCAGACGGTCGCGGAGAAGCCTTTCGACCGTCTGTTCCACCTTGCTCGAAATGTCGTGTTCCTGAGCCATGCTGCCAATATAGTCGACACCGCCGAATTGTGCCACTCTCAAGGTGAAATGAAAAACCGGCCCACTGCGCGGCGGCCGGTTCATAGGATCGTTCGGACAAGGCGGCCTAGTTGCCGTCTGCCTGCCAGACCGGAATGCCGAGCCGGCGCGCCTTGTCGGCGAGATTGCCGGTAATGCCATTGCCCGGGAAGACGATCAGACCGGCCGGTACGACAGACAGCATCTCGTCGTTGCGGCGGAACGGAGCAGCCTTGGCATGTTTGGTCCAATTCGGCTTGAAGGAGATCTGTGTCACCTTTCGGGCATCTGCCCAGCAGGCGGCGATGCGCTCGGCGCCCTTCGGCGAGCCACCGTGAAGCAGGACCATGTCGGGATGCTTGGCATGCGCTTGATCGAGCTTCGCCCAGATACGATCGTGATCGTTGTAATCCATCCCACCTGCAAAAGCGATCTTGGTGCCTGCCGGGATCAGCACTTCGGTCTCGGCGCGCCGCCGAGCAGAGAGGAAGTCGCGACTATCGATTATCGCCGCGGTCATATTCACGTGGCTGACTTTTGAGCCGGTACGCGGTCGCCAGGTAGAACCGGTTTGCGCTTCGAAGAGATCGGCGGCGAAGTCGCGCATGAACTCGAAACTGTTGCGGCGTTCCAGCATCGTGATGCCTTCGGCAATCAGACGCTCGAGTTCGACGCTTTTGACTTCGGAGCCGTCCTGTTCGCGCTGGCCGGTACGCTGTGCCTCCTCATTGCGGTCGAGCTCGCGCTGGATGCGCTCGCCGGCACGATGGAAGAGATTAACAGCCGACCAGAGGAGGTCCTCGAGATCGGGTTCGAGTCGCGTGTCGCCGAGCATCTCGAACAGGGCGTCGAAGATCGCGGTCAACGAGGCCTGGACGACCGGCTCTTCGGGGAGCGGCCGAGGATCTGGCTCGTCCTGGAAAGGACGATGCCCGTAGATCTGCATCTCGTAGATGAAGCGGTCGGTTGGTGAGGATGCGTGCTGCGGCTCGGGGCTTTCGTCGAGGGTCGAAAACAGGTCCATTAGGATCTCCATCGGTTTTGTGAGCCGCGCCTTTCGCGGCCTGACGGCGATCCCCGTCCACGCGGGGAGCGGACCGGAACCGCGGCGGATCGCGCCGCGGCCCAGCAAAGCGCCGGGCGGCGGAGGGCGGGTTTCTTGGTCCGCGAGGAGCTGCGGCAGAGCCGCTGCGGGGAAGAAACCCAACCGAGCCGCTGAAGGTCGGGCACCGCGTGGTATGGGTCGCCTCTCGGCAGGCCTGCAGGCGCGGACAAACATGGAGATCGAGAAGGCCCGTTCGCTCCAGACCTGTCCTAAGCGCCACTTCGCAGCGCTGGCCCGCCGCTTCACGCAGCGGGCAGGAACGCGGCGACGTCTTCCGGACAAAGCTGCCGACGAAGATTTACGGTCACTCGGTCCAGTTCTAGAGAGCGAAGATCGTCGTTGAAATCGCCCAGTTCAGGGGTGAGCAAAAGCGGCAGAATGCCGAGTGATCGAGCAGCCTGACTTAATCTCTCGCTTCCGTGGCGGCCAGCATCATCCGCGTCCGCAGCGATATAGAGGCGTAAGCAGCTTACCGGCGCTTTAAAGGCGGCAAGGTGGTTGGCGGTGAGCGCAGCGGCAATCGGCATTCCCGGGATGACATACGATAGAGATAGCATGGTCTCAAGCCCCTCACCCGCTGCCATCACCTTCACCGGCGCATCCACCGGCACATTGAAGCGCACCGCATTGCCGAGCAGGCTGCCCAATGCCCGCCTCGGAGTCTCGACCTTTGCCTTGCCGTCACCGCTCGGATCGAGCCAGGTCCGATGCACTCCGGTGATCGCGCCGCTCGGATCTGTGACAGCGGCAATCAGCGCGGGATAGCGTCTAGTATCGCCCGTCAGCAGATCGCGGTAGTAGCAGGACGGGTGAAAGCGGAGTGCGGCGTGGTCCGACCCGCGCAGTATCCCGCGTCGTCGCAGATATTTGTCAGCGAGTGTGTCGCTCAGCGGCTGGCCCATCGCAAACAACCGTCGTGCCCGTTCGGCTGCCGGGCGATTCGAGCGGCCTGGGGCTCCGATTGATCGATATTCCGACGCGCTCCCGGTTTTCGGTAGGGTCAGGAACTGCCGGGCCTCGCTCGCGACATCGCAAAAATCGATCAGGCCGCAGCTCTCACGGACAAGATCAAGGAGATCGCCGTATTGACCGGTTGCCGCATCGGTCCAGCGGCCAGCCCGTGGGCCGGCTAGATGAACATAGAGCGAACGGCCTTTGCTGTTTGCCGTATCGCCGACGATCCAGTAGTTGCCATATCGCCGCCCGGCCGAAAGATAGTGGCGGCACACTGCCTCGGCATGGCGCGCGAGACGGGCAGCCAGTTCGGATGCTGACATGTTAGACCTCCTTCAATCTGGGCTTGAAAGCTCGAGCGAACGATGACGCAGCGTCAGCCTCTCGAATATCGCCGGCCCCTCATGCGACATTGGCAAAAAGAGCCGTTTTGCCTGGCAATGATTTCGGAGAAAAGTCCGATGGTTTTCAGCCAGTCGCGGAGCAGGGTAGAAAGGTGCTGCAGCGCCTGGTTCTCGTCCGACCGCCGGCTGCGGGTCGGCATGAGCCTTGCCAGTTCGCCAGCATCGCGAGGGGCGAGTGCGGCGCTCTGGAATGGGTGGCGATCCCCGTGCCTGAGCGGACGGGCCTGCGATAGTCAAGAAAAGGAAGCGGCGTACTGGCGGCATCGAGGACGCGGTCCCCTCGGCTGGCCCGGGTGAAAACAATCGCGCGGGTCGCCGCGTCATGGAGAACATTGTTCGAGAGCGAGGAAAGCTCCGGCCTGACCGGGCGCCCTCACAGCCGGTCAAATCAACCTTTCCAGCCCCTCTCTTACTCTCCGATAGTCTTCGAGGCCGGGCGCGGGCCGACCACGTCAGCAGCCGGCAGCGCACATCGAAGCGGCTCTCGGTTCTCGAAGTTCACGCCATTCAGTTCCAATCAACAAATCTTGGACTCCCAATTGTCATGATCGATGGTCCCAATTTTCTGGGAAACCCGGACGAGCATTGTACAAGCGGTTCTTGGAACTTTGGGCACGCCCTTTCGGATACGCCAGTGGTTCCGATCGTTGGCCGCGCCGTGCTGACAAGATCACGCTGATGCCGGAGATGGACAAGGCGGGCCACAGCTATATCACGCTGGACCCACCCTCAGATTTGGCTGCCAGCGCAGATCGAACAGCCGCCATTATCGCCAAACGGTTTGACAATGCCCTTGCCCCAGCTGGGCGCAGTGGGATAACGGGATGGGAGTTGGGAGACACAATTCGACGGCTGCATTCAGTCAGGAGGCGCTTTCCAGCAGCTTCTTCGCCTTGCCTTCGAACTCCAGGCGCGTATCCTGGTTGGTCTTAGTGCGTGCCAGGGCGGTGATGCCCTGGACGAAATCGAAGACCGATTCCGGCGGTCGTCCCTCTTCGGACAAGACCATCTCGATCACCTTGCCGGTTTCACCTTTCGAGAAGCCGCGGCGACGCAGGAAAGTTTCGCGATCTTCGTCCTTGCGGGCGACGATCCGCTCGCGCGCCGCCTTGATGCCGGCCACGAACGGCGCCGGCGAGGAATTGGCAAAGCTGGTCAATGCAGGCGCTGCTTCGTGCGCGAAACGCTCAGCGGCGAACTTCGAATGTCGAATGGTGATCTCCTCAAAGTTTTCCGCGCCCCAAAGATTGCGATTGGCGCAAACGGCGCGCAGGTAGAAGGAGGCTATGCCGAGCGTTTTCGACCCGACTTCCGAGTTCCAGGCATAAAAGCCGCGGAAATAAAGATCCGGCTCTCCGTTTGGCAGCCGCCCGGCTTCGATCGGGTGGGTGTCGTCGACCAGAAACAGGAAAACGTCACGATCCGAGGCATAGAGCGTCGTCGTGTCTTTGGTGATGTCGACGAAGGGATTGTGTGTCATGGTCGCCCAATCGAGCACGCCAGGCACCTTCCACATCGTATCGCCGGTGCCATTACCGGCAATCTTCATTACCGCCGAGACAAGTTCATGGTCCCAGATGCGGCCGTATTCAGGTCCGGTGACGGCCCTAAGTTCGAGCCGTCCATCATCCATCTCGAGCGTCTTCACCAGCTCGGCACGATGATTAAGCAGGCCGTGCTGAAGGTTGATGGCGGCAAGTGGCGCCGGCAGCTGGCGCATATAGGTAGCGGGCGCGCCGACCAGGCTGCAGAGCTGGCCATAGCTCCAATGGGTCGGCGCGAACGCCTGGCGCTGGCCGGGAACAAGGAGCTCGAGCCGGTCAGCGTTGTCGCGCGTGGCCTCGACGCGGATTGCCGCACTCTCGATTGTTCGCGCCTGAGCCCGGTCGGCTCGGGAGCGGACAGTATCGTAGAGATCCGTCAGCGACAGGAACCGTTCGTCGTCCGGGCGAGAAAACCATTCCGATGAAACTCGGCCGACCCGCTCGCCGCGGGAAATATCGACTTTGAAACCGGCAGCTATGGGCCGGGTGTTGGTGGCGGTGTTCATATGACTATCTCCTTAAAAGCAAGAGCCCGGCGCGACGGCCGGGCTGGTTGAGGGAAATCAAGGGCTGAATGGATAACCCTCGATGGAGGCGCCGGCCTCCCAGTTTTCATCGTCGATAGCTGTGCGGCAGGCCGCGTCCAACGTCTCGGCGGAATAGGTACATGCTACAAGAAACGTTAGTGACGGGTCGTTTCGATCGTAAAATCGGGCACTGCACTCGCCTAATAACGGATGCGGCCCGGTGTCTTTATCGAAGCCGGCCGTCGGCCAGGACTGACAAAACTATGCTGCTGCATCGAGATGCTGGTTCTCATCGGCAGGCCTGGAGGCATCATCGGCATCTTCGGCCAGGAAAGCCTGTAGATCGGGAGCCATTGCCTCGTGTGTCTTGCTGTCGGCAAGCTCAACGGCTTCGACAATCGTCTCATCGGTCGAGGCGCCATCCGTGATGAGCCGAAGCGGCTCAGGCAGCCAGCCGGTACCGATCATCAACCGTTCGGCTTCGCGAGCCATGTCGGCCTTCTTGAGATGGCCGATCAGTTCCGCTGACTGATCGCCTTTCGCCTCGCGGACCGCTTGCAGGATGCGGACCTTCGTGACGCGGCCAAGGTAGTTGTCAGTGGTCGGTGTCCAGCCAGCTTGGACCATTCCGAAACCGATCGATCGGGCCGGTTGATCGGCATGTGCGACCGCCCGGGTCCGGTTGTTCCAGGGCTCAATCACCGCGTTGACCGATAGCGAAGCGCAATGCGCAAACAGCGCCTGCCGGCTAACCTCGTCGAGCGCGAAACAGATCGCGCATCACCACGCCGCCGGCAGCCTTGTAAATGTCGACGCCGGCATAGACAGCACGACGGTCGCTGGCACGGATCGCGGTTTCGGTTAGCAAGCGGCGGATGTAGTATGGCTCGCGGCTGTGGGACCGGGAGATCGTATCCCAGACCTGCTCCTGGCGGACATGATCGTTGGTGATCGAAAACGCCATCACCTGCTCAAGCGTGATTTCGTCTTCGGCATAGAAATCAAGAAGCCGCGGCGAGACCGACGCGAGCCGTAGGCGCTGTTTCACCGTGGCGAGCGAAATGAAGAAGCGTGCGGCGATCTCTTCTCTCCGAGCCCCTGCGCCCGCAGCGCCTGAAAGGCGCGGAATTGGTCGAGCGGATGAAGGCTGACGCTTTGGACGTTTTCGGCAAGCGAATCCTGGACCTCAAGTGTGTCACCGCGGCTGACGATGCACGGAACGCTAGCGGTCTTAGTGAGCCGCTTCTGCGACACGAGCCGCTCAAGGGCACGATAGCGGCGCCCGCCGGCAGGGATGCGGTAAATGCCCGTCTGCTTGCCGTCGGCATCGAGTTCGGGACGGACGTTAAGGCTTGTCAACAGACCGCGGTGGGCAATATCTCCCGCAAGATCCTCGATCGACACGCCCGCATTGATCTTGCGTACGTTCTGCTGGCTGAGCACCAGCTTATTGAAGGGAATGTCGCGGGCTGCACTGAGGGTAAGTTTCTGGATGCCCTGTGCCATGTCGTTTCTCCGTAACGGACCGGCCGAAAACTCTCTCCAAACCTCTCAATCCGTCACAACTCCCCTTCCCTCCTCTTCCTCTCACACCTCCCCTGGCCGACCGCATTAGTCTCGCAAACCGCATCCTTGCTTTGATCCGCGCTTGGCACTGCCAGCATCAGGGCAATGCTGAATGGCGCCGGACCGGTTTTGCCTTCTGGTACTTGGCGATTGCGGGATCAATCGGTCGATAAGCCGAGAAGAATGATGTCTCCCCTCGACCAGCCTTCGGCGAGGCTCATCAGAAACTCCATCTCTCGTCTAAGCGTGACGGTCCGACTGACATCGTCGGCATGTTCGGTTTCGGCGCGGACGTGATAAAATTCGCCGACCGCAATTCCGGCTGCTTTTCGTTTGTCCTCAAGCGCGGACTTCAAACCTGCAAGCTCATCCTTCACAGCGAAATAGCGCCGCATTACGGCGATCAAACGCAGGTCGTTTTCTGCTCGATCCATATTAGCACCTTCCGAAACATTCTGATTAGGAAGGAGCAGATTCGCTCTCTTCTGTCACGCCTCGATCGACAATAGTCGACACAGTACTTTAGCGTGGCGCAATATAAAGAGGATGTGAGCTTCATGGCAAAACGAGAAGTCTTCTATTCATCGCCAATGAAGGAAGGCTGGAAGGTCTCTTCCGATGGAAAGACCATCTCCCACATACGATGCGAGCCGCAGCGGAGTCCGCTTCCGCGCCTCGCAGGTTATTCCAAGAGGTAAGTTGTGTATCTCCCGATGCCGCGAATATGCATGATTTCCCGGCGGGCGGGCGGGCGTCCCTCGCCAAGTGCATCGTAGGTCGTTTGCGATATCTGAATGTGACCCGGTACGCCGCACGACTCCATTCGACTGGCAACGTTGACCGTATGTCCCCAAACATCATAGACAAAACGTTTCCGTCCAATTAGTCCGGCTACGACTGGCCCGCTATGGATGCCGATCCGCAAGGTGAGTGCTGATCCATCATCCGCGTCTTTAGGCATTTCAGCCAGCATTGCCTGGGCGAAGGCAACGCCCGCCTCAGCGTGATCCACGC
Organism: Rhizobium sp. NXC24; assembly: GCF_002944315.1. Classification (NCBI taxonomy): domain Bacteria; kingdom Pseudomonadati; phylum Pseudomonadota; class Alphaproteobacteria; order Hyphomicrobiales; family Rhizobiaceae; genus Rhizobium; species Rhizobium sp. NXC24. The sequence goes on from NZ_CP024314.1 coordinate 1,455,523, forward strand.
GGGAGTCCGGTAATCCAGAGGCCGCCATATAAGCATCACCGATCGTCTTGATTTTTTCGATACCATATTGATCCGCAAGCGTGTCGAAACGACTAAACAAGTCTCCTAGTCTCCGGACGAGTGCTGCCGCCGGCGTTCGTGCTGCAAATTCCGTGAAATTGACGATGTCGGCGAAGATAATAGTCGCCATATCGATGCGATCGGCGATCATTTCCTCTCCGTTCGCAAGCCGCTGCACGACCTGTGTGGGAAGAATTGCATGAAGTAAAGCATTTGCCCGCTCCTTCTCGAATTCTATCTGCGCCAGATATTGGTTCTCCCGCGTTCGCCAACGACGACGCTCAAGGCAGGCGGCAATGCGCGCTTTAAGCAGGACGGAATTGATCGGTTTGCGAAGATAGTCCTCCGCCCCAGCTTCAATGCACCGGGCAACGGCGTCATCATCCTTCAGGCCAGAAATCATCACGACCGGGATCTCGCGAAACTGGCGGTTCGCTTTAAGCTGGCCTAAAAGCTCTATGCCGTTCATGTCGGGCATCAGGACATCGGCTAACACGAGATCGAATTCCTGCTGACCGAAGATACGAAGCGCCTCGTCGCCGGAGCTTGCCGCAACGACGGTGTGTCCATCGCGGCAGAGGCGTCTGGACAAGAGATCGCGATTTGACGCGGTGTCGTCGACGACAAGGATACGCCCTGCGCGCTCCGTTAAGGGCGAAGCATGCGTCGCCATTGTCTTGGCCAGATCGGCGGCAATCGTTCCGTCGAATGTCGGCTGAAATTCCTGATCCGCATCGCGGGACGATCCATCAAGAGTTTCGTCAATCTGCGCAAGCAAATTGCGGCTTTCACGAATGACCTTCGACACATCCTCCAGCAGACGCGTCGGCAAGGTATCGGCGAAGTCCTCGATCAACATCTCGGAATAACCGAGAATGGCATTCATGGGCGTTCTAAGATCGTGTCGCAAAAGTTTATCGAGCGAGGGGGCGTTCCCAATCTCCGGCGTTTCAACGTCGAGAAGCCGCTTGATCAATGCATTCAGCTCCCGGGCGGCGCTCAATATCCTTTCAACGTCCGGCAAAGCATCACGGGGTCCCGCTTCACGCACCTCCTCCGTGATCAGTTCCTGATACCCCAGAATGGCCTGGGCCGGATCCACGATGTTTTGGGCAATTTTGGCGATATACATACGATGCCCGATGCCCCGAGTTTGAGCCATGATCGCTACCCTCCGGTCAGACGCGCGATCTTGTCGAGCAGACCCGGCAGTTCGATCGGTTTGGTATCGTAATCGTCACAACCTGCCTCGATTGCCTTTTCCCGGTCGCCGGCCATCGCATGGGCAGTAAGTGCGATCACAGGTATGGCAGCGGTAAGGGGATTTTTTTTGATCCGCTTTGTTGCTTCCCAGCCGTCAATGACAGGAAGGCTCATATCCATCAAAACCAAGTCCGGTCGCGCAGTCACAGCAGCCTCGACACCGGCGAGCCCATCGGTTGCGCTGACAACTTCGTAACCGCGTTTCTCCAAGCGGCGGGAGAGCATATCGCGGTTCATCTCATTGTCCTCGACGAGAAGAATTTTGACCATGCCAACCTCTCTCCTCAAGCCTCTTCCTTTTGCGGAAGATGCCGCTTTAAAGCTGCAATCAGATCGGTGCGACCTTTGGTTCCCTTTCTGACGATTTCCTTGGCCCGAACACCCAACCAATCGAGCTCTTCCCGCGTCAAGTCTTTCGACGTGACGATAACGACGGGAATATCTGCCAAGTCGTTCCGGTCCTTGATCACCTGAAGGAACGTGAAACCATCCATGTTCGGCATCATCAGGTCGAGAACCATAATCGTCGGCCGTCCGGCTTCAAGTTGCTTGAGACCATGGTGACCGTCAGCCGCCTCGCGAACCCTCCAACCCTCGCGGACGAGGACCCGGCGAAAAAGATCGCGCGTTGCAGGATCGTCGTCGACGATAAGCACATCATGCCGTGCTTCACCGGCAACTGCGTTCAGAGTATCGATGAGTTGTTGGGGATTAATCGGCTTGATCAAATGGTCAACGGCACCGAACGCCAGGCCCATCTCGCGATCGGCCACAACTGTCGCGAGGATGACGGGAATATCGCAGATAGCCTCGTCCGACTTGATTTCGCGCAGGACGGACCAACCGTCTTGACCAGGCATGATCACGTCAAGAACGATGGCGTCCGGATGCAATTTGCGGATTTTTGCCAAGCCTTCTTCCCCGCCCGTCGCCTCGATCACGGCAAAACCTGCACCGCGAACGGCGTCGGAGACGAATTTGCGAGCCCGCGCCTCATCATCGACCACGAGAACCGTTGGGCGCGCGCCCGCATCTTCAACGGCATCGCTTTGCGGTGCATCTTGCCGGACAATATCTGTTCTGGTGATCGCAGGGATTGTGAAACGAAAGGTCGAACCCTTTCCGAACTCACTATCGACCGTAATCGTGCCGCCCATCATCTTGACGAAATGCTGGGTGATGGTCAGACCAAGGCCGGTCCCGCCGTAATTCCGCGTCGTCGACGAATCCACCTGTACGAATGCATGGAATAGCTTTTTCTGCTGCTCCTTCGTCATGCCGATGCCGCTGTCACTGACGGCAAATTCGAGCCACTCGCCCACCTCATCCTCATAGCGCCGCACCGACAGCTTGATCTCGCCGTTCTCGGTAAATTTGGCGGCATTCGAGAGAAGATTGAATAGGTTCTGCCGCAACTTCGTCTTATCGGTCTCGATCTGGTCCTGCTCCACGGAGGCGCTCACCAGCAGGCGATTGCCCTTTTTGGCGATCAGCGGAGCGACGGTATTTTGAACATCGGCAAGGAGCTGTCTTAGACTGAGGCGCTCAACGTAAAGCTCCATCTTGCCCGCCTCGATCTTGGAGAGATCGAGAACGTCATTGATAAGCGCGAGGAGGTGGCGCCCCGAGCCCATGATTTTATTGAGATCCGCGATAAACTCGGCTTGTCCAAGATCGCTGGCATCCTCGATGAGCATTTCGCTATATCCGATGATCGCATTCAAAGGAGTGCGCAGCTCGTGGCTCATGGAGGCGAGGAAACGGCTCTTCTCTTCACTGGCGACCTCCGCGCCACGCTTCGCCTCTTCCAGCTCTGCCTGTCGGTTCTTCAGATCCGATATATCCGTGTAGACCGCCACGGTGCCGCCCTCCGGCGTCTTTCGCTTGGCAATGCGCAACCATGTTCCATTGGCGAATTGTCGCTCGATCATGCCGCGAGGCTCGCGGTGACGCTGCATGGCTTCAGCGATCCAATTTTCAATGCCGCCGCTTCCAATGTCGGTCGTGCCGCGTTCTGCCTGCGCACGAACGATTTCTTCAAAGGCTCTTCCCGGCGTCATGAGGTCCGCCGTGCCGGGAAACAGTTGAAGATAGCGTTGGTTGACCAGAACCAGCCGATCATTCGCGTCAAAGAACGCAAAGCCATCGGGGATGGTTTCGATCGCCGTCATCACGGTGTTGCGCTGGCGCTCGGCGGCTGCTTCAAGCTCGCGACGCTCGGCCTGACTGTCACGCAGCAACCGCAGCGTCTTTGAAAGTTTTCCGAATTCATCGCTGCCTTCTGGCGGCAGTTCGACGTCCTCCTGTCCTCTCGTCAGTTGGGTCATCGCTTTGTCGATCCGGCCAAGCGGCAGGAGGATGGAGCGTAGCACCAGCCAGGTCATCAGAATGCAGGCGAGCGTCGTTACTCCAACTGCGATCAGCGCACGGATATAGGTGTTGCGCGCCGTCGCATCGGCCGCGTCACGAGCCAGATCGGCTTCGTTCTCGAGACGCTGCTCGAGCGACATGAGCACGGAATCGATTTGGTCGCTATAGTTTCTGGCAGCCGCCAGTCGCGTGTTTCCTATGACCCTGTTGTCGTTTGTGTAGGCATCAACGGCCTGCATTGCTTTTTCAAAATAGGCATCCGAACCCTTTTGGATCGTGTTGGCTTCATCGGGTGCGAAGACCTTGATGCGAACGAGGTCTTGTCCGAGCGCTTTGCGGGCTTCTTGCGCGCGCCGTTCCGAAAGCGTCAAAAGGCTGACGGATAGATCCGTTAACCAATAGCGAACCTCGCCAAAATGACGATGCGCCTTGGCAGCATCGTCGAACATATGAAAACGTGCATTCGCCTCCTCAACACGCCGCTGATTTTCACGAAGATCATGCGCCATGAAGGCGACGCTGAGGAGCAACGCGACCAAAAGCGCGGCCGAAAGACAGATAAGGCGAAGCGGAATCTTTCGATCGGTCAAGCGGCCGATCCGCATTGGAATGGGGACAAAGGCGCTCATTTAAACAGCGTAATGCTGATCGCACCGGCTAACTCGCCTTCAGCTTTACCCTCCTTCGGGTAACCTGTTACATCAACCTCGCCTTTAGGTCCGCCGTGACACGTCAGGCAGGATGCCGAGTAGTATTCAGGGATTAGCATGCGAAAAGATTGACGGCCGTTCACCTCAACCTCCTCGGTAAAGGGTTTGCCTTTCGGCCAATCGGGAGATAGAAAATTGCTCTCTATGACATGCTGTTCCCACTCATCCGGGCGCGCCTTGCGATTGCGGATCAACTCCTCCGGCGCCGTCACCTTCATCTTCGCCTTGTCGCCGACCTTTTCCCCGAAACGTTCATTGACCAACCGAGCGAAAGTCGAGGGAATGAATCCCTTGAAACCCACACCCTTCATGTCGATCATGCTTTGATGCTCGTCGACAACTTCCTTTATCGCCGCGACCTGCGCGTCGAACAATTGCTTGTCGAAAGGATTGTAATTTTGATCCGATATGGAATCGCCCTTGCGCTGGGCAAAGATCTGTAGCGCTTCGTTGACGACGCGTTGACCCGTGAGGTCCTTTTCTCCGAGGGATTCGTCGTTGATAAGTTTTTGATAACCCGAAATGACAGTCCGGCCGGCGCGCAACAACGCGGCAAGCCGTTCACCCGTTCTCATGTCATCTTCGTCGGCAAGAACAAAGCCCGCCAAAAGAAAGGTCGCGGCGCATGCCAAACAGACACCAGATATTAGGCCACGCCGCATGTTGAGCCTCGTAGTATAGGACCCGGGTCGCGATACTATCAGTTTGTGCTAAAATTCAAAAGTCATTAGTAATGGTCAAGGATGCCTCACAGTCCCCTTTCACGCTGCGACGACGATGGATATTGTGCCAAGGAGGCGGCCATCGCTTCCGCTGAAAAGCAAACATGCAGCGGCATTTAACGTGGTTCCCCTGACATCCGGCGGCTCCCCTTTCGAAGCCGCCCCTATGCTCCAAACTTCTTGCCCGGCACCGATGCGATGCGGGCAATCCCACTCGACATCGTGGCTTGGGTCGATGCTCATAAGCGTGCCGAAGCTGGCAAAACCACATAAACGTTTAAGCCTCGCCGTAGCTGACAGTCACGATCGCTACACCATGCGATGTCAACCGAAGCATGCGAATACGGCATGCTTCGGTTGGATTTTTTACTTCTGAATGCAGGTATCGACGGTATCCTTTGTGCATTCGTCAAGTCCGGTGAAGACGGGATCCTGGACCGGCTTACCGGCGATCAGGTCCATCATCACGGACGGCGCCTTATAGCCCATCTCAAACGGCCGTTGGCCGACGAGGGCTGTTACCAAGCCTTCTTTTGCAATGGCCACTTCGTCGCCGATCGTATCCGCAGCGCCGATCACGAACTCGTTCTTGCCGATTTTGTCCGCCATCGGCTTGAACAGGTCACGATACGGTTGCGGAGCGCCGAACAGCGGCCAGCCTCCCATAATGCCAAAAGCGTCGAGGCTTGGATTTGCAGCCAGGATATCGGTCATCGCTTGAACGCCCTTGGCGCCGTCGTCATTGGTGAACACTGGGCAACCTGCGACTTCCGTCCAGCCGCCCTCACCCTTCAGCGCAGTAAGGCCTTTTTGTCCTGTTAGCGTGTCGCGCATCCCCTGGGCACGACGAAGAATGTTGTCGGCACCGGGATTGCCTTCGATCGTGCAAATCTTGCCACCGTTCGGTTTGGCCTTCTTGATGTATTCGCCAATGCGCGCACCCATCAGATAGTTGTCCGTCCCAAGATAGGTTTTGCGCAGCGCTGCGTCCTCGGCCGCAAGATCGGCATCGAGCGTCATGACCGGCACCTTAGGGCTGGCCGTTTTCAGGGTCTGGGCGATCAATTTGGCGTTCGAGGGCGAAATAGCGATCGCTGCAGTTTCGGCCTTGCCGAGCACGTCCTGGACGATCTGGGCTTCGCCGGCTTCATCGGATGTCGAGGCCGGACCGGTGTAGAAGCACTCATATTCGGAGTTCGCATTCTGCTTGTTCCACTTCTGGCAACCCTGGTTGATTGCCTCAAAGAACGGGTTGTCCAAGCCCTTCACGACGATGACAAGCTGTTTCTTGGCCGCCAAGGCTTGCCCGGCCGTTAGCGCCAATACCGCGACTGTAAGCAACAATGCCTTCCTCATGACTTCCTCCCCTTTGAAAAGGCGGGCACCACTGCCCGCCCTGTGATCAACCCGGATACCAGATGATGCGAGCTTCCCCTTCCGAACGCTCGTATCCCCAGGCCGAGTCGATAAGCATTTCCAGATCGTAGATGGGGCTCCAATTGAGCAGGTACTTAGCCTTGCTGTTGTCCATCCAGTTCGAATGGAACTGGCTGCCTATATCGATGGAACCGAGACCCCGGGTACGCGCGAGATAGGCGGCAACTTCGCCATAGTCGACCGGGCGATCCATGCAGATATTGAAAAGCTGGCCCTTAGCGCGCGGATTGTCGATGGCCGAAAGCATCGCTGAGACAAGGTCGTCGACATGGACAAAATTGCGCTTCAGCGGGCGTCCATCCGCGTCGCGTAGCAGCGGTACTGTGCCGTCCCTTGCATAGCGCTCGGCGTTGGCCTGAGGGACCAGCGTCTTCCAGTCGGGTCCGCCGAATACGTCATCGCCGAATGAAAGCGAGAATCTGAAGTCGTCTTTTTCCATGATCCAAGGCGCGCGCAGGCAGCAGCCGTTGAGACCGTATTGAATGCCGAATTGCTCCAGCATCACTTCTTCCAGGACCTTCGAAAGCGCATAGCATCCCGGATAAGCCCGATGCGGTGTGGCTTCGGTAATGGGTCCTTCGTGACGATAATAGAAATGACCGATACCGGCATCGCCGCCGATCAGGATGAACTGACGCGCCGTGGGGCTGTTGCGGAAAGCCTCGAGCAGCCAGAAAAGCCCCTTTACCGTCACGTCCATCACATCGGCAGGCTTTTCCTTGCATGTGGCGAGATGCACGACATGGGTGACACCCGTAAGCGTCCTGGCGACTGTTTCCCGGTCGGCAATCGAGCCTTGTGTGACCTCGACCCGCTCTGTTTCAGGACACAACCGATTATGGCAAAGCGCGCGTATGCGCGCCTTTGAAAATCGCGGATCGCCAAGCACTCCGGCAATAAAATGCTGCCCAACCTTGCCCGTTGCGCCGGTGACAAGGATTAACATGCTCTCCTCCGGCAACAGCTAATATAAGGATACCTTCGCGCGTCAACGGAATTGTACTACAAACGAATAATTGTAGGGAAGACGGTAAATTAGTGACATTCGATTGACGATTTCGCGCGGTTCTGAGTAAATATTGTTGATGCTCGCAGGGAGGAGACCGGCGGGCAAAATCGCAGCTCAAATCGAAACGAATATATTCGGAAAGGGCGAGCCTGCGGCTTTGGGAGGCTAGAGGGCCGGTGGCAGTTCTTGAGCTCGCCAACATCTCAAAACATTTCGGCGCCATCCAGGCGGTAAACGACGTTTCGTTCTCGTTGGAAGCGGGAGAGGTCGTCGGGTTGATGGGCGACAACGGCGCCGGCAAATCGACGCTGGTCAAGATGATTGCCGGCAACTTTCGGCCGAGCCACGGCACGATGAGCCTCGATGGGGAGGATCTCGTCTTGCATAGGCCGGTCGAAGCGCGCCAGCGCGGCATCGAGATCGTCCACCAGGATCTGGCTCTCTGCAACAATCTGACGGCTGCAGCAAACGTCTTCCTGGGGCGCGAGCTTCGGCTCGGTCTCGGCCCCTTGCGGATCCTCGATTATAAAGCGATGTACAAGCGCGCCGGCGAGATCTTCAAGGAATTGAAGTCTGAGACGCGTCCGCGTGACCTCGTGAAGCAGATGTCAGGCGGCCAGCGGCAGGCGGTCGCGATCGCCCGCACGATGCTGGCTGAAGCAAAGATCGTGCTCATGGATGAACCGACCGCCGCGATTTCCGTTCGCCAGGTGGCTGAAGTGCTGGCTTTGATCCGCCAACTGCGAGATCGCGGCATCGCCGTCATTTTGATCAGTCATCGCATGCCGGATGTCTTTTCCGTGGCCGACCGGGTGATTGTGATGCGGCGCGGACGGAAAGTTGCCGACAAGCAGATCGGGGCAAGTTCCCCCGAAGAAGTCACGGGGCTCATCACCGGCGCGATCGAACAAGTATGATCAACACGCGTACCGATATTGAAGCAAGCGAAGGTCGACCATGGCAATTACTCTTGATCAGACGATCGCACGCAAGCAGCGCAGTTGGCTCGCTGTAATATTCGGCAGCCAGACATTCTGGGTGCTTATTGCTGTCATTCTTGCCTGTATTTTCCTGTCATTCGCTACGAGTTCGTTCGCAACAGGCACCAACCTCTACAATATCACCCGCAATGTCACCTTCGTGGCGATCATCGCGCTTGGAATGACGCTCGTCATCATCACCGGTGGTATCGACCTGTCTGTCGGCTCCGTGCTTTGCCTTTGCAGCATGGTGCTCGCAGTCGTCATGCATGCCGGTTACGGGATTGGCACGGGCATTGCGGCGTCGATCGGCACAGCTCTCATTGTGGGCGCCTTCAACGGAGTGCTGATCGCCTATCTCGGCTTTCCGCCGTTCGTCGTCACGCTCGGTATGTTGTCGGTCGCCCGCAGCCTGGCGATGGTCGCGTCAAATAACACAGTCGTCTTTCAATTCGGGCCGGATCACGACAAGCTCCTTGCGCTTGGTGGCGGCGCATGGCTCTTCGGCATTGCAAACCCGGTGCTTTACATGGTCACGCTGGCGCTTCTGACCGGCTTTGTGCTGCGATGGACCAGATTTGGCCGCTACGTCTTTGCCATCGGCGGCAACGAGCATGCCGCAACGCTGACCGGCGTTCCGGTGCGAAAGATTAAGGTTGCAGTCTATATCCTTTCGGCTCTGTCTGCCGGCGTCGCTGGCATTATTCAAACCGGCTGGCTCGGTGCCGTCACCACGAATATAGGCGCTGGGATGGAACTGCAGGTCATTGCCGCAACTGTTATCGGCGGCGCCAATCTTGCCGGAGGTGTCGGCACGGCGTTCGGCGCACTGATCGGTGCGGCCTTGATCGAAGTGATCCGCAATAGTCTCGGCCTGCTTGGCATCAATGCCTTCTGGCAGGGCACCTTCATCGGCGGCTCGATCGTGCTTGCCGTCTTATTCGACCGTATCCGCAACTTCCGCCAAAGCGAATAGGAATGGCAGGGTCTTCGGTCGGGGAGAGCAAGGCGAAGGGGACAACCATCGCAGGGATGTTTGTCCCGTGTATCCAACTATTATCGCTTTTCAACACCCGCTGGGACTAACGTTGAGTACTTCCCCGGGCAGGCCAGCGCGGTTCGATAAATATCGTTCCAGAATTCTGCGGCGTCCCTCGCATCGAACAATCGTTTGCACGTGTTCCTGGCGGCAGCGCGCATCGCCACATAACCTTGATAGTCATTGAAGATCACTTCAATTTTTCGAACGCTTTCGATCGCCATCCGCTCTATTTCATCCAGATACAATTTTTCGAACTCTGGCGTTTTTCTATCTTCGGTTTCGGGACCCCAGTGCGATAGTCCAGGCGTTAAAGCTGGGGCGATCATGAGGCCGTTGATCTTGTCGGAGACAAATTCCGGTAGTGCGCCTTGGGCAGTACACAGGGCCGGTGTTCCTCTCGACATGGATTCGATGACGCTGAAGCCAAAGGTGTCTGAAAAGGTTGTTAGAAGAGAAAGGTGGCTCCGGTCGAAGAGCGCCAGGACATCGCGGTTTGGCAATGTCGGATAGTATCTGACGTTCGGCAGCTTGAGCATCTTAACGAAGCGCTCCAGGACTCTACCGTCGACAGGGTCGGTCCATATGGCGCCCCCCATCTGAAGCTTTGATACTATGTTCACCCGCAGAGGGAGTTTGTTTTCATGCGCAAGCTCCGCAATTCTCGCGGCAACACATCCTCCTTTCCTTCCGAAGTGGTTTCCGACGAACGTCAACTCCAATACGTCCGGACCTCCCTGAAACTTCGGAGGCGCCCAAGTGTCAAGGCGAAGGTTGGGATAGCGGGTTGTTGTCTTCGAAATGAGGAGCTCACGTTCCTGTTCCGGCAATCGATCTGCATGCAACCCCGCAACGAAATTTTGCCTTGCAAAATTTGAGATGGCGACGATACGCCGGCATTTTTCGGAAAGGAGTTTCTTGTATAAGTAGGACTTGTAGTATTTTCCGTCAGGGGAAAATGTTCGAGGCAGGTGCGATTCAAAGCCTATGACGTATGGCGGACCATTCAGAGGGATTCTGTTAAACGCGTGAATAAGATCACATCTGACAACGTCGATCGGATTAAAAATTGTAAAGCCATCCCACCCACGTCTAAGCCTGTCGAACGGTATAAATTTCCGTCGCATTGTTTCGTAGTCTCGTATCCGTGGACCAGTGAATTCCCAGGGATAGCCGACAGGAGCGAGTATTCGTATGCCTTTGGCCATTCTCCAGTCCCTCCAAGGTTCAATTGCGGCTTCGAATCGGGGAATCGTTCGGCGGGCGCCTTGGGCAGCGAGCAGCGGCGGTAACGTCAGCGGTATATCACGAAATACTCACTTGCGCGACCGTTGGCCCGAAAACCGCGCATTTCAAAAGGGTTATATACCGTGGCGCGAAGCTTGGCGGCACAAACTCCCCTGATGAGAAGGTCTTTTGAGCGGGAACGTGCTGAACATCCGCGCTTCCATTCTACGGTCCAATCCGGGTCAGCCGGGCGATTGTCGATCCGCTGATCAAGTCGTGATTCATATGGACGGTGTTTTCAAGCGCCACGCGCGCCCCTTGCCGGATGATTCCAATTTGCTCGGCTTGATGCAGCGCTGGCTAGGCACGCGACCGCGGTGCATACCGTTTTGTGCGACCTTAAGCGTCAACCCACCGCCAGCAAGCAATTTCGGGAGGAGGTGCCTCCCCGCTATTGCCGCGGCCGTTTGCGTGCGATGGCAGACCCATCGCGCAACTCATTTTGAAGAAAAAATAGCGCCCCGCTGATGATTGCGCTTCTTGAAGCGGCGGATCACTGCATTCCACACAAATTCGAAAGGCGAATTTGTGCCCATGTGCGCAGGAATTCCTGTGTCTGGGGTAGTTTGGATAAGATCTCGCCAGCCTGACCGCTAATATTTATGTCCGAATCCGTTACCTTGCATGCACCGATATCCAGTGTCACCGTCGCCACTACCTTGCCGTCCAGCGGTGATAACTGGAGGAAGGAATCCGAACTCGATCCACAAGTGAGAGACACGTTTGCGGTGACAGAAACACCACTTGGAGCTGTACAGAAATCGACGGCCGTTACTTCAAGCCTCCTAGTGCGATTTGGCCCCGAAGGCATCTGCTCGCACAGTTTCGCACTCGCAATTATTGAGCTGACTTGCTGCCATTCCGGACTTTTTAAAGCTGACCAACAGCCAGCCGAGGCCGGATCTGAAAAGGTTACAGATAATCCTGCAGAAATACCGAGGACTTCCGCGAATTTGACAAATCGGCCGCTCATTGGACCGCTTTCTCTATTTTTAAGACATTAAATTCTACATGGATTTAGAGTTGTCTTCAACTGCCAAGACTTTGTAAATACTACCATTAATTTTCACACGCATTTGTTGCAAACAATCGAGAGTGTTCGGCAATATCGTTCTTGAATGCTTTTACCGGTGTCGATTTTTCTGGCGGCATGGCCACTGCATAGACCCAGCCCGGCTCATGGGCACGCTGCTTATTACCGTCGCGTGCTTCATCGCAATGTCGACGCGTAGATGATCCCTGAACATCACAATTCAAGTTTGATATGAGCCAAAGCAAAGCTTCATGCGCTCAGTCATTACTGGGATGAACCGATTGGCGATGCGTCATTGGCTGTACGGCTGTCGACGGGCAGCATGCGAGTGCTCAATCCTGGATCGTGCGGCCGCGAAAGCGACTTGTGCCGCTCGCGCATCGCCTCGGCTGACTGGCGAACGACTTCGGAGATCTCGAGGAACTGTTTGGTCAGGGGGCTGGTCTTTCGCCAGATCATGCCGATCGTTCGCGATGGTTCAACATTATGAAAATGGGCGATGGACACAGGCGCCGAACGCGTCTCCACCGCTACTGCCATTTCCGGGATCAGGGTGACACCAATGCCGGCGCTGACCATTTGGACCAGCGTGGACAGAGAGCTGCCATCCATCAACTCCCGCGGCACTGCCGAAGACAGATTGCAGAACGACAAGGCCTGATCGCGAAAACAATGGCCCTCTTCCAGCAGAAGCAGCCTCATCTCGCGCAGCGCTTCGCGATTGGGTACCGGCTTGCCTTCATCCTCGCTCGGCCGAACTAACACGAAATTTTCCGAAAACAGCGTGACCTCGGTCAAAGAGGGTTCGGATACCGGTAGTGCAACGATTGCCGCATCAAGCCGGCCCTCTGCCAGCTCATGTACGAGCTTCGAGGTCTGTGTCTCGCGGACATGAATGTCCAGCCCGTCATGCACGCGCGTAAGATTGCCGATGATGGCCGGCAGCAGATAAGGTGCGATCGTCGGAATGACACCCAGGCGCAACCGCCCCACGAGCCGATTCTGCGAGGCACGTGCCATATCTGCAAGTTCGTCGACCGAACGAAGGATATCGCGGACGCGCAGTACAAACGCCTCCCCGAAACTGGTCAGCCGAACCTGGCGAGCGCCTCTTTCGAAGAGCTCTGTGCCTAGAGATTCTTCTAGTTCCTTTATCTGCATCGACAAGGCAGGCTGGGAGATCGCGCAGACATCTGCCGCACGCCCGAAGTGACCTTGTCGTGCCAATGCCTCGAAATAGCGAAGCTGCTTGAGCGTCAAATTCGTCATAACTCTACCTTATCGCCGCAATCAGTAAATCCAACTTAAATTAATGGAACTGCTTGGCTATAGTCCGCAAAGCGCCGATGAGGTGTAGCCATTGTCACGTCTGGCCCGTAAAATGGCCACGGAAGAGCTGCAGCTCGTTGACGTCCAGACCGTCCGGAACACCGGTGCTTCCCAGGCTCTATGCTTCAGGACGGTTTGCTTGCAGGGAAGCCCGAAACAAGGACATTTCGCGTGTCTGGTACTTCATCATCGCTGGGCATGAAACCGGACCGCTTTTTAGAGGATTGAGCTTTTCTCTGGATGGCTCAATTCAGGTAATCACGAGGGAGATAATTATGGATACGAAAGCCGATACAGCCGGTAAATGTCCGGTGGTGCACACTCACACGGCCCATGGCGGCAGATCAAACCGCGACTGGTGGCCGAACCAGTTGAACCTGAAGATTCTCCACCAGAACACCGCGCTGTCGAATCCTCTTGGCCAGGCATTCAATTATGCCGAGGAGTTCAAGAAGCTCGACCTTAACGCCCTCAAACAGGACCTCCATGCCCTGATGACCGATTCGCAGGATTGGTGGCCCGCCGACTTTGGCCATTACGGTCCGCTTTTCATCCGCATGGCCTGGCACAGTGCCGGCACCTACCGTACCGGCGACGGCCGCGGCGGCGCGGGAGCCGGTCAGCAGCGTTTTGCGCCGCTCAACAGCTGGCCCGATAACGTCAACCTCGACAAGGCGCGCCGGCTGCTTTGGCCGATAAAGCAGAAATACGGCAACCGCATCTCCTGGGCCGACCTGATGATCCTCACCGGCAACGTTGCCCTGGAATCGATGGGCTTCAAAACCTTCGGATTTGCCGGCGGCCGTCCGGATGTCTGGGAGCCGGAGGAAGACGTCTACTGGGGCGCCGAAGACACATGGCTTGCCGATAAACGCTACTCTGGTGAACGGGACCTCGAAACCCCGCTTGCTGCGGTGCAGATGGGCCTGATCTACGTCAATCCGGAAGGCCCGAACGGCAATCCCGATCCGCTTGCCGCTGCCAAGGACATCCGCGAGACTTTCGCGCGCATGGCCATGAATGACGAAGAGACGGTCGCACTCATTGCAGGCGGACATACCTTCGGCAAGACCCACGGCGCCGGCGACGCCGCCCATGTCGGTGCGGAGCCCGAAGGTGCCGGCATCGAAGAACAGGGTTTCGGCTGGAAAAGCAGCTTCGAAACGGGCAAAGGCGGTCATACGATCAGCAGCGGCCTGGAAGTCACCTGGACCACGACGCCAACGAAATGGAGCAACAACTTCTTCTGGAACCTGTTCGGTTATGAATGGGAACTGACGAAGAGCCCGGCTGGTGCACACCAGTGGACCCCGAAGCACGGCGCTGGTGCCGGTACGATCCCGGACGCACACGATAAGTCGAAGCGTCATGCACCCGCCATGCTGACCACCGACCTTGCCTTGCGCTTCGACCCGGCTTACGAAAAGATCTCGCGCCGCTTCTTTGAAGATCCGGATCAGTTTGCGGATGCCTTTGCCCGCGCGTGGTTCAAGCTGACCCACCGTGACATGGGCCCTCGTGTGCGTTATCTCGGTCCGGAAGTTCCGGCCGAGGAGCTGATCTGGCAAGATCCCATTCCTGCCGTCGATCATCCCCTGATCGACGCGAAGGACATCGCCGGCCTCAAAGACAAGATCCTCGCATCGGGCCTGTCCATCTCGCAACTGGTCTCGACCGCCTGGGCTTCGGCCGCGACCTTCCGCGGTTCCGATAAGCGCGGTGGAGCGAACGGCGCGCGCATTCGTCTTTCGCCGCAGAAGGATTGGGAGGTCAATCAGCCGGCCCAGCTCGCGACCGTACTCGAGACGCTCGAAGGCATTCAGAGGGCGTTTAACGACGGCCAGTCGGGCGGCAAGAAGGTCTCGCTCGCCGACCTGATCGTCCTTGGTGGCGCAGCCGCCGTCGAAAAGGCGGCCAAGAACGCCGGTCATGACATCGAGGTTCCCTTCACGCCGGGCCGCACCGACGCGACGCAGGAGCAGACCGATGTAAGCTCCTTTGCCGTTCTGGAACCGATCGCCGACGGATTCCGCAACTATCAGAAGGGCGAATACTCCATTTCGCCCGAGGAGTTGCTGATCGACAAGGCGCAGCTTCTGACGCTGACCGCGCCGGAGATGACTGTCTTGGTCGGTGGCTTGCGCGTGTTGAACGCCAATGCTGGACAATCCCAGCACGGTGTTTTCACCAAGCGTCCTGAAACGCTCACCAACGATTTCTTCGTCAACCTGCTCGACATGAGCACGGTATGGAAGGCTTCGGCGGACTCGAAATATGTCTTCGAGGGACGCGACCGCGGAACGGACGATATCAAGTGGACCGGCACCCGCGTCGACCTCGTATTCGGTTCGAACTCTCAGCTTCGGGCACTTGCAGAAGTCTATGGCCAGAGCGACACGCAAGAGAAGTTCGTGCGCGACTTCGTGGCCGCCTGGACGAAGGTGATGGACGCGGATCGTTTCGATATCGCCTGATCCGCACAGAAGGCCACTCGGGCGCGGCTGAACTCCAGCCGCGCCCGAGTATTATGCGAGGCAAAACTCGCCGGAATATGCGCCGCCTCACTCCATCAGCTTGAATGCCGGCAATTATGACGCTATATTACGTCATAATAATTGGCATTTGGAATTGGAGGTGAGAGAAATGGGTCTCGCCCAATATGCGGATGACGGGTTGTTCGCACCACGGAAGATCGCGGATGCCTTCCGCACGACCAGCGAGGAAATCGCTCGTACAGCCGGCCTCGGCAAGGATGCGATCCAGCGCAAGGACCGGATCCGCTCTGATAAGACGCAACGGCGCTTGCGCGAAATGATCGAGGTCGTCAACAAGGTCGAACCGCGTTTCGGCTCGGCCCTGATGGCCTATGCCTGGTATCGCTCCGAGCCACTGCCCGGATTTTCTGGCCAGACGGCCATGCAGTTGGTGCGCGACGGACGCGCCGATGAAGTGCTCGACTATATCGACGCAATCGACGCCGGCGTTCACGCATAGTCCCGCTCGATGCGCTATGAAGGAAAGCTCTACCGGGCGCTGAACCCGATCTATGCGCGCCAACCGCTCTCAGGCCGCGGAGCTGAACTCTATGGCGGTCGGTTCAATCCGAAAGGAATGCCGGCGCTCTATACATCCCTGTCGGTCCTGACGGCGCTACGCGAAGCCAATCAGGTCGGCAATTTGCAACCGACGACACTCGTCTCATACGACGCCGCGTTAGAGAAGGTCTTCAATAGTCGCGACGAAGATGCCCTGCAGGCGGAAGGGATGGATGCCGCTTCAATTGCCGACCCAACGTGGCGCGACCAGATGAAGGCGACCGGCGAGGCGAGAACCCAACGCTTTGCCCGGCGGCTAGCCGCCGCTGGCTATCAAGGTCTGCTCGTCAGGAGCTTTGCCCCCGGCGCAACGGCGGACGATATGAACCTCGTCCTTTGGACTTGGGGCGAGAGTGCTTCGGCGCGGCTGACCCTGATCGATGATGAGAACCGGTTGGGTCAACCCGAATAACGGGTCACTGCCCAGTGCAAGCCGGCGCATCCCCTGCCCTTCCCGCCAAATTTCTTCGTATTAGACAGATCCTGCGAGGAGGGTCGATAGCGCCCAGTTTCGCTTTCAATTCGTCGACAACTTCCGCGCAAACGAAGCGTCTGAACCCAACGCCTTAGCCCTTGTACAGCAGTCCTTATGGAGCCTCTATGGACTAATCACCGTAGGCTACTTTACCGCGTATTGGCTTCATAATTTAATCAATGCCAAGCATAAAATATTGCCTTGCAAGTAAAAAAGTACGGAGGGATCAAAAATGCGCCTCTTAGCGACCTTACTTCTTCTTGTTGGCTTCGCGTGCGACACTGCCTATGCCTTTCAGGAATGCAATGGAAACCCACATGTTCGCGTGATGTGGCAGAAGCAAATCATTGAAGTCGACGGCACTTTCTTCCAAATGAAGAAGGAGAAACTCACCAAGAAGACGGCGCGACTCGTCGGACACGACATGGTCTTCGTCCACAATGGCGCCGGCAGCGACACTCTCATCAGGCACGGCGTTTCCACCTCCTATAGCTGCGCAGCCGTCGAAGGTAATCCTGGCCTCCAGAAAGCAAACGTGCAGGGATATCAAGCGAACTCATTGATAGAGGACAATTCTGCACCGGCGGACGCAACCATCACAGGCGATCGATCTAGCGCCTCCTCTGGAAAAGGACACGGTGGCGGCAAACACAAGTAGATGGAAAAATACCCCCTCCTCGGCCGGGGCGCGATAAGCTGGCACCGTTCTTCCGGCTGAGGGCGCGAAACTTTGTCCCCCTCAATGTCGGCTGCTATATTCAAACAGCTCGCATCTGCAGGGAGGCAGATATGTCCGGGAAAAAAGAGCAGATCCGTTCGAATACGACCCCTGTCCGAGGGCGTCGCCTTCGCATGAAACAGGGGCGACAATCTCGCGTCCTTCAACGAGCCAATCGCCAAGTCACCGTGATGGCTGCAGCCGTTATCCTCGCGTTCTTTGTGGCGATCATAATCCAAGCCTTGCTGACTTAGCTCAGCTCATCAGACTAACGCTCCCAGGCGAGCCAATGGGAGTGGCCAAGCCTGGGGCCGCTTTGAAAACCCAGAGCCTCCCAAAACGCGACCGCGTCGGCATTGTCCGCATTCACCGTAACAATAGTGCCCTTCGGGATTGTCCGGTTCAGGATCGCCGCTGCCAGTTGGCGTCCCAGGCCACAACGACGATAAGCCGGACGTATGAAGAAGCGCCGCATGCGCATGGCGGATGGCAAATCAGGATCGACCGTCATGCCTCCAACTCCCGCCAAGTCGCGGTCTACCCTGACGGCCAGTAGAACCTCGTGTGCCTGATTGAAGCGCTGCTCGCCGCTTTGCCATTCATCATGCAGTCGTTCAATAAATCGCCGGCCTTCGGAAGCGGCGTCGCCGCGCAAGACATCGAAATCAGCCGGAAGACGTTCGACAATTTGATCAAATTGAAGGTCGTACAATGGCTTCATCCGCATAGTTCTTCGCTTCAGCGCAGGAAATCAGGCTCCCTGCCGTCGGTCAAACGGAACCTTGATTCCGATCAGATAGCGGTATTCGTCCCGATCCCGCAGCTCTTCGAGTGTTTCGATGGCGGGCACACCGATGCGGCGAGAAAGGTGAAGGATCAGCCCTTCCCCGAGGCAAAGGCCGACATGCGCTCCAAAGCTTGATGGCTTGCCGTGAACAAGTATCAGCCCGAGAGGCACCATCACAGGCGAAACGCGTGTGAATACTTGATCGGCCCACAGGTCACTTGATCGAAAATCTGGGATGCTGAACCCGAGATGCCTGAGGATCGAGTAGGCATATTGTTGACAGTTCGCCCCACCGTCTACACCCATTATCCCAGGAGCGCCCGGGTAGTGATCGGCATTGTAGGCGACGTGCCAAAAACTCTCAGGGATCGCAATCGGAGAGCGGGATAAATCACCTTTGGTGGCCATCAGCAAAGGTTAGCAGGTATGGGCGACCGTCACTACGGAAATGTCGATTTTCGCGCTCGGCGGAGTTTACCTTATCGGCAAGTGCGCAGGGCTTTTCCTGCGAACTCGATGGATGATGACGCGACGGAATCCGATTTTTACTGCGCCATGTGCACGGCCGGCAAGCCATCTCATCTTAATCGACTTGCCGGCCGGCTGGATGAAGAGTTGTTAGCAGCCATCTTGCGGATACCACAGACGAACGCAGATGGAACTCAATACTAATTTGCTGCAACTCTTCGAGCGAGCGCCATAACGTAGTCATCTGCGATATCGGCCAAGGTCAAAGCGACCTCCGATTCCTTCCAACCTGCAGCGACTGCCGTCAGCACGAATTCGCGGAATGCTTCGGCAAGCACCTCTTCGCGCTCGATGACGCGATATGGATTATTCGCGGCATGTTGAGGGGCGCTGATCTGTATTGTTGTGGGTCGGTTAGGTTCCATGAGACGTCCCCCTGAAGGTTGACTAGTTGTAGATTTGTCCTGCATTTCTGTCTTAACTGCACTGCGATTATGCTTATTTTCTAAAAGATTAACCGGGACGTGTCGTTAGCCACGCATCCCGAAATTTGCCGCAGCGTCCATTTCTGCAATTGCTAATCCAATATTTCTGCCTTTGGACTCATGGGCATGCGCAACGGGTCTGCCGACAGACCCACTGCGTAGCAACGATCCGACTCAACATGGAGACTGCTGGTGCTGCGAACCGAAAACAGCCGAGCCAAGAAGCTTGCGGCAAATTCAGTCAATCGATTGACTTATTTCAAAATTGGTTCATTATGGGAATATGAGGCAAAGGAAAGATACAAAATCCGAGGCTGCGCGCAGCGACATCACGCGTGAGAAACTGCTTGAAAATGCCCTCGATGTCTTCGGTCGATACGGCTTCGACGGTGCCTCGACGCGCAAGATCACCAACGCGGCTGGCGTGAACCTTCAGGCGATCCCCTATTATTTCGGGAGCAAGGAAGGGCTGTATATCGCCACTGCGGAATATCTCGCCGACATGATCAGTCAGCATGTCGGCGGCATGCGGCAACGAATTGCCGAGCAAATCGCAGCACTCGACAGAACGGGTATGCCGCTCGGCGAAGCCCAGGCGCGGCTCTTTCTGAACGAGATCGTCGAGACGATGGTCGTCCTGTTCGTCAGCAAGAAATCCGAAGCGTGGGCGCGTTTCATCATTCGCGAGCAGATGGAACCGACCGCGGCATTCGAACGGGTCTATTCCGGTATCATGGGACCGATGATTGCCCTTGGGCGACGACTGATCGGGGCGGTCATCGCCGATGATCCCGCATCGGAAAATGTGCGCCTCCGTTGTCTGTCTTTCGTTGGCAGTCTCATGGTTTTCAGAATGGCCAATGCGGCCGTGCTCGCTCAGATGGAATGGGATGCGATCGGCGAGAAGGAGATCGTCAGATTGCAGCAGCATGCGCGCAGGCTTGTCGCCGCCCTCGGGCCGGCGAAAGGAGAAATGTCGTGAACAGGATCATTCCGATTGCCGTCGTAGTCGTCATAGCCGCGGGCGCAGCCGCGTGGTGGTCGGACGCGCCGGCAAAACTCGGCTGGAAATGGCAGGAGCAAAAGGAGTTCGTACTCTACGGCAATGTCGACATTCGCCAGGTTTCGCTTGCATTTCGCGTCAATGGCAAGCTGAGTGAGGCTCTTGTCGATGAGGGCGACGTCGTAAAACGCGGCACGGTGCTCGCCCGGCTCGACGCGGAGCCCTATGACTATGCCGTCCGCTCGACGGAGGCCAATGCTGCAGCATTGCGCGCCACGCTCGACAAGCTCAAGGCCGGGGCGCGGCCGACTGAAATCGCGCAGGCGCGCGCCTCTTATCAAGAACAGCTTGCCGATTTGGAAAACGCCAATCTGGCCTATGATCGCGCCAAGCAGTTGCGGCCCTCCGGAAACATATCCGAAGCCACCCTGGATCAAGCGACGGCAGCGCGGGCGATGGCGGCAGCACGGGTGGATTCGGCCAATCAGGCGCTGAAGTTACTGGAAGAGGGAAGCCGCGCCGAAGATATCGCCGCCGCGGATGCGCAGCTAAAAGCAGCCGAAGCTACGCTCGCGACGGCACGCACATCGCTCGGCGATACCGAGTTGCGTGCACCGAATGACGGTGTGATCCTCTCGCGTGTGCAGGAGCCAGGGGCGATCGTCGCGCCCACCGATCCAGTCTTCGTGCTATCGCTGACCGAGCCTGTCTGGGTCCGCGGCTATGTCGCCGAGCCGGATCTCGGCCGGATTCACCCCAGCATGAAAGTCAAAGTGACCTCCGACACGAAGCCGGACGAAGCTTATGATGGCACGATCGGATTCATTTCGCCTGTTGCCGAGTTTACGCCGAAATCCGTAGAGACGCCCGAATTGCGCACGGATCTCGTCTATCGGCTGCGGGTCACCATCGACAAGCCCGGATCCGACCTGCGCCAGGGCATGCCGGTAACCCTTCACTTCCCGACATTGCAAACGGCGGAAAAATGAGCAAGGCGGTCGACAGCGGCGGTAGCGGCGACCTTGTCCGGCTCGATGAGGTCACAAAACGGTTTGACGCGGCAAAACCGGCGCTTGATGCCATTACCGGCGCGGTCCGCGGCGGCGAGATAACCGGCCTCGTCGGCCCGGATGGCGCCGGCAAGACGACGCTTATCCGCCTGATGACGGGGCTCATGCTGCCGGAAAGTGGCACGGTGCAGGTTCTTGGCTTCGACACGCGCAATGATGCCGCTGCGATCCAAGCGGGGATCGGCTATATGCCACAGCGCTTCGGCCTCTACGAGGACCTGTCGGTTCAGGAAAATCTCGATCTCTATGCCGATCTGCGCGGGCTTCCGAGACAGGAAAGAACTGCAACTTTCGACGAGCTGCTTACCTTTACGGACCTCAAGCGCTTTACCGGGCGCCTCGCCGGCAAGCTTTCCGGCGGCATGAAGCAGAAGCTCGGCCTTGCCTGCGCGCTTCTTAAGAAACCAAAGCTGTTGCTGCTTGACGAACCCGGCGTCGGCGTCGATCCCATTTCGCGGCGCGATCTCTGGAAGATGGTCGAAAACCTGACGGAAGAAGGTGTCGGCGTTGTCTGGTCGACCGCCTATCTCGACGAAGCCGAGGCCTGCGATCGCGTGTTCCTGCTCAGCGAAGGCAAGCTGCTTTTTGCCGGCGAGCCGAAGGAACTGACCGCACGGGTCGCCGGCCGCGTTTTTCGCATCAGCGGCATTGTGGGCAGGCGTCGCCAGATGCTGACGAAACTCCTTGACGAAGACGGCGTGGTCGACGGCGTCATTCAAGGAGAGGCAATAAGGCTTGTTACGGTCAAGGACAGACAAAGCCGATTTTCGGCGGCCGGCGATGCCGAAGTCACGGCTGCAGAGCCGCGTTTCGAGGACGCATTCATCGACATGCTTGGCGGCGGACCCGGCGGACGCTCGCAACTGGCCGAGACGCAGCGCAGCTTTGCCGTCGAAGGCGACAAACCGGTGATCGAGGCGCATGCCTTGACCAAGCGTTTCGGCGATTTCACCGCGGCCGACAACATCACCTTCGACATCCCGCGCGGTCAGATCTTCGGACTGCTCGGCCCGAACGGCGCCGGCAAATCCACGACGTTCAAGATGCTCTGTGGCCTGTTGAAGCCGACGAACGGCGAAGGCCGGATTGCGGGTTTCGACTTGCGTCGCGACACCGCGGAGGCACGCAATCGTCTCGGCTACATGGCGCAGAAATTCTCGCTCTACGGCGATCTCAGCGTTTCGCAGAACCTGCAATTCTTCGCCGGAGTCTATGGGCTGCGTGGCACGCACAAACGCGAGCGGGTCGACCTCATGACATCGATCTTCGATTTTCGCTCTCGGCTATCCATGTCGGCCAAGGACCTGCCGCTTGGCCTGAAGCAGAGGCTAGCCCTTGCCTGCGCGGTGATGCACGAACCCGAGGTGCTGTTCCTCGACGAGCCGACCTCCGGTGTCGATCCGATCACACGGCGGGAATTCTGGACCCATATCAATGCGCTCGTCGAAAAAGGCGTCACAGTCCTCGTTACCACGCACTTCATGGACGAGGCCGAATATTGCGATCGCATTTCGCTGATCTACCGCGGACGCTCGATCGCGCTAGGCTCGCCTGACGAATTGAAGGCCGGGGTTGCCAATTCAGAAAACCCCGATCCGACCATGGAAGATGCCTTCATCGCCCTCGTCCAGGCGTCAGAGCAGAGGATGGCGGCATGACGTCCCATTCCCCAGCCGTAACTGCTTCCTCACGGCGAGATCGCGTCCGCCGCTTCGCTGCGTTGGTGCGCAAGGAGAGCTTCCAGGTCATGCGCGATCCGAGCAGTATCCTGATCGCTTTCGTGCTTCCGATAATCCTGCTCTTCCTGTTCGGCTATGGCGTTTCGCTCGACACCAAGTTGACGCGGGTCGGCGTGGTCATGGAGGAGACAACGCCGCTTACCGGCGATCTCGCCGCAAGCTTTCGGGCATCCCGCTATTTTTCGGTGGTGAGCGGTCATGATCGGCGACAGTTCGAGGAAGACTTGGTCCTTTCACGCATCCGCGGCATCATCGTCGTACCAGCGGACTTCACGGCGACCTATATGGCGGGCAATCGCCCGCAGATTCAGGTCATCGTCGACGGCTCCGATCCTAACACTGCCAATTTCGTGCAAAACTATGCGCAGGGCGCCGTCGCCAACTGGCAGCTACAGCGACAGGCGCAAACGATGGGAGGCAGCCCAGCCATCACCGTCGAACAACGCTTCTGGTTCAACCCCGAGCTTACCAGCCGTTCCTTCCTCGTGCCTGGTTCCATTGCTATCGTCATGACGCTGGTTGGGACATTGCTGACATCGCTGGTGGTCGCGCGCGAATGGGAACGCGGCACGATGGAAGCGATGATGGCGACACCGGTGACGGCTACTGAGCTGCTCGCCGGCAAGTTGCTGCCCTATTTCGTGCTTGGCCTGACCTCGATGACGATCTGTGTCCTGCTCGCCGTCTTCCTCTTCGGCGTGCCGTTCCGCGGCTCCGTCCTCGCGCTCTATGCCTTGTCGGCGGTTTTCCTGATGCCGGCGCTGGGCCAGGGCCTGTTGATCTCGGCTGCGACCAAGAACCAGTTTCTCGCCTCGCAACTTGCGTTGATTTCCGCATTCCTGCCGGCCTTTCTACTTTCCGGTTTTCTTTTCGAGATCAATTCAATGCCGACCGTCATCCAGTGGATCACCTTCATCGTGCCGGCCCGTTACCTCATTCCCAGCCTGCAGACGGTCTTTCTCGCCGGCGACATCTGGCCGATGTTCCTGCGGGCGATCGCCGTCATGTTTGCCATCGGCTGCGTCTTCTTCCTGCTTGCTGCGCGCAGCACAAAAAAGAGGATCGCGTAAGATGTGGTGGTCGAGGCTGGAGGCCCTCATCGTAAAAGAGCTGCTGGCGGTCCTGCGCGATCCAAAGAGCCGCTTGATCTTGATCGGGCCGCCGATCGTACAGCTTCTGGTCTTTTCCTATGCGGCGACCCTGGAGGTACGCAACGTCGACATTGCGCTGCTGAACCACGACAGCGGCCACTGGGGTCAGGAACTTGTCCAGCGCATCGAAGGCTCACCGACTTTCCGCAGCATCTCATCGGTCCAAGACCTCGCCGAAATGCGCGATGCGGTCGACCGACAGCGCGTCACCGCCGCCCTCGTCGTCGGCCCGGATTTCTCGCGCAATATCGAGGCAGGCAGGCCAGCCGACCTGCAGATCATT
Organism: Rhizobium sp. NXC24; assembly: GCF_002944315.1. NCBI lineage: Bacteria > Pseudomonadati > Pseudomonadota > Alphaproteobacteria > Hyphomicrobiales > Rhizobiaceae > Rhizobium > Rhizobium sp. NXC24. Next base: position 1,480,036 of record NZ_CP024314.1, read on the forward strand.
CTCGACGGCCGACGTTCGAACGCCTCGCAGATCGTCGCCGGCTATCTCAACCAGATCGTGGCGACCCTTTCGGCCGACACGCCGGCAGGAACACGCCCGTCGGCGCGATCCGTAGCCGTCGTGCCGCGCAACTGGTTCAATCCCAACCTAATCTTTCAATGGTTCATGGTGCCGAACCTGATTGCCAGCATCGCACTGCTCATCGGCCTCATCGTCACCGCCCTTTCCATCGCACGCGAGCGCGAACTCGGCACATTCGACCAGCTCATGGTGTCCCCCTTGCGCACCCATGAAATTCTGATCGGCAAGTTCATCCCGCCGATGATGATCGGCCTCTTTCACATGACGATCTATATCCTTGCGGCGATCTTCATCTTCGGCGTGCCGTTGCGAGGCTCGCTTCTCCTGCTCTACGGCAGTTCCCTCTTCTATCTCGCTTCCGTCGCGGGCCTCGGTCTCTTGATTTCGGCGCTTTCGGCGACTCAGCAGCAGGCAATCCTCGGCGCTTTCCTTTTTCTGGTTCCGGCCATGCTGCTTTCAGGCTTCGCCACGCCAATCGAGAACATGCCCGACTGGCTGCAACCGCTGACCGTGATTAATCCGCTGCGCTATTTCCTAGTCATCGTCAAAGGCGTCTTCCTCAAGAATATTCCGCCTACCGAGGTCCTCAATCAGACATGGCCGCTCCTAGTGATCGCAGCGGTAACCCTCAGCGCCGCCTCGTGGCTGTTCCGCCGTAGGCTTGAGTAGCCCAAGACCCAATAGCTGTGAGACAGCTCCTGTAAAAATCCCGCTGACGGGTCGTACGAAGCTATCCGGTCGCTGCTTGCCGGACCGGAATTCACACCAAAAAGCAACCTCATACCGTTTCGAAATAAGTGAAATTAAAACATCGGCATAAGGTGCCGATTGAGCTGTATACCTCTACTTTCTATAAGTAAATTTCCAAGAAAATTCAGGTCAAACGCTCATCGCTTGGGGTTGTATTCACGCCCCGCGAAATTCTATTGAACTGATTTACACAATATCAACTATGTTGCCGCATAAAAAATAACCCTAGATGGGAATCGTAGTGCGGGCGAATGATCCGGCGCCCAGAAAAACTTTCGGGATGAGGGATCGATAGCAGATCCTAACCGACGCAACCTTCCCTCGCTCCTGCCGGCCGCAGATGCTTAGCGCTGGCAGCAGCATTCCAAATCTGGGGTGGGGACCTGCATATGGTAAATTGGAAAACATTCGGCATTGTCGCGCGTCTAGCGGTGGGATTTGGCTTCCTGCTCATTCTGATGATCGGTTTGACGCTCTACTCGATCGGACAGGTCAAAACGATCGACCGCAACCTTGGCGTCATCAACGACATCAACAGCGTGAAACAGCGCTTTGCCATCAATTACCGAGGCAGTGTTCACGACCGAGCAATTGCAATCAGGGACGTGACCCTCGTGACATCTGCGGAAGAACGGCAAGTCGCGATCAAGCTTATCGAGACACTTGCCTCCACCTATGCAGACAATGAAAAGAAGATGGCGGATATGATTGCCTCACCGGCCGGTGCGACGGCTGAGGAGAAAGCCATCCTCGATGAAATTGCGGCGGTTCAGGCCAAGACCAATCCGCTCGTTGCCGAGATTATAGCCCGTCAGGAAAAAGGCGATGGCGAAGCGGCCCGCAAGATCCTTCTGGAACAGGCAAGGCCTCAATTCGTCGCCTGGCTGAAGGCGATCAACAAATTCATCGATTATCAGGAAGCCCTGAACAAATCGACCGGCAACGAAGTTCGAAGCGCCGCCGGAGGGTTTAACTCACTCGCGCTCACGGCACTTGCGATTGCTATTTTGCTCGCAAGCGTGGCGGCAGCCTTTACCGCCCGCTCCATCGTCGGACCGCTGGCGAAGCTCCAGACCTCGCTTGTATCGATGGCACAAGGCAATATGGAAGGCGATCGCAAGCTCGAAAAACGCGGCGATGAGATCGGCATGCTGGCCCGCGCGGTCGCGGCCCTCCGGGACGCAATCTCGGCAAAAGCGGAACGCGACGCGGATGCGGATGCAAAGCGGGCTGGTGAAGAGCGCAAACGGCTGGAAACGGAAGCGGCGGAACGCGAAGCTCTTGCCGAACAAACCAATACAGCGGTGAACCAGCTCGCGGACGCCCTTCAGGGATTGGCGAATGGCGACCTAACACGCCAGATCGCCGGCCCGTTCATTCCTTCACTCGACCAATTGCGGGTCGATTTCAATCAGGCCGTGGAGAAACTGCGACTGGCGATGCAGAAGGTCGCCGAGAATGCGAGCGCCATTGCATCGGGCGCACAGGAAATTCGATCTGCCTCCGACGATCTCGCCAAGAGGACTGAACAGCAGGCGGCCTCTGTCGAAGAAACCGCCGCAGCGCTGGAAGAGATCACCATAACCGTGTCAGGCTCCAGCAACCGCGCGCAGGAAGCAGGTCACCTGGTTCGCAAGACAAAGGAGAGTGCCGAGCACTCAGGCCGTGTCGTGCGCAGTGCCGTCGAAGCAATGGACAAGATCGAAGCTTCTGCGACCGAAATCGGCAATATCATCGGCGTCATCGACGAGATCGCCTTCCAGACCAATCTCCTCGCATTGAATGCAGGGGTTGAAGCCGCACGCGCCGGCGAGGCCGGAAAAGGCTTCGCCGTCGTCGCCCAAGAAGTGCGTGAGCTAGCGCAGCGCTCCGCCAAGGCCGCAAAAGAGATCAAGGATCTGATCAACACCTCCAATGACCATGTCAGAAACGGCGTATCCCTGGTCGGCGAAACCGGCAAGGCACTGGAAGAGATCGTCGCTCAGGTCCAACAGGTTGACGGCAACGTGGGGGCTATCGTTGAGGCCTCGAAGGAGCAGGCAACGGGCCTCAAGGAAATCAACACCTCGGTGAACACGATGGACCAAGGCACGCAGCAGAACGCTGCCATGGTCGAACAGGCCACAGCCGCCGCTCACAGCCTGGCATCCGAAGCCGAGGCTCTTTTCCAATTGCTGTCGCAGTTCAGAATAAGCGCTCAGCCGATGTTTGACTCCCGCAGGGGCGGAAGCATTTCTGCTGCCAGTGCAGCATCGAAACCATCGGCGTCGCCCGCGAGGCGACTGACGGCGAAGTTGGCCAATGCGTTTAGCGGAAATGCGGCGGTGGATGGGGGTTGAAGTCCGAAGGCGTTTTTTCTTAAGGGGTGGCATCGCCATTTTCCACAATACGATCTAGGCCGTTGTGACAATTTAATCATTTGAGCGGAGCATGATACTGGCAATCTTGATGAATCCCATGAAGTTGGCGGCGATTTTGTCATAGCGCGTTGCGATTCTCCGCCATTGCTTGAGCTTTGCAGCTCTCGAATCCCCAGCGGGCCTTGTAGGCGATGCGGTCGTAGGCCCGCTAATATTTTCGATGACGGCGCGATGGAATGACCGGTTGGCCACCTTGGTCGAGAATGTTGCCATGCAGGCTGTCGGCGCCATAGGCGCGGTCGGCGAGCGCGTGCTTGGCCGGCAGCCCCCTGACAAGGTCGCAGGCAGGAGCCATATCATTCCGCTGGCCGGGTCCCGGTGAAAGGGCACCGGCAGACCGAGCGCATCGACTACTGCACGGATCCTGCTGCCAAATCCCCCGCGGGAACGGCCGAGAGCCTGGGCTGGCGGACTCCCCCTTTTGCGGCGCGCCCGCCTGCCGCTTGCGCTTGTGCCCGGATCACGGCGGCGTCGATGGACAGCCACTCCATATCCGGATCGGCAGCGACTGCTTCGAAAATCTTGTCGAAATGCCTTGTTCGACCCAGCGATAGTAGCGCCGCTTGAGCGTCTGATAGGGGCCGAAGCGGTCTTCCGGCAGATCACGCCAGCGCACCCGCCGGGCGAGCAACACCTAGCTGATTTCGTCACCGCCTACAATTTCGGCCGACGTCTCAAGACCCTCCAGGGTCTAGCGCCCTACGAATACATATGCAAATGCCGGACAAAAGAACCCGAACGATTCAGGCTCGATCCGATCCATCAAGGTGCGGAACCTGGCTTCCAATGGGAGATTTCGTGAGCTTCATCCTCGGCTGGCCGCCATAGGTGATGCTTCCCGGTATTGGCTGCAACGAGGTGGTGCCCGTCTGATCGCATGAAGAGGTGACCAGGCCGACGACTACAAGAAGGATGATGCGCCGCATGACTGGCTCCTGTTTCTCAAGCCGGGATCCTATGGTAAGTTATAGCAGACCTAGTCGCGCTCTCGATGGAAAACATCAAATCAGCCATCGCAGATTTAGCTGCAGAGCGCTTCGAAAACCTGGGGGGTTGGTCATGGGCGATTCTGAGGGAAGAAGCCCCATTGCTTCGTCAGGCTTCACTATCGGCGGAATCATTAAAACCGAAGTCAGCCAACAGCCACTTCTTGCACTTGTCGTTTTCGTGCCGGTCGCCATCATTCTGGAGCAGGTTACGCCGGAAGCACATACGCTGCTGTTTCTCATGTCGATCGTGGCGATCGTGCCATTGGCGGCGCTGTTGAGCCGGGCGACGGAAGCTGTCGCGGCCAAGACTGGCGATGCTGTTGGTGGCCTGCTCAACGCCACTCTCGGAAATTTGACGGAACTCGTGATCTCGCTTGCGGCGTTGCAATCGGGTCAATATCTGCTGGTCAAAGCTTCACTTGCCGGTGCGATCGTCACCAATACGCTCTTTATGTTGGGTGGCGCTTTTCTGTTTGGCGGCCTCCGCCATCATGTCCAGGAATTCAACAGGGTCAATGCGCGCTTTCAGGCCTGCCTTCTCTTCCTCGCTACCATTGCCATTCTGGTCCCCTCGCTGGTGGGTGAAGCGGATCGCGCACCGGACACTTCTACTGTCCAAAACCTAAGCCTGGGGCTGGCACTCCTCCTCATTGCCGTCTACGCACTAGGCATGTTTTTCTCTCTGAGGACGCACCGCGAGCTTTTCGCGAGCGCCAGCGAGGGCCATGAAAGCGAGAAGCTGTGGCCACTTTCGGCAAGCATCATCATTCTGGTTGTCGTTACTCTATTCGTCGCAGTGATCAGTGAAATCTTCGTCGGTTCCATCCAGATCGCCGCCACTCATCTCGGCATGACACCTGCGTTCGTAGGCTTTATCGTCGTCGCCCTCGTGGGGGCAGCGGCAGAAATGACGACCGCATTTTCCGCGGCGCGCGCAAATAGATTGGACCTCAGCGTCAGCATCGCGTTAGGAAGCGCGGCCCAGATTGCTCTCTTCGTCGCTCCGGTCCTGGTGCTCGTCAGCTATTTCCTCGGCCCGGCGCCGATGTCTCTTGAATTCTGGAGGGGCGCGGTCACGATGATGCTGGTCGCGACGCTCGCCGCCACTCTACTGTCAAATGGCGGACGCGGCGCATGGTACGCAGGTGTCATGGCGCTGGCCGTCTATGCCATTTTCGGACTCACATTATTCCTTCTGCCCCCTGGCGCGCCGTCTTAAGGAAAAGGAAATAGTACGGCACAAACGGCTCATTGCTGCGACTGGCTATCGGGACGAAAATAAAGCCGTTGAATGACGGCCATCATGAGAGCCGTTGCCCATCCAAATATGATCCAGCCGTTGATTGCCTCGAAAGTGGCGATCTGCCGCCATTCCTTTCCGAGAACTATGTCGCCGTACCCCACGGTTGTGAACGTAACAGTGGAGAAGTAGGCGGCATCTTCAAAATTCGGAAGGGCTGACGACATGTAATAGAACAACGCCCAAATACAAACGTCGAGTATAATTGGAATGATCAAGTAAACAATCCATACCACGGTTACGAATGTAGGCTGGCGGAGCAGGAAATTCCGGTGACTTACTTCCATCCGGCGAAAAACGCTCAGTCCGGCCGACATAAACACGGCTTGAATCGCAACTGTCGCTGCAATTAGCGCGCCAGCGAGAAGAAGTCGAAACAACATAAGTGCCTCCTGACATTCTGAACACGCCTCTCAAGTATATCAGAGTTCGGCGAAGTTGTGCTCGGTGCGTCATTACACTGTATGTCCAGCAGGAATTGTGCCAAGAGGTACGCTGCGCCACAATTTGAGGCTACATGACGATGAAGAAAATCGGCTTCCTATCGTTCGGGCACTGGACGCCCTCGTCCCAATCGCAGACGCGCTCGGCGTCCGATGCGCTTCTGCAGTCTATAGACCTTGCCGTCGCGGCCGAGGAACTGGGCGCAGATGGAGCGTATTTTCGAGTGCACCATTTCGCCCGCCAGCTTGGCTCGCCGTTCCCGCTGCTGGCGGCCGTTGGCGCGAAGACCAGCCGCATCGAGATCGGCACGGCGGTCATCGACATGCGTTACGAGAATCCGCTTTATATGGCCGAGGATGCCGGCGCTGCCGACATCATCGCCGGCGGGCGCCTGCAGCTCGGTATCAGCCGCGGCTCCCCGGAGCAGGTTATCGATGGATGGCGCCATTTCGGCTATGCGCCGGCCGAAGGCGAAAGTGAGTCTCAGATGGCCCGGCGCCATGCCGAGGTCCTGTTCGATGTGTTGCGCGGCGAAGGCTTCGCGCAGCCCAACCCGCGGCCGATGTTTCCAAACCCGCCGGGCCTCCTGCGCATCGAACCGCACTCCGAGGGCCTGCGCGACCGGATCTGGTGGGGCGCCAGTTCGAACGCCACTGCTGCCTGGGCGGCAAAGCTGGGGATGAACCTACAGAGCTCCACGCTCAAGGATGATGAGAGCGGGCTTCCCTTCCACATCCAGCAAGCAGACCAGATCAGAGTGTTTCGCGAGGCATGGAAGGCGGCCGGCCATAAGCGCCAGCCGCGGGTGTCGGTCAGCCGCAGCATCTTTGCACTCGTGGACGACCGCGACCGCGCCTACTTCGGATACGGCAATCAGAATGAGGACAAGATCGGCTTCATCGACGAGAAAACCCGGGCGGTCTTCGGCCGCAGCTATGCCGCGGAGCCGGGTGCACTCATCAAGGAACTGGCCGAGGATGAGGCCATTGCCGAGGCCGACACGTTGCTTCTAACCGTTCCGAACCAGCTCGGCGTGGACTATAACGCGCATGTCATAGAAGCCATCCTGACTCACGTCGCCCCTGCCCTCGGCTGGCGCTGAACCGCGCGGAAAAGGCGCCAATTGATGGTTGGACGGCTTGCCAAGCGTGTCGGCGCGATGTTCGACGGCAGTCAAATGTTGGAACCATGTCCCTCCTTATTCGTTGCTTAAACATGCAAGCAAGGAGGATAAGCACATGCGAAATACAATCATTGGCTGCGCAATGGCAGCTCTCGCCATGGGTTTCGTTGCCGTCCCTGCATTTGCGGACGACGTCATCATCGGCGGTCCTTCTTATGATGACGGCTACTATCCGCGGCACCATCGTGATCGCGCTGGCGTGATCATAAGCAATCACGGCATTTCGATCGGCAGGGTCCGGGACCGCGACCGTTATTACGACCGCGACCGCTGCTTCACCAAGACAGTTACCCGCGTGAATGAAGATGGCGATCGGATAACAAGGACGATTCGTCGTTGCGACTAACCCACAATTAAGGCCCGACATCCCATGCCGGGCCTCATTGATTTCGCATAGTAAATCGCCTCAGGATGAACGCGTCGATGCGGGGGGCTTTCTCCCCAAAGTTTGACTGCGTCGCTTGCGCTGAACTGGCTGTCAGGAAACCGTTCCAGCCTGCTATTGCCGAAATGGCCCCGCCAAACCCTTTTCATCTCCCTTAACGCAAGGCCTCAGGAAATGATCGACTGAGGGGCTGCTCTTCGCCGAACTCGACCACCGAGGCAGAGCATGCTTTGCGCATGCTCTGCCTGCCGGTTACATCGGCTCGCGATGAAGTATCATCGCTGCTAGTTGAGAGCCGGGCAACCACGTCTGTTGGCGAAGGCCATGCGGTCGGGACCGCCATCATTCCAGCCACGGACGATGATACGCCGACCGTTCGACTGGATGGAATCAATGCGCCGGAAACCCTCTTCGCGGGCGGCTCGCATGAGCTCGCGCCGGCCGCAGCCACCGCCGTCCCAATCCCCGCGCGAGCGACCCCAGTCCTGATCTTGGCGATTATCCCAGCGCGGCGGCGGTCCATTATCGTCGTCGTAATATTGCGCCATGGCTGCGGAAGGCAGCAATTGCACCGTGGCCAGTCCGACCAACGCAATGCAAGAAAATCTTGTGAAACGTCCAAACATCTTTCGCTTCCTCCTATGTCGGCGATATGGGGGGATCATACAGCTCTAACCTGAATGCCACCCGAACGAGCTATTCATATAGCTACTTTGAATCAAGGGCCTCCTTGTATCCTTTATCTGCTGCCAAGCCGGGTCCGCAGGACGCGGCGTTCTATACCCTGTTTATTGCTTAAATAGCGCAGGCGTTTGGGGAGAACAGTCATATGGCGCTCGTCACTGCGATCGGGCATCGTGGCAGGTAGCGCGCCAGCGGATAGGAGCGTCGTAAAACCCCTACCTGATGCCATCGGCGATCGTACGCGTGAGAACGAAAAAATAATGGCGGCTATCTCCTTCGACGACCATGGCGCCGAGGAGCCGGTTATCGTCAATTCTTCGGAAATGGTCGGTAATCGGCTGCCTGTCATACACCATTGCCGCGCTGGTCTTGCCCCTGAAGAACATGGGCCTGAGAGAGGCGACCGGCCCGTTTGCCCGCCACATTTTCTGCAGATACGAGAACCAGCTACGGGCTATCCTGGTCCGCCCGAAGCGATGAAAGCGCAGGACCAATTTCAGAGGGATCATTTCGGGGTCGATGGCCACGAGCCGGTGAGGTCCCACCGCAAACAACAGAGCATCGGCTCTATGATCAGTGGTGAAGCGCTTGCCGTACCATCCGAGATTTTCCAAGACGCCATCCAGCGGGTGGCCGCACGCCACGCCATGACCTCGCCAAAGACCGGCAAGTTCGGTGACCGACGTCACGCTGAGACTGTCGAAATAGTCAAAGGCTTCGGCCTGCGATCGAAAACTGCTTGGAATTTGCCTGGCGGTGTTTTCCACGTCGCTCAACTCGGAAACGTCATGCTCGAATCACGTTCCGCATCATCCTATGCAAAGACGGCCGAATGCTGTTCCTTGCATAGGTCTTAGGGCTGCTACCCTAAGGCCTGGCTGGCCAAACCGTAAACGCGCGGCCCTTCGCTGCCGTCCTCCGGGAGCCAGGCGCGCCTCAGCGACATGCTTGTCACCGTGTCGTAAACCGGCAGCCCCGATTGCGCGAGGAATTGCGGAAAGGCACCGGTCTGCTGGCGGGTATCGATTCGCAGGAAACTGCCCGCATGGTCAGCGACATGCGGTCTGATAACAGCGATTGCCTCTTCGTCGCTTGCTGCGACGACCGGACCGATGACATGACCGCGCCCGAAGCGGCGGCAAAGTGAGAAGGCGGCGATGCGGCCGTCTCGTATAAGCGCCAGACCCTTCGAGACATTCAGGAGGCGCGCAAGCACAGGCATGCGATCCGCACCAAAAGCGGCCAGATCCAGCGCCGCGATCTCTGCAAGATCGGCCTGATCGAGCGCCCGCAGCCGGGTGTGTGGCGGCAGCGGCACGACGGGTGGAGAGACTGCTTCGCCATTGCATTGATAGTCGAGCTTTTCCGCACGGAAGCCGAGTGATTGATAAAGCCGCTTGGCCGCGCGGGTGGCGTTGAGGCCGAGCGCGCGGGAGCCGGTTTGCGCAAGGACATGCTCCATCATCCAGCGGCCGGTTCCCAGCATCTGCAATCTCGGAGAGGTGATAACCATGCCGATGGTCGTGAAGTCGGGAGCAAAATCGAACCACATGGCGGAGCCGAGCACCCGGCCTATCGCGTCGCGTGCCACGACGCCGCGACCCATCTCGCGAACGATCTGCCAGTCCTCGGCGCGATGCGGCCAGCCGACCGACAGCGAAAGCGCATGCAGGGCATCGAGATCGGCATTCTCCATCTCGCTGAGGGTCAGTTCGAAGGAATCCAGTTGGATCGAACTGGATTTTGCCATGACTATCTCCCCTCCCAACATGCGCGTTCCCGGACCAGCCGGAACGCTTGGCCTATCGTGCAGGATGGATTTTCACGCTTCCACCAGTCGACCACCCTGCTTTGGTTGTAGCGGCGATCACGCAACAGAATACGCTTGAGATCCCCGCGAATTCGAAAGATTCCACCAAAGCCACGGGGCTTTCGGCAGGCGAGCGACAGACCACGGCTTATTCTGAATGAAACCTTCCGCTTCCGGATACCTCCTTCCACACACTACAGAGGTCCATCGATGTCCCCTCCCGTCGGTCGCATCGCCAGCAATCAGGATGTCCCGAAATCCGCCGATGTCGTTATTCTCGGCGGCGGTATGGCCGGTGTCGCAACCGCTTACGAACTCGCCCGCCGCGGAACCTCCGTCGTTCTCATCGAGAAAGGCGTGATCGCTGGCGAACAATCGAGCCGCAACTGGGGTTGGTGTCGCCAGCAGAACCGTGATCCGAGAGAACTACCGCTCGCACGGCTTGCCCTACGCAGATGGGACAATCTCAATGCGGAACTCGGCGATGAAACCGGCTTTCGCCGCAGCGGCCTTGTCTATGCCACGACACGCAAGGCCGACCTGAACGCCTGGGAGCGTTGGAGCCACGTCGGCAGGGAGTTCGGCGTCGATACACGAATGCTGACGGGAGCCGAATGTGCCACGATGCTTCCAGGCAATAGCCGTCATTGGAACGGCGGCGTCCATTCCCCGACCGATGGACGCGCGGAACCTGAGCTTGCGGTGCCGGCATTGGCGCGCGGTGCCCAGCGGCTTGGCGCCGTCATAGTCCAGAACTGTGCCGCCCGCGAGCTCGAAACGGAAGCGGGGCGGATCAGCGGCGTCGTCACGGAAAAGGGTGCAATCCGCGCGTCGGCCGTTCTGGTTGCCGGCGGCGCCTGGAGCGGTATGTTCCTGAGACATCATGGAATCCGCTTCCTGCAGGCATGCGTCAAATCCACATCCTTCTATACCGTCGCCGCACCGGCCGTGACCGATGGCGGGATCGCGATGGAGGACGTGACCATCCGTCGCCGGCTGGACGGCGGCTATACGGTGGGATTGAGCGGCCTCGGCCAGTTGCAGATCACGCCCTACGGCCTGCTGCAAGCCCGCGATTTCTGGCGCACCTTTCAGACGCGCCGGAAGGGTCTGACTTTTGCGCTTGGCCGTCAATTTATGGAAGGGCCGGAAGCAATCGCCCGCTGGAAGGCGGATGGGATCTCGCCTTTCGAACGCATCCGCACGCTCGATCCGCAGCCGGATGCCCATCTTGTCGAGCGCGGCATTGCCCGACTGGTCGCGACCTATCCCGAACTCGCCGGCATTCGTCCGGCCGAGTGCTGGGGCGGCATGGTGGATTCCACGCCGGATGCCATACCGGTGATCTCGCCGATCGTTTCACGGCCTGGCCTCTTTGTCTCCTCAGGCTTCAGTGGTCACGGTTTCGGGATCGGACCCGCCGCCGGCATGCTGGCCGCCGATCTCATTCGCGGTGAAAGGCCCTGCGTTGATCCCAAGCCCTATCGGTATGAGCGCATGATCGACGGCACCGATCTCGGAAAGCCGGGGATGTTGTGATGATCGCGATGACGGCAGCACAGATCCTCGAAAAGCTGGTCGAATTCCCCTCCGTGGTCGGTACGCCAAACCATGAGATCGTCGGCTGGATCGCCGATTATCTGGAGCGGGCCGGTGCAAAGGTCGTCGTCCTTACCGGGCCTGAAGGAGACCGGTTCAACCTGTTTGCGACCGTCGGTCCGGCCGACCGGCCTGGATACCTGCTCTCCGGGCACATGGACGTTGTCGCGGCAACAGAACCAGGGTGGACAAGCGATCCCTTTCGCTTGCAGCGTCACGGCGCGCGGCTCGCAGGCCGCGGGACGAGCGACATGAAGGGCTTTCTCGCCTGTGCGCTTGCTGCGCTGCCGCCCATTGCCGGACGCTCACTCGCCCGGCCGCTGCATCTTGCCTTCTCCTATGACGAAGAGGCCGGTTGCCGCGGCGTTCCGCATCTGATCGCGCGGCTTCCCGATCTCTGTGCCAAGCCGGAGGGCTGCATCATCGGCGAGCCCAGCGGCATGCGCGCCATCCGCGCCCATAAAGGAAAAGCAGCAGCAAGAGTCGTCATCAGTGGTCGCGCCGGTCATTCCTCGCGGCCGGATCTCGGCCTCAATGCCATCCATGCGATGGCCGACGTTCTCGGCGAAGCAGTCACGACCGCCGAGCGTCTGACCCAAGGGCCATTCGACGACAATTTCGAGCCGCCCTATTCCTCGTTGCAGGTTGGCACCTTGCATGGCGGGCAGGCCGTCAACGTCATTCCCGAAGAATGTACCATTGAGCTGGAAGCCCGCGCGATCGCCGGCGTCGATCCAACAAGTCTGCTCGCGGGGATCGAAGGACGCCTGGGCGCCTTGAAGCAGCGCGGCTTTACGGCGCGCTGGGAGGTCATGAGCAGCTATCCGGCCCTGTCCCTTGCCGTTGACGCGCCGCTTGCCCTGCTGATGGAGGAGCTGACAGGGCGGCCGCCGCTCGCCGCCGTCAGCTACGGCACGGAAGCAGGCCTTTATCAGGCGGCCGGAATGGAGGCGGTCATCTGCGGTCCGGGCGATATCAGCTGGGCGCACAAAGCCAACGAATTCATTGAGGAGAGCGAATTGTCTGCCTGTGTCCGCATGATCGAAGCGCTGGGAGATCGTCTCGTCCGTTGATGTCCTGGCGGCATACGTCGTTGCCACGAAAAACGGATCGATATGCGGTTGATTGACCCTACTTCGATGCATCCTGTTGAGACGCCGGCAGCAGAATACCAGGAGCAAGCCAGAGGAAGCCCATGGCCTTTTTATTCAACTCGGATGCAGAGCGGGCGAGGATCTTTGCCGCGGCTTTCGCGCACGAACTGCCGACCCTCCCCTTCGTCACGGATTCGGCTAGCGTCGATCCGGCAACGATCAAGTATCTGCTGACCTGGACAGCGCCCGCCGATCTCGACCGCTATCGCAATCTCGAAATCCTGTTTTCGATTGGCGCGGGCGTCGACCAGTTCTCGCTGGCCGCACTTCCCGACAAGGTCAAGCTGGTCCGCATGGTCGAGGACGGCATTATCAGGATGATGCAGGAATATGTGACGCTGGGCGTCCTTGCGCTGCACCGCGATCTGCCTGGCTATATGGAGCAGCAGCGGGCGGGCAAATGGGCCTCCCGCCCGGTTCGGCAGGCAGCCGACCGCTGTGTCGGCATACTCGGCCTCGGCAATCTCGGCCTTGCCGTCATCGATCGGCTGCGGCCTTTCGGCTTTCCGCTTCGCGGGTGGAGCCGCTCGCCGCGCAGCATTGAGGGCGTCGCCTGCTATGACGGAACGGATCAATTGCCGGAATTTCTGGCGGGCGTCGATATTCTCGTCTGCCTCTTGCCGCTGACGCCCGAGACACGCGGGATCCTGAATGCCGATCTCTTCAAGGCGCTGCCTGAAGGCGCCGGCCTCGTGCATGCCGGCCGCGGTCAGCAGCTCGACGCGGAGGCTCTCATCGAAGCGCTCGACGGCGGCCATATCAGCGGCGCCGTCCTCGACGTCACCGAACCGGAGCCGCTGCCGGCCGGACATGCGCTCTGGCGCCATCCCAGGATCGTTCTGACGCCGCACATTGCCAGCGTCACGCAGCCGGAGACGGCCGCAAACACCGTCATCGCCAATATTCGCCGCCACGAGGCTGGGCTCGACCCGATCGGTCTTGTCGACCGCAGCCGCGGCTATTGATCATCATCAGGAAAGGAACTCCATGTCTCTGTTGAAAACCATCGACCCGAACCCGGCCTTCGAGCCGAAACACTCTAAGGCCATGCCGGACCGGCTGATTTCCGGAGATCCGTCCTTCAAGACCTGGGCTCAAGACAGTGCGCGCGACGGCATGATCAACACCGGCGTGTGGGAGGCAACCCCGGGCGAAACGCGTTCGATCAAGGGCGAAACTTTCGAATTCTGCCACATCCTTCAGGGCGTCATCGAATTGACCGATGAAGGCGGGACATCGGTGACCTATCGCGCCGGCGACAGCTTCGTCATGAAGCCGGGATTCAAGGGCGTATGGCGAACGATGGAGACGGTCCGCAAGATCTATGTGACGGTTAGCTGATGATAAGCCTTGCGGACTTGCCGGTCTTTGAGGCCGAACATGAGGGCTATACGCTGAGCACGGATCGCGCTCGCCTCGATGTCGATCGGATCCATCGCTATCTCTCGGAAGAATCCTACTGGGCGCGTGGCCTCGATCGCGCTCTGCTCGAACGGGCGCTCGCCGGTTCGCTGCCGGTCGCTATCTATGCGCCGAACGGCGATTTTGCTGCTTTTGCACGCGTCGTCACGGATCTCGCTATCTTTGCCTATCTGCGCGATGTCTTCACCCTGCCGGACCATCGCGGCCGGGGCTTGGCGACGTTTCTTACGGCGGTGATCCAAAGCCATCCAGAGCTGAAAACGGTGAGCAACTGGATGCTGGCGACGCGTGATGCGCATGCGGTCTACGCAAAGGCCGGCTTCGCGCCAGTCCCGCACCCGGAATATTACATGAGCATCCGAAAACCCACTGAAAGCCCATAACCAAGGGTTATGGATTGCGCTGCTCTTGTTACTGGCGACCATGAGGCTCACCCGCCATTCTGCTCCGGCCAGCACAAGGAAACGCACATGGGCTATCGTATCGGGGTCGACGTCGGGGGATCCTTCACCGATTTTGCGGTGTTTGATGAGGCGAGCGGACGCATCTCCACCCTCAAGGTCTTCTCGCGGCCGGATGAGCCGGGAGCGGAAATCACCGCAGGTCTTTCGACGCTCAAGGCCCGCGACGGCCTCGATCCTGCTGGGGTCGATTATTTCACCCATGGCACGACGGTCGGCGTCAACACAGTCATTCAGCGCAACGGCCACGACCTGGCTTTGTTCACCACACGGAATTTCGAGGACGTGCTGCAGATCGCGCGCCTGAAGATCCCGCAGATCCACAATCTCTATTCGGTGCGGCCGGAGCCGCTGATTGCACGCGATCGCGTGTTCGGCATCGACGAGCGAACCGCCGCTACCGGCGATATACTTGGGGCTCCGCATGAGGCCGATGTCGAGAGGGCCGTGCGTGCAGCCGAACGGGCCGGCTGCAAAGGTATCGTCATCGCCTTCCTCAACGCCTATCGCAATCCGGCCAACGAACTTGCCGTCAAGGCAATGATCGAAAGGTTTGCGCCGGGCCTGCCGGTCTTTTCCTCCGCGCAAACCTGGCCGATCATCCGCGAATATGAGCGCACCATTACGGCTGTCATCAGCGGGTATGTGCAGCCGCGCGTCTCCCGCTACCTTGACCGTTTCGAAAGCGTGCTGAGGCAGGAGGGGCTTGCTTGCCCGCTGCTGATCACGAAGAGCAACGGCGGCGTGATGGGCATCGACCAAGCGCGAAACGACTGCGTGCAGATGATCCTCTCCGGCACCGCTTCCGGGGTGATCGGGGCAGGTTATCTCGCCAAGGCCAGCGGTTTCGAGCGCATTCTGAGCCTCGATATCGGCGGCACCAGTGCCGATGTCGCTGTCATCCTCGACGGCCTGCCGCAATATGGTGTCGGCGAGCTGATCGGGGATTTCCAGATTCACATCCCCTCCGTATCGGTCAGCTCCGTCGGACAGGGTGGCGGGTCCATTGCCTGGGTGGATGCCTTCGGGATGCTTCAGGTCGGCCCGGACAGCGCCGGCTCGACGCCGGGTCCCGCCTGCTATGGACGCGGTGGAGTTCGGCCGACGGTCACCGATGCGGTCGCGGCCTGCAATCTGATCGGCCACATGCCGCTCGGCTACGGTGCGGTTGAGGTCGACCGCGCTGCCGCCCGCGCGGCGATTGCTCCCCTTGCAACGACGCTCGGCGGTACGATCGAAGCGACGGCAAGCGACATCCTCAATATCTCGGTTTCAGGCATGTATGCCGAGGTCAGCGGCCTGATCTCCCGCTTCGGGATCGACCCACGGGAGTTCCATCTCTTTGCGTTCGGCGGCGCCGGCGCCATGCTGGCCTGCTTCCTGGCGCGCGAGCTCGACATGAAGGGCGTTGTGGTTCCGCCCACCCCCGGCATCGTCTCTGCCCTCGGCGGCCTGATCGCCGACCTGAAGAACGACTTCATCCGTACCGTCTATTGCGACGTCACGAAGGAGGCGATGGCCAATGTAGCCGCACCCTACCGGGAACTGAAAGCTGAGGCCGAACAATGGCTGCGGCAAAAACAGGGCTTCGCCGGGCCTGCATTCGTCCAGGCCTTCGCCGACATGCGCTATCTCGGCCAATCCTACGAGATCGAAGTCGCGCTGCAGGGCGATTGGCTCGAAGAGATCGATGCCGATGCTATTGGCGCCGCCTTCCACGCCGAACATGAACGGCTTTTCGGCCATGCGGCATCGGCTTCGCCGGTACAGATGATCAATCTCCGCCTGACCATATCGGGCGCGACGCCGAAACCGTATTTGGCCGAACTCGGCCCAGCATATGAGCCTGCCAAGCCCCGCTTCTCGGCCGAAGCCTGGTTCGACGGCCGTCTTGCCATGACTGCAGTCTATCACCGCAGCGATCTGAAGACGGGACATCGCCTGACCGGGCCGGCAATCATCGCGCAGGACGATACCACGACGATCGTGCCGCCGGATTTCGCCGTCGATGTCGACCGGTTCGGCAATCTTGTTATCATCCGCATGGAGGCCTGAGATGGCAATCGATCGCAGAAATCTGAAGGTGCTCGCCAACTTCTGTGCCGCCGCCGCCGATGCCATGGCCTTCACCCTGATGCGCACGGCGCATTCCGCTTTCGTCAAGGAAACGGAGGACTTCTCCTGCCAGGTGGTGACGCGCGAGGGGCTTGCCTTCGCAAGCCCACGCCAGTTCGGAGCCCCGTGGTACAGCGGCATCGACTACCGCCCTCTCCTCGACATGTTCGATGACTATGCCGAGGGCGACATCTGCATCACCAACGATCCCTATAGCGGTTTCGTCGCGACCCATTCTCCCGATATCCATATCTGGAAACCGGTGTTTCACGGCAGCGAGATCGCCTGCTTCGTCGTCGGCCATATTCACAATACCGATGTCGGCGGCGCAGTCCCTGCCTCTTTGTCGCGCTCGCTCACTGAAATCGAGCAGGAAGGCTTGCGCATTCCGCCGGTAAAGCTCGTCGAAAACGGCGTGTTGAACGATTTCGTGCTGCGCACTGTCAGGGCCAATGTCCGCCTGCCGGATCAGAACATCGGCGACCTCAACGCCCAGATCGCCTCCGTCAATATCGGCGAGCGCAAGCTGAAGGAGATTATTGCGCGCTTCGGCTTTGACGATTTCATCGACGGCGTCGGCCAGATTCTCGACTATGCGGAGGAACAGACGCACGCCATTCTCAAGCGCATACCGGATGGCGACTATTTCTTCGCGGACTATGCCGATGAGGATTCGGTCGGCGGCAAGCCTTGCCGTGTGGCGCTGACGCTGCGTATCCGCGATGACGAGATCGAACTCGACTATACCGGCAGCGATCCACAATTAGGGTCGTCGCTCAATATGCCGACCGGCGGGCGCGAACGCCATCCGCTGGTGATGGTGGGCCTGACTTATGTCTTATACACCCTCGACAACTCCCTGCTACTTAATGCCGGAACGCTCCGGCCGGCGCGGGCGGTGCTTCCCGAAGGAAGCATCGTCAATTGCCAGCGTCCCGCCGCCGTCGGCATGCGTTCCCTGACCTGCGCCATGACCCAGATCGTCACGGTCGGTGCCTTTGCGAAGGCGCTTCCGGAGTTGATGCCGGCCGCCTCCCCTGGTGGTAATGCCATCATGAACATCAAGACCAGCGCCAGAAACGGCCGGCCGGTCATGGCCTCGATCGGCCCGGTCGGCGGCGGTGGCGGCGGAACACCGATCGGCGACGGTAGCGACGGCGCCGGCGGTGCTACAGGTTTCCTGCGCAACACGCCGATCGAGATCAGCGAGGCGGAAGTGCCGATCCGCTTTCTCCGTTATGGGCTGCAGACCGACACGGGCGCGCCCGGTCGCTATCGCGGCGGCCTGTCGGCCGTGATGGAATTTCAGGTCTCGGCGCCGGAAACCGTTGTGACGGCGCGCAATCGCAATCGCTCAGTCATGCCCTCCTGGGGTCTCGCAGGCGGTCATGCCGGCACCATCTCACGCTTTATCCGCAACCCCGACGGAGACGATGAGATTTCGCTCGGCAATACGGACATTGTGCGCTGCAATCCCGGCGACGTGATCCGCGTCATTGGTCCCGGCGCCGGTGGCTATGGCGATCCGTTCGAGCGGCCGGTCGAAAAGGTCATTCAGGATGTGCGCCGCGGCGCGATCTCAATCGAAAGTGCGCGACGCGACTACGGCGTGGCGATATCGGATGGCGTGGCTGACGGCGAGGCGACCGCAGCTCTACGGGCCGACCGATCGCCAAAGACCGCTCCCATCATCTATGCAGCAGAGCGGATCGCCTTTGAATCGGTATGGACGGAGGAGCGCTACGATCTATTGACCGGCTTTCTCGCCGGCGTGCCGGTCGGCTGGCGATTCTTTTTGAAGCACAGGATCTTCGATGCGGTCGCGTCCCACTCAAACAAGTCGGACGATGGCATGGCCGAACAGATGCGCGCCATCTTCGCCGAGATGCGCGAACGCTACGGCGTTTGACAGTCTGCGGCGATTGGTTATGACATCCATAACCTGAAGGCGGATCTCATGAACGCACGCCAGCTAGAAATCTTCCGGGCGATCATGCGCGACGGTACGCTGACCGCAGCCGCGAATTCGCTTGGGATATCGCAGCCCGCCGCCAGCAAGTTTCTCCATCACCTGGAAAGCCAGCTCGGCTACACGCTGTTCGATCGCATCGGCGGGCGGCTCGTGCCGACCATGGAGGCCAACCTGCTGTTTGCAGATGCCGACCGGGTGTTTCGTGAGATGGAAGCCCTGAAATCGCTGGCGCGGGATATCGGTGCGCAAAAGATCGGTTTGCTGAGGCTCGGGATCAGCCTGGCGGTCACCTATTCGGTGCTGCCGAAGGCACTCCTGCGCTTTCGCGCGCGGCATCCGGAAGTGAAGGTTCATCTCCACGCCCTGCCGAAGCGCGAGATCGCCGAGGCGCTGCTTCTCGGCGACATCGATCTCGCCGTCACACTGTCGGTGATCGAAGCCCCGACCGTTCGCAGCGAAATCCTTAGCGATGTTCCGATCGTCGCGGTAATGCGGGCCGATGATCCCCTGGCATCCAAGGCAAGGATCGGCCCCGCCGATCTCGACGGTTTGCCGCTGATCTCCTACGGCGCCCATGCGGAAATCGGCGCGGCGATGGACGAAGCTTTTTCGAGCTGCGGCCTGCAGCGCGAGGTCGCCATTCAGATTGCCTCTTCGGTCGGCGCGGTGCCGCTGGTGCGCGAGGGGCTCGGCATCGCCCTGGTCGACGGGCTCGTTGCCTGGCATGGCTTCGAGGGTCTGGTGGCCCGCCCCTTCGAACCGAAGATTGCCATGCGGATGGTGGCCGCCACCAATGACGCCCGGCCCGCCTCGCGATTTGTGCGGCCCTTTCTCACCACATTGCGTGATGTTCTCTAAAGCGCCGAATCTTGCGCTGAAACGCTGAGGGCAAACGGGATATTCCGTCGCGACGGCGGAAGCATCAATCGAAACTGCCAGGGTGCAGCCGATAGACTTGCCCGATCCGACGGTAAGGAACGGCCATGACCCTTAGTTTCGATCCAAATTCGCTCGATCTCCCAAGCGGACATTTCATCGCTGGCCGCTATGTCGCAGCCATCGGCGGCATGACCATGCACCGACCGTCGGATGGCGTTGCTTTCACGGAATGTCCGGTGGCCGGAAAGGACTTGGTCGATCGGGCCGTCGATGCCGCGAACCGGGCCCTGAAGACCAGCGGCTGGTCCTCCCTCCGA